>JAJYMO010000049.1 GCA_021786845.1 Pseudomonadota bacterium | reverse complement strand
AACCCTAATGCGCAGGCATTTTCCCCGTTAGTTCAATATAACGGGCCTTTTCCTGGTTGTATTTTTGACGAGTGCTGACCAATGCTTGTTGATTTTGGGTCAACTGAGCTTGCAAGCTTGCAATTTCAGCTTCATTACCCACGTAATTAGGATTTTTCGATACGTTGCTTCCCGAGTTTTTAATCAGGTTGGCGCGCTTTGCCAGCAATGGCGTCATCCGACTGTTAAGACTTTCAATCATCAGTTGTGTCAATGCCAAATTATGGTCACGTGCCTCATCAATTTCCTGCGGTGTCGTGTAGGTATTGATTAAAGCATTGTCGCTGCGTTGTTGTGCCTGTTGTGCCTGAAGTCGTTTTTCTTTTTCAGCATTTTTAGCGGCCAAAGCTTGACGTTGTTTATCCGTTAATGCCGCAGCAGTTTCGGTGACAACCTGTCCATGGTTGTCAAAAGTCGTCATTGCAGATCCGGCAGCCTGAGCGGGCAGTGTATTGCCATAATGCAGGACCCCATTGGCATCGCGCCATTTATAAATATCAGCGTGACTTGTAGAGCTGAAGGCTGTTGCGAGCAAGCCGATGCAAATGATGAAAAAGAGGTGAGTTTTCACGATGTCTCCGTACCATAAATCAAACGATAATTCAAAATGGCTGCAAGATATTGTTTCACATCCGTCCCGGTTTGCAAATAGGTCAACAGGTCATCAAGCGTGGCAATGGCAAACACGGGTATCCCGTAGGTTTGTACGACTTCCTGCACAGCAGACAATGTGCCTGCGCCGCGCTCCATGCGATCCAGAGCGATGACGACGCCAGCAGGCGTGGCGCCGTGCTGATGGATAATGTTTATGGATTCGCGAACTGATGTGCCTGCAGAGATCACGTCATCAATAATCAATACGCGTCCGGTCAGTGGCGCACCTACCAACTGCCCGCCTTCGCCATGGTTTTTCGCTTCTTTGCGGTTAAAACTCCAGGCCACATTGTGGCCGCTCGCAGCCAGTGCGATCGCTGTGGTGCTCGCCAACGGGATACCTTTGTAAGCAGGGCCAAATAGCACATCAAATTGAATTTTTGAGGTAAGGATCGCTTTAGCGTAAAATTCGCCCAGTTGCTTCAGACTCATTCCGTCAGAAAACAAACCTGCATTAAAAAAATAAGGGCTAACTCTCCCGGCTTTAGTGGTAAATTCGCCAAAGCGCAGCACACGCTGTTCGACGGCAAAGCGTAAAAATTGTTGTCTGAAGTCGGGCATGATCAATAAAATTCGAAAGAAACAAATGCGTATTATAACGGCTAATCTGAATGGTATCCGCTCTGCGGCAAACAAGGGTTTTTTTGAATGGATGCAGCAACAGCAGGCTGATTTTATCTGTGTGCAGGAACTGAAAGCGCAGGCTGCCGATATGAGTGAGGCCATGCTTGCACCGAAAGGCTATTACGGCTGTTTTCATTATGCGGAGAGAAAAGGTTATTCTGGCGTGGGAATCTATTCACGTCGTCAACCAGACCGGATCACAACGGGAATAGACCACCCTGGATTCGACAGCGAAGGGCGGTATGTGCGCGCTGATTTTGGTGACCTGTCCGTTATTTCAGTCTATGTGCCGTCAGGATCGAGTTCCGCAGAGCGTCAGGCAGCTAAATTTGAATTTATGGCGGAATTTTATCCTGTCCTGCGGGCGCTGCAAGCTGAGGGGCGGCATATCGTGCTGTGTGGCGACTGGAATATCGCTCACACCGCAGCAGACCTCAAAAACTGGAAGTCAAACCAAAAAAACAGCGGGTTCTTGCCTGAAGAGCGCGCATGGTTGAGCACTGTGTTTGACGAACTTCACTGGGTCGATGTATATCGCCATCTGTATCCTGAGGCGACAAGCGAAGCCTATACATGGTGGTCGCATCGTGGGCGGGCATGGGAAAACAACGTGGGTTGGCGCATTGATTACCAAATCGCCACGCCTGACTTTTCTATGAAGGCCAAAGCGGCAAGTGTCTATAAAGACCAACGATTTTCCGATCATGCACCGATGATCGTCGATTACGACTATGCGTGAGCGTTGGACCAGGTTTTGTACCGTATTTCAGCTATATGGACAACCGCGTGTGCGAGGTATGCTGGTGCTTGGTTTTTCTTCTGGCTTGCCTCTGCTGTTGGTCTTGGGCACCCTGTCATTTTGGCTGCGTGAGGCCGGGATCAATCGTGCTGCGATCGGGCATGTGTCATGGGTGGCTTTGGCGTACGGATTAAAGTGGTTGTGGGCGCCGTTGCTTGATCATTTGCGCTTGCCTGGTCTGACGCACTGGCTGGGTCGTCGCCGGGCCTGGTTATTGCTGACGCAAATTTTCATCGCGGCAGGTCTGTTGGGCATGGCTCACACTGATCCAGTGCTCGATCTGCCGCGCATGGTGCACTGGGCGATGTGGGTGGCATTTTTCTCCGCGACGCAAGACATTGCTTTGGATGCCTGGCGTATTGAAGCAGTTGATCTGTCGCTGCAGGGTGTCATGGCAGCGGCTTATCAGGCTGGATACCGTTTGGGTATGATTGTGGCCGGTGCTGGTGCATTAGGGGTTGCGGCCTGGTGGACGGGATCACAACCCGGTTATGCCTTATTGCCGTGGCAACATGCTTATCTGTTGATGGCTTGCTTAATGGGTGTCGGTGTTCTCGCTACGTTTTGGGTCGGCGAGCCGGACTATACAAAGAAAATCGTCACAACCCTCCCTGGATATCATGCCATTCGCCCCTGGCTTGCGAGCACATTTATTGCGCCATTTGCAGATTTTTTTCGTCGTTATGGCTGGCAAGCGATGTTAATTTTGGGGCTCATTGCGGTGTATCGTATTTCAGATGTGGTCATGGGGGTGATGAGCAATACTTTCTACGTCGACATGGGCTATACCAAGGCTGAAGTGGCCACTGTTTCCAAGGTATATGGCGTTTTAATGGGTTTATTGGGGGCGGGTTTGGGCGGCGTGCTGGTGGCTCGATGGGGGATGATGCGGGTGTTATTGTTGGGTGCGGTGTTGTCGTTATTCGGCAATCTGCTGTTTGTCTGGTTAAGCGGGCAAGGGCACAATGTGCCCGACCTGATTTGGACAGTGTCCGCAGATAATCTGGCCGGTGGCGTAGCGGCGAGTGCTTTTGTCACTTATCTCTCCAGCCTGACTAACGTGGCTTACTCGGCCTCACAGTATGCGCTGCTCAGTTCGGTCATGCTGTTGTTGCCTAAATTTTTAGCAGGATTTTCTGGTCAGTTTGTTGATGCGTATGGGTATGGTCTGTTTTTTTCTGCCACTGCCGCCATGAGCTTGCCGGTCATTGTGCTTGTGTTATGGGTCATGCGTGCAAAAATCGGCGTGGCTGGCACACAAAAGCACGAACATCCATGCATGTCGGAGATTGGCAGCGATGATTGAATACAGTTTGGCTTCTCTCTTTTTGATTGGCTGGTTGGGTGGCGTGCATTGTGTCGGCATGTGCGGTGGAATTGTTACCGCCCTGTCCTTTTCCTCGCCCAACGGGCGGGCACAATGGCCAATATTATTGGGTTACAACGCGGGTCGGTTGATCAGTTATACTTTGGCTGGTGCGCTGGCGGGTTTGGTGGGCGCAAGCACCTTGTTGCTAAATGATTTTTTTCCTGTTTCGCGGGTGTTGTTTGGCTTGGCTAACGTGATGCTGGTGTTGTTGGGCTTGTATCTGGCAGGCTTGTCGCAAGCTGTGTTGTGGCTGGAGCGTCTGGGCGGAAGGTTGTGGCGTACACTCCAACCCCGCCTGAAAGGTGTATTACCAGTACGCCATCCGGGACAGGCTGTTGTAGCTGGTTTGCTGTGGGGCTGGTTACCCTGTGGCCTGGTGTATTCGGTGTTGATCTCAGCGCTGGCAAGTGGCAGTGCCGGACGCGGAGCAATGAGTATGTTGGCATTCGGTTTGGGCACTTTGCCAAACTTGTTGGCCATGGGATGGTTTGCCAAGCACCTGCAGGCCTGGCGGCGACAAAAAGTGGTGCGGATGGGGGCAGGTTTGTTGGTGATGAGTTATGGCCTTTGGGGATTGGTGCATGTGTGGATGGGGTTGGCGGCGCGATGAATAAATCCGGGGTGTTACAAGCGCCGTTACGGCAATTGCTGGTCCGTGCCGCACAGGTCATCGAAGCCGTGATCGACGATGGGCAGAACCTGAATCGCGTGTTGGCGCAACAACCAGAATTCGGGCGTGCTGCCGTACAGGACATGAGCTACCGTTGTTTGCGGGAATATGGCAGCTTGTGCGCTTTGCGCGACACGCTGATTGATCGCCCCTTACGGGACAGGCAGATCGCTTTTCTCCTGTTGGTTGCATTGCAACAATTGCGTTTGCGTCCCAAGCAGGCGCATGTCACCGTCAACGAGGCAACGGAAGCTGCAGCCAAATTGCATCTTTGGGCGCGGGGTTTAACCAATGCCATATTGCGCACAGCCCTGCGTCGCTATGCCAGTGAGGGTGTTTGGATAGATAACCCGGCACAAGAGAGTGGTTCAACGACCAGCGCACAAGCGCTGGTGGCGCAGTGGAATTACCCATTTTGGTGGATTGATGCGATACGCCATGCGTACCCGGAACAATGGCAGGCTATTTTAAACGCGGGAAATCAACATCCGCCTTTTGTTTTGCGCGTCAACACGCGAAAAATAGCGGTCACGGATTATCTGTTACAACTGACGCAAGCCGGGATTGATGCACACAGTATCGGTGATGAAGCGGTGAAGCTGACCCATCCCGTTGGCGTGCAGCAATTACCTGGATTTGCAGAAGGTTGGGTGTCGGTCCAGGATGCGGGCGCGCAACGTGCCGCCCATTATTTGGAGGTGCTGCCGGGACAGCGCGTGTTGGACGCTTGTTGTGCACCGGGTGGTAAAACCGCACATTTGCTTGAGTTGTTTGATATTCAATTGACCGCCGTGGACCGTGATCCGATGCGTTTAGCACGGGTGGAAGAAAATTTGTCACGTTTACAATGCCATGCGCAATGTGTGGCTGCCGATGCGGGGCAACCGGAAACATGGTGGGATGGAAAATATTTTGACCGGATTTTGGCGGATGTGCCGTGCTCGGCTTCGGGCGTGGTGCGGCGACACCCTGATATCAAATGGTTGCGGCGCGAGGAAGACATCAGCGGTTTCGTGCATCAGCAGGCTACGTTGTTGGCGGCACTGTGGGGATGCCTGGCAGTTGGCGGAAAATTATTGTATGTGACTTGCTCCGTTTTTCCGCAGGAAAATCAATTGCAGATTGACAGCTTCTTAAAGCGCCATGACAATGCTCATCAGTTGCACTTAACTGAACGATACCAGGCATCAAACAAGCTCGCGGGGCAATTGTTGCCTGGTGAAGAACATGATGGATTTTTTTATGCCTTGCTGGAAAAAACTTAACCGCATACTCAATGTGGCGATGGGGTGCTTAATTTGTGTGCTGACCGTGCTGCCACAGGCCGCCATGGCTGAAGGCATACAAATTAAATCGGCCGAATTGCGTCAGGTGAATGAGCAATACGTGCTCAATGCGCAGTTTTCGGTGGTGCTGACGCCTATGCTAAAAGACGCGTTAAATCATGGTATTTCCCTGTATTTCATCACTGATTTTGATTTTTCTGAACCGCGTTGGTACTGGTTTCAAGATTCTTTGGTTCACCTAAGCCGTGTCACCCGTCTGTCTTATAACACCCTGTTACGGCAATATTTTGTCTCGGGGGTCAACATGCGGGCGCGTAGCGTGGACTCGCTGGACGAAGCCTTAACTATCTTGGGGACGATTGATGGCTGGCCAGTGATCGCGCGAGACAAACTCAACACTGCAACAAGTTATCGCGCCACATTGAGTATGCAACTTGACACCTCAGAGCTCCCGAAACCCATACAAATTAACGCCATGGCAACCGGACGTTGGGGGATTGATTCTACGCCCCTGGTGTGGACGATGACGCCATGAAATACCTTGTTCTGGCTGGGTTTATCGCCGTTGCCAGCTTGATTTATGTGTTATCCAGCGCAAGCGCCAACACCGCTTTTTTTGCACGTGATTTCCCTTGGCTCCTGGGCGCTACGGCCGCCTTATCCCTGGCCATGCTCAGCCTGCTGTCCTTCCAGATATGGCAATTGCATCGCAGAATACGGGCCGGACAGTTCGGCGCCAAGCTAACTGTCAAGCTGTTATTGGTTTTTGGATTGATGGCGGTCTTGCCGGGTGCAGTGGTTTACACCGTTTCTGTGCAATTTTTATCCCGCAGTATTGAATCGTGGTTTGACGTCAAGGTCGACAGGGCGTTAGAAAGTGGTCTTAATCTCGGGCAAACCACTCTGGATACGCTACAGCACGATTTGAATGACAAGGCTGATGCCATGGCTTTGCATCTGGCAGAGCTTCCAGGAAACAAACAAGCCAGTGAGCTCAATAGCTTGCGTGATTTATATGGGGTGCAAGAAGCCGCTTTGTATGGTGAAGGAGGGCGTTTGCTCGCCGTTTCGGGTGGCAGGCGTTTCTTGCCGCCGACGCCCGATCAGCGAGTTTTAGCCCAAGTGCGGCAACAGCACCCTTATTCACGTATTGAAACGATGGGAGGTCAAGGTTTAGTGGTGCGCGTCATGGTACCCGTTAATTTATTGTCATTAACGGAAACGATACCTGTGTTGCAGTTGCTCCAACCCGTACCGACCAAATTGGCTGACGATGCACAAGCGGTACAATTGGCGTACCAGGATTATCAGTCCTTGTTGCTGTCGCGCCTCGGGCTCAAACGATTGTATGGCATGACCTTAACTTTAACCATGGTGCTCACTTTGCTCACGACCGGCGCACTTGCGTTCCTGATTAGCGAGCAAATTGCAGCGCCTTTACGTGCTTTGGCCAAGGGCACGCGTGCTGTCGCGCAAGGCGATTTTAGCCAGATGCATCCTGTAAGCAGCCGGGATGAGCTGGGAATGTTAACGCTGTCTTTTAACCGGATGACCCGGCAACTGGCTGATGCGCGTAATGTGGCGGAAGATCGGCGCGCACAGATTGAAAAATCATTCGCTTACCTGGAGGCTGTTCTGGCGCATTTAACCTCAGGGGTGATCACGTTTGACGAACACATGCGTGTGCGGAGCATCAATCCTTCCGCAGAGCAAATTTTGCAGGTTCAGGCCCATCACCTGCAAGGTAAAAAGATTTATCAATGGGGGATTGCCGCACCGCACTTGTCCGAGTTGGCGGATGCGCTTATTTTTCAATTTAAACAAACGCCTTCTGGTGAATGGCAACAGCAGCTTGGCTTTAATCATGCCGGACATGGGGGTGTGCTACTGGTTCATGGTACGAAATTGCCTAGCAGCATGGAAGGGGGGTCGGTATTGGTGTTTGACGACATCACGGATTTGTTGCGCGTACAACGGGATGCGGCATGGGGTGAGGTGGCGCGTCGTTTGGCACATGAAATCAAGAACCCTTTGACACCGATTCAATTGTCGGCGGAACGTATTGAGCATAAACTTACAGGCAAACTGCTTCCGCAAGATGCAGAAGCTTTGCATCGGTCTACGCAGACCATCGTGCAACAGGTTTCAGCCATGAAAGCCATGGTGAATGCTTTTGCGGAGTACGCCCGACCACTCAACGCACACCTGCTCCCCGTCGATTTAAATGGGTTGATTCGCGATGTGCTGGAATTGTATAACGGCGAAAAATCAATACAATTAGAGCTGGGAGGACCCTTACCCCAAATCATGGGGGATGAAAAATTATTGCGCCAGGTGATCCACAATTTATTGCAAAATGCGCAAGATGCTGTGACAGATGTTGCTGAACCCCTTATTCACGTGAGCACGACATTTTCTCAATCGGAGGTGTTATTGACCATCAGTGATAATGGTGCCGGTTTGGCGGAACAGGTGAGAGAACGGTTGTTTGAACCTTATGCCACAACAAAGTCCAAAGGCACAGGACTGGGTTTGGCGATCGTTAAAAAAATCATCGAGGAGCATCACGGCACGATCAGTTTGGACAATGCGCCACAAGGTGGCGTGATAGTCTGTATACGTTTGCGGGTGGTGGATGATGGGTTGGCAAGTTAATCAATAAGCAGGTGACGCAATGGCCCAAGAAATTTTGATTGTTGACGATGAAATTGGTATCCGCGAGCTGTTGTCCGAAATTTTAATGGACGAAGGGTATGAGGTTGTGTCGGCAGACGGTGCAATCCAGGCGAGGGCAATACAGCACCAGTTACGTCCGCGCCTGGTATTGCTTGACATCTGGATGCCGGACATGGATGGCATCAGCTTGCTCAAGGAATGGAAAGACGGTGGCCAATTAACCATGCCAGTGCTGATGATGTCTGGACATGGCACAATTGATACGGCAGTTGAGGCAGTCAAAATCGGTGCGGTGGGGTTTTTGGAAAAACCCATTGCTTTGAAAAAACTGCTTGAGAGTGTGAGTAAATGCTTACAACATGCTCAGGCACATCCTGTTATGTTGCATCAACCAGAACACCTGGTCAGAGCACTTAACCCTGATCACAAGTACCTTGCCTCTGCCCTTTCGGAAACTGCAATCATGGACGCGTCGGGGGTGTCCTTGGGTGCGACCATTGATTTGCCTTTACGTGAGGCGCGAGATTTGTTTGAGCGACAATACTTCGCGCGCCTGATTGCGCAAACAGGGGGGAACGTCCATCGAGCCGCTGAATTGGCAGGTCTTGAGCGCACCCATCTTTATCGAAAATTGAAGCAACTGGGTGTGCCGGTGCCAAAATTCCCCGGAAAAGTAAAGCCTTAGGGGCCTGCCGGACTTGCAGCTGGATTCTTTTCAGTCCGGCAGGCTTCCTGGTATTCTGGCCAGAGCGGGTCAGATGTCACGTTGCAACCTCATCGCAAAAAATTGGAACAGCAAGGAACGAGCATGACAAAAAACATCAACAATTTCGTTGAAGAGCGTAATCTGCCCGATTACGACATGGAAACACTGGCGGTGCGGGCGGGGATTTCCCGCAGTGGTTTCAATGAACACAGTGAGGCGCTGTTTTTGACATCCAGCTTTGTGTTTGCCAACGCACAAGAGGCCGCTGATCGCTTTGCTGGTGCACCAGGCGGGTATATTTACTCGCGGGTCAATAACCCTACCGTAACCATGTTTGAAGAACGTCTGGCTGCGTTAGAAGGGGCGGAACGCTGTTTGGCCACTGCATCAGGTATGTCGGCCATTTTGGCAACGCTGATGGGTTTGTTGTCTGCGGGCGATCATGTGGTCGCTTCGCGTTCACTCTTTGGCTCGACGATGCAATTGCTGACCAACGTCATTGCCCGTTTTGGTGTCACAATCAGCTTTGTTTCAGCGGTGGATGTTGCCCAATGGCACGCAGCAATACAGACCAATACGCGCCTGTTTTTTGTTGAGTCACCGTCCAACCCGTTAACCGAAATCAGTGACATCATGGCCTTGTCCGCGTTGGCACGCGATGCGAATATCCGGCTGGTGGTGGACAACAGTTTTTGTTCTCCAGCTTTGCAACGGCCACTCAGGTTGGGTGCAGACATCGTGGTGCACTCGGCCACCAAATATCTGGATGGGCAAGGCCGTGTGCTGGGCGGCGCGGTGCTTGGCAATGCCAAATTACTTGATCCCATACACAGTTTTTTGCGTACTGCCGGACCTGCTTTAAGTCCATTCAACGCTTGGGTCCTGCTGAAAGGCATGGAAACGCTCGCTTTACGCATGGCTGCTCATTCAGCGAACGCCCTGGTGTTGGCGCAGTGGTTGGCATCCCACCCACTGATTGAGCAAGTGTGGTATCCCGGTTTGACGTCGCATCCACAGCATGCGTTGGCGGCCGCACAACAGTCCGCTGGGGGTGCTATCATTGCTTTTTCGGTACGCGGCGGACGAGAAACCGCCTGGCGAGTGATCGATGCCACCCGTCTTGTTTCCATTACGGCCAACTTGGGCGATACCAAAACCACGATCACCCATCCCGCCACGACCACGCATGGCCGCTTGAGTGCTGAACAGCGGGCCGAAGCAGGCGTGGGTGAAGGTTTATTGCGCCTGGCGGTTGGTCTGGAATCTGTACGGGATATTCGTCAGGATTTGGAAAGAGGTCTGAATATCAGTTAGGGTGTATGCAATGCGATGAGTTGGCAACCCTGCTCATCACAACGCAAATAGCCGCCCTGAGTACCATGCCAATCATGTAACACCCAACGCTCACATGCGTGCCCATCCACCGTCAGGCGGTGGTGGGCAGGTCGATGCGTGTGACCGTGGATCAGACGCGGATAGCCATATTGCCGAAAGATATTGATCACAGCATCCGGGTTTACATCCATAATGCTGGCCGATTTGTTCAGTTTTGCCGCGGTGCTTTGTTCGCGCGCCGTTTGCGCCAGGGCCACCCGTGTCGATAGCGTTTGCGCAAGGAACTGTTGCTGCCAGGCCGGTTGGTGCACCTGCTGGCGAAAAGCTTGATAATCCACATCATCGGTGCACAGGGTGTCCCCATGCATCAGTAAACTGGTTGCGCCGTGAAGATTGATTAAATTGGGGTCGGGCAAAAAGCTGGCACCACAGGTTTCAGCAAAACGCGCGCCAAGCAAAAAATCCCTGTTACCGTGCAGGAAGAACAACTTCACACCAGAGTCGCTGAGTTGGCGCAAGGCACAACATACTTGCTGGTGCAAGGGCAAATCCAGCGTGTCATCTCCCAGCCAGTATTCAAACAAATCGCCCAAGATGTAAAGCGCTTCGGCATTCGGCGCAATATGGGTGAGAAAATGCTCAAATAATCGGGTTAATCCGGCTTCCTGATTATTTAAATGTAAATCTGAAATCAGCAAGCTGTGTGACATGAGCGGCTCATTCATAAGGCCCCAGGTCAATTGACCTGGGGGCAGTCAGTCTGGAAGGGGCAGGCATCCACTTCCCCACCTCGTTATGTGAATTCCGGATTTCGCCAGAATGGGGTGCCCCTTCAGCCACACAGTGCATGGTTTTATGTTGACAGGGGGGGGTGATCAATCGCTTGTCCAGGTGATGTATGAATGCGTGCTAATCAGCAATGACTTCGACACGCTCAATCACCACATCCTCAACAGGTACATCCTGGTGTCCGGCGCGGCTTCCGGTTTTTACTTTGGAGATTTTATCAATCACTTCCTGGCCTTCAGTCACTTTGCCAAACACGCAGTAGCCATATCCCTGAGCGCTGGGCGCGGTGAAGTTAAGGAAACCATTGTCTTTTGTATTGATAAAGAACTGTGCTGTTGCCGAGTGGGGATCTGAAGTGCGTGCCATCGCAATGGTATAGCAATCATTACGTAATCCGTTCGCCGCTTCATTTTCTATCGCTGCCACAACGTCTTTTTGTTTCATCCCGGGTTCAAAACCGCCACCCTGAATCATAAAACCATCGATTACCCGATGAAAAATCGTGTTTTCAAAAAAACCGCTGTTGGCGTAAGCTAAAAAATTGGCGACCGTTTTGGGGGCCTTGGCCGCGTCGAGTTGCAGGGTGATGTCACCGTAATTGGTGTGCAGTTTAATCATTTGAGCAGCTCCTTAAGGTTTAAATTGGGAAGTGAAATTCATGCAACATTCGGGTTAAAAAGAATTTCTGTCAGAAATCAGAAAGTTGTGTTCTGAACAGGTTTCACCGGTGTTGTGATGGGTTGGGTTGCTGGCATCACAGTGGGCATTGATGCGGGTTTCGTGGTCGGCATCATGTTGTTAACAGGCGTGCTTCGGCCGGTGTTTCCCGGGCAAAGGTTTGCATTCGGCTTGAATATTTCATCAATTAACGAAAGTTTCATGTGCAAATGGGGATTGCTGGGATCAAGTTGCATCGCTTCGTGATAAGCGATAGCTGCCATTTTTGCATATAAATCACCCAGGTTGGCGTGCGCAACCGCATAGCCGGGCTGAATATGCACAGCCATTTCAAGCGTATTACGCGCCTTGTCATAATCACCCTGGCCCGCATAAAGCACGGCCAAATTATTATAGGGCTCAGGCAGTTCGGGAAAATCTTCCGTTAAACCCGTAAATACTGCAATGGCGTCGCTGGTTTTATTCTGCTGCGCAAGGATCAAGCCTTTTACAAAGCGGGCTTGAGCATCTTTGGGATTTTGCTTGATATAAGCATCGTCCTGTTCAAGTGCCTGCGTATATTGACCTTGCTTAAACAGCGCGTTGATGGCTTGCAGCCCGGGTGTTGGGGCAGCGCGTGCTATAGGCACCCACACCAGGACCGTTGCCAGCATGGTGGCGTAAAAGAAGATTTTTTTCACTGTGATATACTTGGCCGATAAATTTCCCTGTCGATTCTAACAAGAATATCGGCTTGATTCAAACCGAAATGCTTAATTTGGTGTGTTTATGTTAGCAATATACAATTCGCTGGGGCGCGAAAAGCAGATTTTTGTGCCCATCGTTCCGGGGCAGGTGCGTTTGTACGTGTGTGGCATGACAGTTTACGACCATTGCCATATTGGTCATGCTCGGGTAATGGTGGTATTTGACATGATTGTGCGCTGGCTGGGAGAGTCTGGTTATCATGTTGATTATGTGCGAAATATAACAGATATTGATGATAAAATCATTCATCGCGCCGCGCAAAATAACGAATCGATTGCCACATTGACAGCGCGTTATATCGCTGCCATGCAAGCCGACGCTTCGGCGTTAAATGTATTGCCACCCACTCACGAGCCTCGGGCGACTGATTTTATCCCCGGCATGATTCGGCTTATTGAGGATTTGATCGAAAAAGGTCTGGCTTATGCGGCAGAGAACGGCGATGTTTATTATGCCGTTCACGCCTTTGCTGGTTACGGAAAGCTGTCAGGCAAATCGCTGGATGAATTGCGCGCGGGCGAACGGGTAGAAATCGACCGCTATAAACGCGACCCGCTGGATTTTGTGTTATGGAAAGCGGCGAAACCCGGTGAGCCGTCCTGGCCATCACCTTGGGGTGAAGGTCGCCCCGGTTGGCATATCGAATGCTCGGCAATGAGCGAATATTATTTGTCGCCGCATTTTGACTTGCACGGCGGTGGCCAGGATTTACAATTCCCGCATCATGAAAATGAGATCGCTCAATCCGAGGGTGCGCACGGCTGTACACTGGCCAATTATTGGTTACACAACGGTTTTGTGCGGGTAGACAATGAAAAAATGTCCAAATCCCTGGGGAATTTTTTCACCGTGCGCGAAGTGTTGCAAAATTTTGATGAAGAAACGTTGCGTTTCTTCATCTTGCGCGCCCATTATCGCAGTGCGCTCAACTACGCCGACATTCATCTGGAAGATGCGCGCCAGGCATTGAATCGTTTGTACACAGCCTTGCGAGAGGTGTCACCCCAAACAGAGAATATCGACTGGGAAGCGCCTCAAGCCGTGCGGTTTAAAGCGGCGATGGATGATGATTTCAATACCCCGCAGGCACTGGCCGTGTTGTTCGAATTGGCGGGCGAGATCAATAAAACGCGTTCTGCGCGTGCCGCCAATCTGCTTAAGGGCTTGGGCGCAGTACTGGGTTTGTTACAGAGCCCACCCTTGCAACACTTGCAGCAACTCAATGGGTGCGCCATGGGTGAGCAGGATATTGTGGGTCTGATTGCGCAACGGCAACTGGCACGGCAGACCAAAGATTACGGGGAAGGCGACCGAATACGGCAGCAGTTGTTGGCCGCAGGCATCATTCTGGAAGACAGCCCGCAAGGCACCACCTGGCGGCGCAGTTAGATAGCGGGGGGTTTATGAATACTGCATTGCCGTCTCTCAGCCCTTATTTTATCGGGCAAATCCAGTTTTTGGTGGGGTTGTTCGCCATCCTGAATCCCCTGGGGGCTATTCCTGTTTTTCTCAGCCTGAGTGCCGACCGACCCAGCAAGGAAATGCGTCGCACGGCGCGCAAAGCCGCATTTGCGGTGGTGGTGATTTTGCTGTTGTCGATCTGGGCGGGGGATCATGTGTTGGGATTTTTTGGTATTGGCATCCCGGCTTTTCGTGTTGCGGGCGGGTTGTTGGTCTTGCTGATCGCAATTGCCATGTTTCATGCCAAAACCAGCCCGGCACGTCATACCGACGCGGAGGAAACGGAAGCTGAGTTCAAAGCGGATATTTCTGTGGTGCCCCTGGCTATCCCGCTGCTTGCCGGACCAGGCGCGATCAGTTTGGTCATTGTGGAGGCACATCAGGCAGCGAGCCTGCTGGATAAAATTCTGTTCAGCCTGTCTTGTGTGTTGGTGGGGGTGGTGGTTTGGGGCGTGTTGCGGTTGGCCGAACCGATCGGTGCCCGACTTGGCACGACCGGGCTCAATATCGCCACCCGTGTCATGGGGCTGATACTGGCTGCCATGGCAATACAATTTCTTGCCGATGGTTTGCGTGCGTTATTACCGGGTTTGGCATGACCACGACAATTTCCATTGAGTCCAGTCAAAATGCTTTTTTCAAGACGTTGAAACACTTGGCCGATTCGGTGCAGCGGCGCCGCGAAAAAGGACAAACTTTGCTCGACGGCGAACATTTAATCGAGGCTTATTTGGCCGGCGGGAGTTGTCCCATCCACTTGCTGGTGACCGACAATCAAGCCTTGATGCACTGGCAAACCCGTTGCCCGCAAGTGCCCATCAGTGTCTTGACGCCTCAATTGCTGTCGGCGCTCTCCCCGGTCAAAACACCCAGCGGGGTCATGGCACTGATCGCTATTCCCACAGGCATTCATTTGCCTGCACCGCATTTTTCAGTATTGCTTGAACACATCCAGGACCCTGGTAATCTGGGTGCGATGTTACGCAGTGCCGCTGCAGCAGGTGTGAACACCGTTTATTTGTCCGAAGGTTGTGCCGATGTCTGGTCACCCAAAGTGCTGCGTGGCGGAATGGGCGCGCATTTTTCGCTTCATCTGGTGGAGCGCGCCGACCTCGCCGTCATCGCGGCGGAATTTTCCGGAACGGTGTACAGCACCGCCCTGAATGCGCACCACAGCCTGTACGAGTGTAATTTGACCGGCCATGTGGCATTTGCTTTCGGCAACGAAGGCGCGGGCCTGTCTTCAGACCTTCGTGCCGCTACCCACCAGGCTGTGCGCATTCCTATGCCAGGGCGCATGGAATCGCTTAACGCAGCGGCTGCGCTGGCCATTTGTCTCTTTGAACGTGTACGTCAGACTGGTGGTGGTTCAGTGCGGCAATATCAAAAACAATAGTAGTGCGACAGTTGATCAATTTGTCGGAGTCATGTGGTTGTTTTTGCGGGGTTGCGTGCGCCAAAAAACTTTAAATCATCCGCTGCAGGGAGAGAACAATTGCGCATATTTAAATTGCAGTATTGTGCCAACTTGCTGAGTGGCATAGGTTTGAGCCTCACATTGGGATGCAGTATTGACACGATACAACGCACGATCTATCAGGCAGTTCAGGGTTATAGTCAGTTACAATGCAAAAAAAATCCCACAGCCGATTGCCCAAAGGGAAATGATTTTGATCGTTACCAGCAACAGAAAAAAGCTTTAAATGCTGCTCCGCAACAATAAAATGCGGCGTGAGGCTTATCTTTTTGCTTTGCTGGTTTAAAACTCCACGCTGTTTCTGCATCCCCATGCTATACACATTCCCGTCCTGACGGTCATGGCAAATTACCGCCCCAAATGATGAAACAGCACGGTCGCCATGCCCGTTTCCCCTTACTCCTTGCTCTCCCTACAGGGGAGAGCCAGACAAACGAAGTCTCGCGACGCGAGTTTCACGCTAATCACCCAATTCACATAGCGTTTTTTACGCCATGCCGGGGAATAAATATCACTGCTTAATCCTGTACTTCGCCTATTTTCGCAGCACGCATAAAAAATAACACTTGCTTGACCAACACAAAGTAATTCACTATAGTGGTGATAAGTGGTGTTTTGTGGTAAAAAGTGGGAAAATGGTAACAACGTAAGGGGTGAATGATGTTTCGTGGCGTGAGCACGTTGAATTTGGATACCAAAGGGAGGCTGATGGTGCCGGCCCGGTACCGTGACGCGCTGCTCGCGCAAGGCGATGGCCGTGTGGTGGTGACAGCAGACCCCAGTAAATGTTTGCTGATGTTTCCATTGGTTGAATGGGAACCGATTGAAAAAAAGCTCAATAGCCTTTCCAGTTTCAATACCCAAACACGCAGTCTGCAACGCTTATTGGTCGGAAATGCAGCTGATTTGGAGCTGGATGCCACAGGCCGAATTCTGTTACCCGCCATGTTGCGGGAATTTGCCGGTCTGGACAAAAATGCAGTGTTGGTCGGGCAGGGTGTGAAGTTTGAATTATGGAACGAGCAGCGTTGGCAAGACCAAATGGATTTGGCCTTGAGTTTTAAAGATGCGGAGATGCCTGCAGAACTGGCCGGCTTTAGTTTGTGAGTGGCGAAAATAACCATGAAACCGTACTGCGAGATGCCGCAGTCGATGCGCTCAATATACGTCCAGACGGGGTATATGCCGATTTAACCTTTGGGCGAGGCGGACACAGCAAGGAAATTTTGCAGCGGTTAGGATCGGCGGGTCGTTTGATTGCGCTGGATAAAGACCCTCAAGCCGTGGCGGTGGGCCAGCAATGGCAAGACCCACGATTTAGCATCTGTCACAGTGGGTTTGACCAGGTGAGTGCGCAGCTTGATCGCTTGGGTGTGGGCACGCTGGATGGTGTTCTGATGGATTTAGGGGTGTCTTCCCCGCAGCTGGATGAGGCAAGTCGCGGATTCAGTTTCCGCTTCGATGCGCCACTGGATATGCGCATGAATACCACATCCGGGTTGACGGCAGCGGAATGGTTGGCACAGGTCACTGAAACCGAATTAAGAGAGGTACTTTGGGCTTATGGCGAAGAGCGGAATGCTAGGCGCATTGCAGCAGCGATTGTTGCACAACAAGCGCGTGTGCCAATTACACACACGCAGCAGCTTGCGCACTTGGTCGCGGCTGTCATGCCGGGGCGTGATACCGGACAAAACCCGGCCACACGCACCTTTCAAGCTATACGGATTCACATCAACCGCGAGCTTGAGGAGTTATCGTTAACTTTGCCATTGGTAGCGGATCGTTTGGCTACAGGAGGAAGATTGGTGGTAATTGCGTTTCATTCGCTGGAGGACCGGTTGGTGAAGCGGTTTATGCGCCAGCGCAGCAACCCCCCGCTGATGCCCGCGAAATTGCCGTTACGCGCTGACCAGATCCCCTCGCCTGGCATGAGATTGATCGGGCGGGCTGTGCGCCCATCGGAAGCAGAGGTTGCCAGGAATCCGCGTGCTCGCAGTGCCGTGATGCGTACGATAGAAATGGTGAAGTCATGAGACATATCATGGGGATGGCATGTTGATGCGCTGGCAGCTTGTTTTGTTGATAACGGTGGTGCTGTGCGCCTTGTCACTCATTAAAAGTCAGCATCAGGCGCGGAAGGCGTTTATCAGCTTGCAACAGGCGCAGTCCCAACAAATTCAGCTGGATGAAGAATGGGGTCGGCTGCAATTGGAACAAAGCACTTGGGCGATGCATGCGCGGGTTGGGAAAATAGCCAGCGAGCAGTTGCAAATGCAATTACCTGATGCGCGCCAAATGCGGGTGGTGACGGCGGCACAGCTGCACGCATTTCATCCGTGATGCAGCGCATAGAGCACCCCTCTGGGCATTTATTGTCATTGCATCTGAAACAGTGGCGCAGCACATTGATCCTGGTGCTGATTCTGTTGTGGTTAATCATGATGGCGGGACGAGCGGTGTATTTACAGGTATTACATCAGACATTTCTGCAACGCAAGGGCGACGCGCTCACCAGTCGTGTGGTGCCTTTGCCCGCGCATCGCGGCATGGTGAGTGATCGCAATGGGGAGATACTCGCTGTCAGCACGCCTGTAGAGTCCGTGTGGTGCAATCCCTCCAATATCCAGATGACAACGGCGCAACGCGACCAGCTGGCAAGCGTTTTGCAAATGACACCGCGGCAGGTGAGTGCCAGGCTGGCAGACACGGAACATGAATTTGTCTTTATCAAACGACATCTTCCACCTGATCAGGCTGAAGATGTCACCAAACTCAATATCCCGGGTTTGTCTTTACAGCGCGAATACCGTCGCTATTATCCCTCTGGCGAATCTTTGGGTGCTGTGTTGGGCTTCACCGGTGCCGATGACAATGGTCAGGAAGGACTGGAACTGGGTCTGGACAATTCGCTGGCCGGTCGACCAGGTAGCCAGCGGGTTCTGCTGGATCGGCATGGCAATATCATTGAAGATGTGCAGAGTATTCAAACGCCCAAGCCCGGACAGGATGTGCAGCTATCCATTGATATGCGTTTGCAATACATCGCATACCGTGCATTGAAGGCGGCAGTGATTGCCAATAAAGCGCGAGCCGGTGCACTCGTTATGCTGGATGCAAAAACGGGCGAAGTATTGGCCATGGTCAATGCCCCGTCATACAACCCAAACAACCTGACTGGACTCAAACCAGCGCAAATGCGTAATCGTGCAGTCACCGACGCTTATGAGCCCGGTTCCGTTATGAAGCCGGTTGCGCTGACCGCCGCATTGGATACGGGGAAGTATCGGCCTGACAGCACCATCGACACGACAGGCGGGAAATGGCAGGTGGGCAAATACTGGATTCATGATGCTCACCCGGAAGGGGTATTAACGGTCTCCCAGATCATTGAAAAATCCAGCAATGTGGGCGCATCAAAAATTATTTTGACTTTAGCACCCCCATACTTTTGGCAAAAATTACATGATGCCGGATTTGGTGTGCCGCCGGAAAATGTATTTCCAGGTTCAGCCAGAGGCACGCTACGCCCCTGGCAACACTGGGAACCCATTGATCAGGCAACCATGTCGTATGGTAACGGGGTGTCTGTCAGTTTGTTACAAATGGCCCGCGCATACACCGTGTTCACCAATCATGGCCTGTTAAAGCCCATCAGTTTTGTCAAATCCACTGGCATACCTGCCGGTGACCAGGTATTTTCTGCGCAAAGTGCCGATGAGATGAAAACCATGTTGACGAATGTGGTGACGGCAGATGGCACTGCACCCCTGGCGAATCTGGATGATTACAGTACGGCGGGGAAAACGGGTACCGCGCATAAACCCGATCATGGCGGTTATGCGTCAAACCGTTACATTGCCTCATTTGTTGGTTTTGCTCCAGTCAGCGACCCCAAATTAATTGTCGCCATCATGATCGACGAACCCAGTGCAGGTCAATATTATGGTGGCGTCGTAGCCGGACCTCTGTTTCATTCGGTGATGGAAGACAGTTTGCACTTGCTTCATGTGCCGCCTGACAAAGCATTGGCGCCGCCTGAAAGTACAAAAACAGGTGTGACTGTTGCGGTGGGGGCGAGATGAACGCAACCCACATCACAAATCCCCCCGATGCAGCAGCCATCTTGGCTGCTTTGACGCATCAGGGCGCGGTCATTCACGGTTTGAGCACCGACAGCCGGCAAATCAGGCCAGGTATGGCGTTTGCCGCTTATCAAGGCGGCAAACAGGATGGTCGGCAGCATATCGCCGCTGCAGTGCAAGCAGGGGCGGAAGCCGTGTTGTGGGATGCAGAAGGTTACGTTTGGGACAGCGCTCTGGCTCAAGTACCCAATGTGCCGGTGCACCAACTGAAACTGCACATCAGTGCGATCGCTGCACAAATTTATGGCGCACCATCGCGCCATTTATGGAACATCGGGGTGACGGGTACCAATGGCAAGACGTCCTGTACGCATTGGATTGCGCAGAGTTTAAATAAATTGGGGCGCCGCACGGCGGTACTGGGCACGCTGGGTAACGGAATTTATCCCAATTTAACAGACAGCAAAAACACCACGGCGGATGCCGCAGTGCTGCAAGCCACCCTGGCCGCCTATCGTCAGGCAGGTGTTCAAACGCTCGCGATGGAGGTGTCTTCAGAAGGCTTGGACCAGGGGCGCGTCAATGCAGTGCATTTTGATGTGGCCGTTCTGACTAACTTAAGTCGTGATCACCTTGATTACCATGGCGATATGGCGCATTACGCCGCGGTAAAAGCCAAATTGTTTCATTGGTCCGGCCTGCGTTATGCGGTCATCAACCAGGACGATGAATTTGGCCGAAGCTTGATGCACAAGCCACAGGGTGCTGCCGAAATACTGAGCTACGGTTTTGGTCAAGCCACTGTGCGCGGCAGCGAATTACATCTGTCGGCGGAAGGTTTAAGCTTGCGAGTCGACACGCCCTGGGGCGCCGCTCAACTGCGCGCGCCGGTGCTGGGACGTTTCAACGCCAGTAACTTGCTGGCCGTACTGAGCGCATTGTTGGTCAGCGGTGTGAACCTGGATCAGGCGGTCGAACATCTGGCTAATGTGGTTGCGCCTGAGGGCCGTATGCAAATCTTGGGGGGTGAAAATCAGCCTTGGGTGGTCATTGATTATGCGCACACCCCCGATGCGCTTGAGAACGTCTTGCAGACTTTGCGTGAATTGGTGTCGGGCTCAGGACATCTCTATTGCGTTGTCGGTTGTGGCGGTGATCGTGATGCAGGAAAACGCCCTGAAATGGGTGCCATAGCGGCGTATGGGGCTGACCATGTCATCCTGACTTCGGACAATCCGCGAAGCGAAGACCCCAATGCCATTATCGCCGCGATGCGTACACGGATGTCGGGAAATGAGTGGGTGGAAGTGAACAGAGCCAGTGCTATCGCGCAAAGTATTGCACAAGCGCAAGCGGGTGATGTGGTGTTAATTGCGGGCAAAGGGCACGAGCGTTATCAGGAAATTGCCGGGATAAAACATCCCTTTTGGGATTATGCGCACGCGCAACGTGCCCTGGAGATCTACTCATGAACAGATTAACCACCAGCCAAATTGCAGAAGCTACGGGCGGTGTACTGCGCGGTGCCGAAACTGGATGTCATCGGGTCTGCACAGACAGTCGAACACTTCAAACGGGTGATCTGTATGTCGCATTGCGCGGCGACAGGTTCGATGGACACCAGTTTTCGCAGGCTGCATTGGATGCCGGCGCGGCAGCTGTGATGGTGGATGCGCGCAGTGCGCCGGTCACCGGTCCTGCGGTGGTGGTAGAAGATACCCGTTTGGCCCTCGGTCAGTTAGCTGCGTATTGGCGTAAACGGATGCCCGCACGACTGATCGCGATCACGGGCAGCAGCGGAAAAACCACCGTGAAAGACATGCTGTCCGCTATATTAAGTGCGGCCGTCGGTGAAAATCAGGTATGGGCCACGCAAGGAAATTTCAATAATGACATCGGTATGCCATTAACTTTATTGGGATTATGCCCGCACCACCAATTTGGCGTGATTGAAATGGGTATGAATCATGCTGGTGAATTGGCCTATTTGGTGGGTTTGGCGCAACCAGAAGTCGTGCTGATTAACAATGCGGGCAGCGCACACATCGGCATATTGGGTTCGCCAGAAGCTGTGGCCAGAGCGAAAGGGGAAATTATCCTCGGCGCGCCAGCACAAGCCATCGTCGTGCTCAATGCAGATGATCGTTACACCCAACTGTGGCGGGATTTTGCCGGCCAGCGTCAGGTTGTGGCTTTTTCAATACGCGAAGATTCAGGTAAAACAGCACAGGTTCACGCCGTGGCTTGTCTTCTGCATGAAGACCGCAGTGACATAAAAATTCGCCTGTTCGATACGGAGTTAGCGATTTGTTTGCCGGTTCCTGGGCGGCACAATGTGATGAATGCGCTGGCAGCACTGGCCGCAGCACAAGTGCTTGGTATCTCAATACACGCCATGCGCACAGGATTAGAAGGGTTTCACGCACCCAAAGGGCGCTTGCAGTTCAAAACGGGAAAACAGGGTACGCGCCTGTTCGATGACACCTACAATGCCAATCCGGAATCCATGCGTGCCGCGATTGATGTGCTGGCGTCATCACCGGGCATACGAATATTGGTGATGGGCGATATGGGTGAATTAGGTGAGGCCGGTGTCACGGCGCACGCCGACATAGGCCGCTATGCCAAAGCCTGTCATGTGGACAGTTTGTACGCGCTGGGCGAGGCCAGCCAGGCGGCCGTCACGCAATTTGGTGCGTCTGCCCAACATTTCAATGATGCGGATGCGCTGGTACAAGCTTTGTCAGCACACCTCGGCGACAACGTGACGCTGTTGGTAAAGGGTTCCCGTTTCATGCATATGGAACGCGTGGTCGAACAGCTAGAGGAGGTGATCTGATGTTGCTCTGGTTGTTTCAATCCTTGTCAGGCCAAGTCCGCGCATTCAATGTCTTTAATTACATTACCCTGCGTGCGGTGTTGGCCTCTTTGACTTCCCTGGGAATTTCTTTTCTGGTTGGCCCCGGCGTTATTCGTTACCTGACGGCAATGAAAATTGGTCAATCGGTGCGCAATGATGGCCCACAAACACACTTAATCAAGGCAGGTACCCCAACTATGGGTGGTGCCCTCATTTTGGTCTCGATTACGATCTCCACGCTGTTGTGGAGCGATCTGTCCAATCACTATGTCTGGGTGGTGCTGTTGACCACGCTGGGATTTGGTGTCATCGGATGGGTGGACGATTACCGCAAGGTAGTCCACCGCAACCCCAAAGGCCTTTCAGCGCGCAGCAAATTTTTTTGGCAATCGGCATTGGGGCTCGGCGCCGCATTATATATCGCCTATTCAACTCAATTGCCAGCACAAACCGAGCTGATTGTACCGTTTTTCAAGCACATTGCCATCCCGTTGGGAACAGTCGGTTTTGTCACATTGACCTATTTTGTCATTGTCGGTTCCAGCAATGCCGTGAATTTAACCGATGGCCTTGATGGCTTGGCTATCCTTCCAACCGTGATGGTGGCCTCATCGCTGGCCGTGTTCGCCTACGTGGCCGGGAATGCCGTGTTTTCCCATTATTTGGGAGAACCTCATATCCCCGGCGCAGGTGAATTGGGGGTCTTTTGTGCGGCAGTTTCCGGTTCAGGGTTGGCTTTCCTGTGGTTTAACGCTTACCCTGCCGAGGTATTTATGGGCGACGTGGGCGCATTGGCACTGGGCGCCGCTTTGGGCGTGGTGGCGGTGATTGTGCGCCAGGAAATTGTGCTGTTCATTATGGGAGGGGTGTTTGTCATTGAAACCCTGTCCGTGGTGATACAGGTGGCCTCATTCAAATTAACGGGAAAGCGGGTGTTTCGTATGGCACCCCTGCATCATCATTTTGAATTAAAAGGCTGGAAAGAAACTCAGGTGGTGGTTCGATTCTGGATTATTACCATGATGCTGGTGCTGATTGGTTTATCCACCCTGAAACTGAGATGACGATATGGATACCGGACAAGCAATGAACTGGAATGCAAAGCAGGTACTGATACTTGGCCTGGGTGCGAGCGGGTTGGCTGCTGCGCGCTGGTTGGTTCGGCGCGGCGCAGAAGTGTGCGTTGCAGACCAGTCTGCAACGCCTTCGGCTTTGCCTGCCTTGCGCGAACAGTGTCCGGAAGTTGTCGTCCATTTGGGTGCATGGCAAGTCGAAGACCTGGCTTGGGCACAATACATTGTGGTCAGCCCCGGTGTCCCCCTTTCTCACCCCCTGATTCAGACAGCCATCGCAACGGGTAAGCCGGTGTGGAGCGATGTGGAAGTGTTTGCACGGGCTTTGCCCAGTACGGCACGGGTGATTGCCATCAGCGGGTCAAATGGCAAGAGTACAGTCACCACCATGGTGGCCAGTATGTGCGAAGCGGCAGGTTTGCGCACCCAGATGGCCGGCAATATCGGTATTCCCGTTTTGGAAGCGCTGGACAAGGATCCCCAAACAGACGTGTTCGTGCTGGAATTATCCAGCTTTCAGCTGGAATCGGTGTACAGCCTGCACAGCGCAGCAGCAACGGTGCTGAATGTCAGTGAGGATCATTTGGATCGTTACCCCGGAATGCATGCTTATGCGGCAGCCAAGGCGCGTATTTATGCGGGGGCCGGGGTGCAGGTCATTAACCGCGATGATGCGTTCAGCGTTCAGTGGGCTCATTCAGATCACCGTCAGATGAGTTTCGGTTTATCACCAGCCAAAAATGAAGATGAATTTGGTTTGCAGGAAGGTTATTTATGCCGTGGTAGCCAGCACTTAATGCCCGCAGCAGATTTGCGCGTGGCAGGCCAACACAATGTGGCCAACGCACTGGCTGCCTGGGCGCTGTGCCATGCCATAGGTCTGCCGGATGCCCCTTTGGCGCAAGCCTTGCGCGAATTTGGTGGCTTGGCCCACCGTGTGGAATGGGTAGCAAATGTTGCGGATGTCGATTTTTATGACGATTCTAAAGGCACCAATGTGGGCGCGACCGTCGCTGCTTTAAAAGGAATGAACAGACCTTTGGTGCTCATCGCGGGCGGCGAAGGCAAGGGGCAGGATTTTTCACCGCTGGCTGAAGCCATGAACACCTGCACGGGCCTGGTGCAAATTGGGCGGGATGGCGGATTGATTGCGCAAGCACTGGCCAGTACTGGCGTACCCATATTACGCGCTGAAAATATGGAAGACGCAGTGGCTTTGGCCTATGCACAAGCCAAACCGGGTGATGCCGTGCTGCTGTCACCCGCCTGCGCCAGTTTTGACATGTTCGACAATTATGCGCACCGTGCACAAGTATTTATTGCCGCTGTCAAACATCTCGCACAGGAGCATGTGTGATGAGCATGGCAAACAATTTAAAACATCACGAAACGCATTATGACAATGTGTTGATTTGGTTGGTGATTACCATGCTGTCCTTTGGTCTGGTGATGGTGTATTCCGCCTCCATTGATACCGCAGAGGCCAGTAAGGCAACGGGCTATCACGCCAATTTTTTCCTGATTCGGCAAGCGGGCTATGTCGCCGCAGGTTTGATGGCCGGTTTTATGGCTTTTCGAATGGTGACCATGCTGCAATGGCAACGGCTTGCCCCCTGGCTATTTGTGGCGGGCCTGGTCTTGCTCACGCTGGTGCTGGTGCCGAAAATAGGACGAAATGTGAATGGCAGCCAACGCTGGTTGCCATTGCTGGTATTTAATTTGCAACCTTCTGAATTAATGAAACTGTTTACGGCGCTCTATGCGGCTGATTACGCTGTGCGCAAGGCCGCTTTGATGCACAACCTCAAACAGGGTTTTTTACCGATGTTAGTGGCCATCCTTTTCACCGGGTTTTTGTTGTTACGCGAACCTGATTTCGGCGCTTTTGTGGTCATTATTGCGATTGCCATGACGACACTCTTTTTGGGCGGATTAAATCTGCGTATTTTTATCGGGTTGTTGGTGATGTCCGTTATTGGTTTTGTCGGCCTGATCTGGAGTTCGCCTTATCGTTTACAACGTATTGTGGGCTTTATGGACCCCTGGGCGGATCCTTTCGGTAAAGGTTATCAGTTGTCGCATGCATTAATTGCTTTTGGTCGCGGGCGAGTGTGGGGGCTGGGACTGGGCGGCAGCATAGAAAAATTATTTTATTTACCTGAAGCCCATACCGATTTTCTGCTTGCCGTCATTGCGGAAGAGTTGGGCTTTGTTGGGGTGGCAGTCGTCATTGGATTATTTGCCTGGTTGATCATCCGCGCTTTTCAGATTGGCCGTGAAGCTGCTGTGCTGGAACGTCATTTCAGCGCATTAACCGCGATGGGCATAGGGGTATGGATAGGTGCCCAAGCAGGCATTAACATCGGGGTGAATGTCGGTTTATTGCCCACCAAGGGGTTAACTCTGCCGCTGTTGTCATTTGGCGGCAGTGGAATTGTCACCAATTGCGTGGCGATGGGAATATTGTTGCGTGTGGATTATGAAACGCGTGCCCTCAAACTCGGCAGGAAAAGGGCATAGCGATGGCACGTACTGTGATGGTGATGGCAGGAGGAACCGGCGGGCACATTTACCCAGGGTTGGCTGTGGCGGGCGAGATGGCGCAACAAGGTTGGAAGGTGGTGTGGCTGGGCGGGCATCATGGCATGGAAACCCGCATTGTGCCGCCTTTCGGCTATGACATGGTGCGTTTAAGCATCGGTGGTTTGCGTGGAAAAGGGGTGTTGCGTAAAGTGGTGTTCGCCGGGATATTGGTACGTGCGACGGTTCAAGCGTTGCGTGCAATCCGGCATTTCAAGCCCGATGTGGTGTTAGGAATGGGGGGCTACCCCAGTTTTCCCGGCGGGCTGGTTTCTGCCCTGTTGCGTATTCCTTTGGTGATCCATGAACAAAACGCTGTTGCCGGATTAAGCAATCGGGTCCTGGCTTGCCTGGCCCAGAAAGTGTTGACTGGCTTTCCCTCAGCGTTTACGCACCCCAATGATGCCCCTTTGCTGTGCAAGAACAAGCCCACACAGTGGCTCGGTAATCCGGTGCGCAAAGAAATTTCAGCTGCGGCAAGCATCGACAAAACAGGTCGCTCAGGCCCCCTGCGCTTGCTGGTGGTGGGCGGAAGTCTGGGCGCAGCCGCATTAAATGCAGTGGTGCCTCGCGCACTGGCACGTATTCCGGTTGCTGTGCGGCCTGAAGTCATCCATCAAGCGGGGAGCCGGCACGTCGAAGGTTTGCGTGCGCTTTATGCCGAAGTGGGCGTGGTCGCGGATGTGCGTGATTTCATTACCGACATGGCGGACATGTATGGCTGGTGTGATGTGGCGATTACACGCGCAGGGGCGCTGACTTTGGCCGAGCTGGCTGCCGCGGGGGTGCCTGCTTTTCTGGTGCCCTATCCTCATGCGGTGGATGATCATCAAACGCTGAATGCGCAGTTTTTGGTGGGGCAGGGCGCTGCCAAATTGCTTCCCCAGCCGGAATTGGAGGACAAGATGCTGGCTGATCACCTCATGGCCTTGGATCGTCACGAATTACGCCACATGGCGCAACGCGCACGACAGGTGGCCAAGCCGGATGCAACGGTTGCCGTCGCACAACAATGCCGGGAGGCCGCAAAATGAAGCATAAAATTAAACGACTCCATTTTGTTGGTCTGGGTGGTGCGGGCATGAGTGGTATCGCAGAAGTGTTGCACAACCAGGGGTATGTCATCACGGGTTCAGATTTGGCAGATAATGCCAACACGCGCCGTTTGGCGCAATTGGGCGTGCAAGTGTTTTTGGGCCACGATGCCGTACACGTCGGCGCAGCCGATGCCATTGTGGTCTCGACAGCAGTACAGGCAGACAACCCGGAAGTGATTGCGGCGCGCGAACGTTCGATCCCCGTAGTACCACGCGCCATCATGCTGGCAGAATTGATGCGTTTGCGGCAAGGTATTGCGATTGCCGGCGCTCACGGCAAAACCACCACCACTTCGTTGATTGCCAGTATTCTGGCCCGCGCAGGCATGGACCCTACCTTTGTGATCGGCGGTCGCTTGCTGGCGGCTGGCGCCAATGCGCGTTTAGGGCAAGGCGACTATCTGGTCGCAGAGGCCGACGAATCCGACGCTTCATTTTTACATCTGATGCCGATCCTGGCCGTGGTGACCAATATTGATGCTGACCACATGGAAACCTACGGCCATGACTTTGAACGGCTGAAACAGGCTTTTGTCGAGTTTGTCGAACACATCCCTTTTTATGGACGCGCTGTCTTGTGTGCGGACGACGCCAATGTGCGCGCCATCATGCCGAAAATCAGTAAACCTGTCACCAGCTATGCGATTCATCAACCCGCAGACCTTCGTGCCACCCAGGTACGGGCTGAAGGTGAGCGCATGTGTTTCAGCGTGAGCAATGGTGGGGGTGTGCATGTCTTCGATGTCGAGTTGAACTTGTCAGGCGAACATAATGTGTTGAATGCCCTGGCAGCCATTGCCATTGCATTGGAAATCAATGTGCCGCACGCCGACATCCTTGCCGCACTGGCTGAATTTTCAGGTGTAGGCCGCCGTTTTCAGCGCTATGGGGCAATCAGCCTGCCTGATGGTGGGCAATTCAACTTGATTGATGACTACGGCCATCATCCGGCGGAAATTGGTGCAACCATTGCTGCTGCACGCGCCGCCTACCCGGGACGCCGTTTGGTGTTGGGGTTTCAGCCCCACCGTTATACCCGTACCCGGGATTTGTTTGAAGATTTTGTTGCGGTGCTGTCCAGCGTGGATGCGTTACTGCTGGCTGAAGTTTATGCGGCGGGTGAGGCGCCTGTCGTGGCAGCAGATGGGCGTGCGCTGTCTCGCGCAGTGCGGGTGGCAGGTAAGGTTGAGCCGGTGTTTGTCGCACACATTGACAATTTGGCCGCCACCCTGCTGGCCAACGCGCGCGATGGCGATGTGGTACTGATTATGGGCGCTGGCTCTATTGGCGCTGTGCCCGCCGAAATTGTGGCGATGGCGCATGAACGCGTTAGCTGACTTGATGCCCAATATCCCATCAACACAGGGGCTGCGAGGGCGTCTGCGCCATGACGTGTCCATGGCGGAATATGTGTCCTGGCGGGCGGGCGGACGGGTAGAAATGATGTACGAACCGGCTGACAGTGAGGATTTGGTTTTTTTCCTTAAGCAGCTGCCACCGGAAACGTCGGTGTACTGGTTAGGGCTGGGCAGTAATCTTTTGGTGCGAGATGGTGGTTTAAGGGGTGTGGTGATTCGGACGCATGGCGCACTACGCGAATTACGTCTGGAACAGATGAAAGATGGGCAAGGCAGTGTGTATGCCGGAGCTGGTGTGGCTTTACCCAAGGTGGCACGTTATTGCGCCAATCATGATTTAACCGGAGCGGAATTCATGGCGGGCATACCCGGAACAGTGGGCGGCGCTTTGGCAATGAATGCGGGATGTTATGGCGGGGAAACCTGGCGAGTGACGGCACAGGTGGTGACGGTGGATAAAACTGGGCGGGTGCGCATGCGCAAACAGAGCGAGTTTCATATTGGATATCGGGAAGTCGAAGCGAAATGTCGCGAACAACAAGAATGGTTTCTGGGCGCGTATTTTTCGCTGCCTGTTGGAGATGGACGGATTTCGCGCGCCAAAATTACTGAGCTGTTACGAAGCCGGATTGCCAGTCAACCTTTGGGGCAAGCCAACGCCGGATCGGTATTTCGTAACCCGGAAGGTGATCATGCCGCGCGTTTAATTGAGGCGTGTGGCTTGAAAGGCAAGCAGCTGGGTGGGGCGCAAGTCTCGATGAAACATGCCAATTTTATTGTGAATATTGGGCAGGCAACGGCCAGTGAAATAGAAGATCTCATGGCGCAAGTCAAAGAAACTGTGGCGCAGCAAACGGGCATACATTTGGTGCATGAAGTACGCATTATTGGCGAACGAACAGGGGTTTCCGTATGAAACTTTACGGCAAAGTGGGTGTATTAATGGGTGGAAAATCGGCAGAGCGTGCCATTTCACTGGTCAGTGGCGCGCGCGTGCTGGCTGGTTTGCTGCATATGGGTATCGATGCACATCCGTTTGATCCGGCTGAACAGGATATTGTCGCGCTTGAAGCGGCAAAATTTGACAGGGTAATGATCGCGCTGCATGGGCGTTTTGGTGAGGATGGCACGATACAGGGGGTATTGAACTGGTTAAACATCCCTTACACCGGTAGCGGCGTGATGGCATCGGCTTTGGCAATGGACAAATGGCGTACGAAATTAATTTGGCAAACGGCAGGAATTCCTACCCCCGATTTTGTATTGCTGGACGAGAACAGCCACTGGGCCGCTGTCGTGGAAAGGCTGGGTTTGCCTCTGTTTGTCAAACCGGCTCGCGAGGGGTCAAGCATAGGAATGACGCGCGTGACGCAACTGGCTGATTTGCCTGATGCCTGGTGCAGGGCAGCCGCATGCGATGCGCTGGTGTTGGCGGAGCAGTGCATTGACCATGCCGAATACACCTGTGCCATTTTGGGCGGCAGTACATTACCAATGATTCGTTTGCGGCCCGCAAAAGGGTACTACGACTACGAAGCCAAATACATCCGCGACGACACGGAATACTGTGTGCCTTGCGGTTTGGCGGCAGCAGAAGAGCAACGCATTCAGGCCTTGGCACAGCAGGCTTTTGATGTGCTGGGTTGCCGGGGCTGGGGGCGTTTGGATGTGATGCTGGACCCGCAGGGACAACCCTATTTCCTGGAGGCAAATACCTCCCCCGGCATGACCGATCACAGTTTGGTTCCCATGGCAGCCAAAGCTGCGGGGCTGGCTTTTGACGACCTGCTGTTAAAAATATTGGAGCAGGCTTGTGTCGATTAAATCCGGCCTCCTTTTTGGATTGGGTTTGGTGCTGGCCGGATTGCTGTGGTTTGGGGTTGCAGCGGTTACCCGACTGCCGATGTTTCAATTAGATCAGGTGCGTGTGCTGGGTACCCAGCATGTTAGCCCTCAACAAACGCAATGGGTCATCCATGAGTATGTGCATGGCGATTTATTCCATGTGAGTTTGACACAGGTGCGTGATGGATTTGAAAAGTTACCCTGGGTGCGTAGCGTGGATGTACGACGTAAATGGCCGAATGAACTAGATGTTCGCTTAACGGAACACCACGCTTTGGCGCACTGGAATAAGGCGGGTTTGGTTGATACACAAGGGGAGGTATTTATGGCGGCCACTAACGCTAATTTACCCCATTTTTATGGGCCGTCTGGCAGCAGTGAGCAGGTCATGCAAGTTTGGTCTGACATGACACGCATCCTGATGCCTTTGGGCCGGCAACCTGTTGAGGTGACTTTAAATGACCGGGGAAGTTGGACGGCGCAATTGGACAATGGTGTCGTGATCGCGCTTGGACGGGACGATCAAGCCATGAGCAGGTTGGCGCGCTGGGTAAGTTTATATCCGGCGATGCAAGCACAGTTGCAGAGTCCGTTGGCCGGTGTGGACCTGCGTTACCCACAAGGTTTTGCAGTGCAATTGATGCCTGTCAGCACGACTGACGGGCACAAACAGGGAAAAACGTCATGAGTAAACAAAGAGATCACCGTAATTTGGTCGTTGGGTTGGATATCGGCACTTCCAAGGTCATTGCGATGGTCGGGCAGTGGACAGATGATGGTCGTCTGGATGTGGTGGGTATCGGTACGCATCCTTCGCGCGGCTTAAAAAAGGGGGTGGTGGTGAACATTGAATCCACTGTCAACGCGATTCAAAGAGCGCTGGAAGAAGCCGAGTTGATGGCCGATTGCAAAATTACCGAGGTCTATACAGGTATCGCGGGCAGTCACATCAGGAGCTTCAATTCCCATGGCATGGTACCCATTCGTGATAAAGAAGTTTCCGAACTGGACATTAACAAAGTACTGGAAACGGCCAAGGCGGTCAATATCCCCACGGATCAGCAAATTTTGCATGTTTTGCCGCAGGAGTACCTGATTGATGGTCAGGAAGATGTACGTGAACCTCTGGGGATGAGTGGTGTACGGCTGGAGGTAAAAGTCCATATCGTCACGGGCGCAGTTTCTGCGGCACAAAATATCATTAAATGCGTGCGCCGCTGCGGTTTGGATGTGCGCGAACTGGTATTGCAACCGCTGGCCTCTGCCATGGCGGTGCTCACGGAAGACGAAAAAGATTTGGGCGTCGCTGTGGTCGATATCGGCGGCGGCACCACGGACATTGCGGTATTTACGCAAGGTGCCATTCGTCACACCGCAGTGATTCCCATTGCCGGGGATCAAATCACCAATGACATTGCTTTGGCCTTGCGTACCCCGCTTAAAGATGCCGAAGACATCAAAATCGCATACGGCTGTGCTTTACGTCAAATGGCTGGCGTACACGACATGCTGGAAATACCCAGTGTGGGAGAACGTGGGCCACGGCAGATGTCACGTCAACTGTTGGCAGAGGTGATCGAACCCCGGGTACTGGAATTGTATGAAATGGTACAGGAAGAATTGCGCCGCAGTGGATTTGAAGAGTTGATGCGTTCCGGCATTGTGATTACAGGGGGTTCAGCCAGCATGCAAGGGATGGTGGAGCTGGGTGAAGAAATACTTCACATGCCCGTGAGGCTAGGTGTACCCCATTACACAGGCGGATTATCAGAAATGATGCGTAATCCGCGTTATGCAACGGGAGTCGGATTGTTGTTATCGGATATGGAAGGACCCAACAAGCGGCAAAGCGGGAAATTATCAGGGATGTCTGTACAGCAGGTGTTCGAGCGTATGAAAGGATGGTTCAAAAATTTTTGAACCAAATGAATGGACAGTTTTACAAATCACGAGGAGAAGACCATGTTTGAAATGATGGATACAAAACAGGAAGCAGTGATCAAGGTGATCGGTGTTGGCGGTTGCGGCGGCAACGCAGTCGACCACATGATTGATTGTGGCGTTGATGGGGTGGAATTTATCAGCATCAACACCGATGCACAGGCACTGCAGCGTAACAAGACAAAAATCCAGCTGCAATTGGGCAGCTCTGTCACGCGTGGGCTTGGTGCCGGCGCCAACCCTGAAGTGGGCCGTGAAGCGGCTTTGGAAGACCGCGAGCGGATCGCTGAACTGATCGATGGGGCAGACATGCTGTTTATCGCGGCGGGTATGGGTGGCGGTACGGGTACAGGCGCAGCGCCTGTGGTGGCTGAAGTGGCCAAGGAAATGGGCATTTTGACCGTGGCCGTGGTGACCAAACCGTTTCAGTTTGAGGGTAAGCGCGTCAAACTGGCCAATGCGGGTATCGAAGCATTGACCCGTCATGTCGATTCGCTGATTGTCATTCCCAACGAAAAATTAATGCAGGTATTGGGTGATGACGTGTCCATGCTGGATGCCTTCCGTGCTGCCAATAATGTGTTATATGGTGCTGTGGCGGGTATTGCCGAAGTGATTAACTGCCCCGGCATGGTGAATGTGGACTTTGCCGACGTACGCACCGTGATGTCGGAAATGGGTATGGCGATGATGGGTTCAGCCGTGGCCAGTGGCGTAGACCGTGCCCGCATCGCTGCGCAACAGGCTGTGGCCAGTCCGTTGCTGGAGGACATTAATTTAGCCGGCGCACGCGGGGTATTGGTGAATGTGACAGCTTCTTCAAGTCTCAAAATGCGTGAGTACATGGAAGTCATGAGCGCGGTGAAGGGTTTCGTTGCTGAAGAGGCAACCGTGATTGCCGGGACGGTCATTGACGAAAATATTGGCGATGAGTTGCGTGTGACCATTGTGGCCACAGGGTTGGGTAGTCCAGTGGCACGCCAGCAAGCGAAACCGATGATTGTCAAAACAGGTACTGATGACTACACGGGCGCCCACAGTGAGCACAGTATGAACGAGGGTGAGCCGACCGTGTTCCGCAGAAACCGGCGCGAAGCCCAACTGGAAGCGTTAAAACAGTCGGGCATGGAATATTTGGATATCCCTGCTTTTTTACGTCAACAGGCTGATTAAGTATCGACTTAACCCTTGGGTTGCACAACATTGGAGATAAACTGCACGCATCAACGAATCAACCGTTTTCGCGTTATAATCACAACAGACGGCACTATTTCGGGTGTCGTGGGTGGTGCGTCGACGCACAGTTCTACGCGTCGCAAAAATGGGTATTAAAATGATACGGCAACGCACGTTAAAAAACAGCATTCATACCACAGGTGTTGGTTTGCATACCGGTGCAAAGGTCGGTATGACGCTGCGTCCTGCAGCCCCCAACACGGGGGTGGTTTTTCGTCGCATGGATTTGCCGCAGGTGGTTGACATTGCAGTGAATCCGGAGCAGGTGGGGGACACCCGTCTGTGCTCAACACTGATGAACGGTTCGGTCAGTGTGGCCACGGTAGAACACCTCATGTCGGCATTGGCGGGTCTTGCGGTGGACAATGTCTGGGTTGATCTGGATGGTCCGGAAGTGCCGATTATGGATGGATCGGCCTCGTCCTTTGTTTTTTTATTGCAATCAGCGGGTATCGTTGAACAAAATGTGGCCCGCAAATTTATTCGTATCAAACACCCCGTTGAAGTGGTCGAAGGTGATAAACGGGTAAAATTCGAACCTTATGAAGGCTTCAAGGTTGATTTTACCATTGATTTTCGTCACCCTGTGTTTGATAAATCCAGTCAGGCGATTAGCCTGGATTTTGCCCACACTTCTTATGTCAAAGAAATCAGTCGCGCACGTACTTTTGGCTTTATGCAGGAAGTGGAATGGTTGCGTGCCAATGGTCTGGCTTTGGGCGGTAGCCTCGATAATGCCATCGTCATGGATGAATTTCGTGTTTTAAATGGTGACGGTTTACGTTATACCGATGAGTTCGTCAAACACAAAGTGCTCGATGCCATCGGTGATTTGTATCTGATTGGTCACCCAATTATCGGCGCATTCTCTGCGCACAAGTCAGGACATGCTTTGAATAATCGCTTGCTGCGCACCTTGCTGCACGACCAAAGTGCGTGGGAATATGTGGAGTTTGCTGACGAAGCCAGCGCACCGGAGGGCGTGAGGCGGTTGCAGTGTGCGCTCGCCTGAGGTATCGCGAAGGGTGTGAAGTGCGAATCCGGCCCTGCGTGCTGTCCCCCGATCGTTCCCGGGTTAATGTGCTGGTTTGGCAGCATGCTTGAGCAAGTCCTCCAGCGCGTGTTTCAGCGTGCCTTCCGGCAAATCTGCGTGCAGTCCCGTTAATTCTTTTAATGCTGTCGTCGACAAACTGCGCTGCACAGCCGGTGGCGGACGCACAACGCCGGAAACGATGCGTACTTTAATGATCAATTCAACGCAAATGTGTTCGACAGCCAGTGCCTGAACCAGTTTGGGTGCCAATTGACGCAATTTCCCCGCTGTGGCAGCATTTGAACAATAAGCATGCAGTACACCTGCCCTGACTTGCCCCAAGTGTGTGCCGGACAGCAAGGGCGCGGGCACAATGCCTTGCCAAATTCGTTCAATACGCTGTATGGCCGTTACCCGACACAACAGCGTATTCAGGCCGTCGTCGATATCTAAAAATCGCGCTAACTGCTGGGCGCCGGAAGTAAACTTTCTCATCAAAGGCTACGGAAGCAAGGGTGGAATATGGTAACATACCGCGTTATGTTGCAACATATGCCAATTGGCCGAACCTCATGATTTCATCATTGTTAAAAAAGATATTGGGCAGCCGCAATGAGCGGCTGATCAAGCAGTATCGATCCAAAGTGCAAGCCATCAATGCGCTGGAGCCTGCCATGCAGGCGCTCTCGGATGAGCAATTGCGTGACAAGACCGGGGAATACAAATTACGGTATGCGCGCGGTGAAACCCTGGATCAACTATTGCCCGAAGCTTTTGCCACCGTTCGTGAAGCAGGTCTTCGTGTGTTGGGGCAGCGTCATTATGATGTGCAATTGATCGGCGGCATGGTGCTGCACGATGGGCGCATAGCGGAAATGCGTACCGGTGAGGGTAAAACCTTGATGGCCAGTTTGCCCGCCTACCTGAATGCCTTATCAGGCAAGGGCGTGCATGTGGTGACTGTCAACGATTATCTCGCCAGTCGGGATGCCGCAGCCATGGGGCGCTTGCATCATTTTCTGGGTTTGCGGGTCGGCGTGAACATGGCGCAAATTTCGCAGGAAGAAAAACAGGCCGCCTACGCCGCAGACATCACTTACGGCACCAACAATGAATTTGGTTTTGATTATTTGCGCGATAACATGGTGTATCAGCGCGAAGAGACAGTTCAGCGCACGCTGAATTTCGCCATTGTGGATGAAGTGGATTCCATCCTTATTGATGAAGCCCGCACACCGCTTATTATTTCCGGGCAGGCTGAAAGCAGCACCGAGCTCTATCAACAGATGAATACAATCATTCCTCATTTAAAACGTCAGACCACTGAAGACACCGATGGCGATTACTGGGTAGATGAAAAAGCACACAGTGTCACGTTGTCTGAGCAGGGGCATGAACGCGCAGAACAGTTATTAAGCGAGGCCGGCTTGCTGGCTGAGGGGTCAAGCCTGTATGAACCGTCCAATATTGTGCTGATGCATCATGTGCACTCAGCATTGCGGGCTCATGCACTGTACCACCGCGACCAGCATTATGTGGTGCAAAACAATGAAGTGGTGATTGTGGATGAGTTTACTGGCCGCTTAATGTCCGGCCGGCGCTGGTCTGAGGGCTTGCATCAAGCGGTAGAGGCCAAAGAAAACGTCAGTATTCAAAAAGAGAATCAAACGCTGGCAACGATTACTTTCCAGAATTTTTTTCGCATGTACGGAAAACTGTCCGGCATGACCGGTACGGCGGACACTGAAGCTTACGAATTCCAGCAGATTTATAGTCTGGAGACGGTGGTGATCCCCACACACCGGCCCATGATTCGCATCGATAAAATGGATCAGGTGTTTCGCAGCGCGCGCGAAAAATATCAAGCTGTTTTAAATGATATCAGCGACTGTTATCGGCGTGGACAACCTGTTTTGGTGGGTACAACATCCATTGAAAACAATGAATATCTGTCTGGTATGTTGCATCAGGCCAAGTTGCCGCACGAGGTGCTAAATGCCAAGCAGCATGAACGCGAAGCAGAGATTATTGCGCAAGCGGGAAAAACCAGTGCCATCACCATTGCCACCAACATGGCAGGTCGTGGTACCGATATTGTGCTGGGCGGTAGCATTGAGCGGATGATAGAGATCATCCGTAACCAGCCTGACGCCTCAGAGGAAAGCAAACAATTACAAATCGATGAGCTAAAAAAATCCTGGCAAATCCAGCACGATGCGGTGCTGGCAGCAGGGGGGCTACACATTATCGGTACCGAGCGTCACGAATCGCGGCGTGTTGATAATCAGTTACGTGGGCGCTCCGGTCGGCAAGGTGATCCTGGTTCAAGCCGGTTTTATTTGTCGCTGGAAGATTCTTTGTTGCGTATCTTTGCGGCAGACCGCGTGGGTGCCATCATGGACAAGCTCAAAATGCCTGAAGGCGAACCGATTGAGCACAGTTGGGTAACGAGAGCCATTGAAAATGCGCAACGCAAAGTTGAGGCACGCAATTTCGATATGCGCAAACAATTGCTCGAATATGATGATGTTTCAAATGAGCAACGCAAAGTGATTTACCAGCAGCGCAATGAGTTGCTTGACAGTCAGGATGTCACAGAAACCATTACTGTCATGCGTGCGGATGTGCTGCATGAGCTGATTGCTGCACATATCGCGCAGGGCAGTATGGAAGAGGATTGGGATGTGTCGGGCCTGGAGCGCGCGCTGGATCTGGAATATCATTTGCCTTTACCGGTTCAGCAGTGGTTAGATCAGGACAGCAAGCTTGATCAGGCGGGTTTGCATGCCAAAATCATCGCCAGCGCAGATGAACAGGCTTCAGCACGTTTTAGCGCCAGCAATGCGGAATCATTGCACCATTTTGAACGTGCTATTTTGTTGCAAAATATTGACACCCATTGGCGCGAACACCTGTCAGCGCTGGATCACCTGCGTCAAGGAATCCATTTGCGAGGCTATGCACAGCAAAACCCAAAACAGGAATACAAACGCGAAGCCTTTGAGTTGTTTACGGGTATGCTGGATGTCATTCGTCAGGAAGTGACACAAACCTTGATGACGGTAGAATTACATTCGGAACACGATGCCGACATACCGGATGAACCTGAGGCGCTGAGTAATGTCCAGTTTCAGCATGCCGACTACGCAAGCGCACTGAATGAAAATCTTGCTGTCAGCGCCGTGTCTGTGTCAGCCCCTGTCTCCAATGCTATTGCAGCACCCACACCGGGACGAAATGAACCTTGTCCATGTCAATCGGGGAAGAAATACAAACACTGTCATGGAAAGCTGGATTGAGCCTGTTTCGCTTTATCCCTGCCTGTGCCAAGCCAAGCGTAATACACCTACCAGCGACTACTGCATGCAAGGTGAGAACACCCGGTGTGCAAATCAGTAAGGGATGATGATGAAACAAGCTGCGGGCACAATAAAATTAAGCAGGGAAGCCGCGAGACTGGTACGTTTGGCGACTGCGATCACTGAGTCGGGCAGCCAAATTGAGCGCGATACATGGCAACCGCAGGCAGTGACGCTTATCACCGGACTGTTCCAGAAGAAGATGAATGAAACACTGGAACAGGCGCTGGATGCGCTGTGGGTTGATAACCCCGCTGCCTGTGATGTGCTTGCGCTGATGATAGAAAGTCATGCCGAAACACTCACCGAATCCAAAGATCACAATGCCGTATTGCTGGTAGTGCCGATTTTGGCCTGGTCGCGTTACACCATTCCCAGCGGACGCATTAAATCACAGCGTCTGGGTGAATTACGCGGGCATCTGCGCCAGCAGATTTTAGCCAGTGATGTGAAGTTGGCATTGTGTGATGTGATGTACAGCCCGGATCAATTGCCACGAGGATTTATTGAAACACGTGCGTTGTTGCAACAATTGGCCGCTGCGGCACAAACGGAGGATGACCTGCAAGTCGATGTCAACACGCTGGCCCAGGCCGGTGAATATGTTGCCGATGTGCGTTACATCTTTGCTGCCGTATTGGTCAATAAAGGCGCCCCCATTTTTCGCTGGCAACAAACCGACATCACCGCCAATGAAGTCTTGCAGGCGTGGGAACTCCATACACGCACATGGTTCAGTCAACTCTTGCCCGGTTGCCATGTCAGTCCATTGTTACCGAATGCATTTTTTAGCGCCTGGCGCAAACTGGAACAGGAAGCACGCCCTTTTTCATTGCGTGCTGCCATCAGTTATCTGTGTGAAACACTGGCGATTTCGCCTGCCGAACTGCGTGCGGTCGTGGCACCTTGCTACGATCAAACTCTGGAGGAATACCGTATCGGTTTTTCCCTGCTCAACAAACAGAATATCCTGCACGGTGTGGTGTGGCCTCTGGTTGACAATGAGCAGGAAGACACGGATATCCTGACACAAATTGAACAGGAACTGGTTGGTTTGGGAAAGGTCACCGTGCTCAGCAACAGCTTGCCGCTGGAATATTGCGATGACTGCGGCACCCCGCTTTTTCCGAATGCCGAAGGCGAATTACAACACCCGGAATTGCCGGACGGTGACGCGGCGGTTCCTCATTTACATTAAACTGGCTTCCTGTACCGTTGTATCGCATAAAAAAGGCGGGACAGCCTTTCGACTCTCCCGCCATCATCATCAGTACTGTTCGATACTGACCGTCAAACATACATCCAATTAAAACGCATACACCGCCCAAACGTCCATTTGATTACCGATGGAGTTGACAATCGCCGAGGCCTGCGTCAAGGCCAAACTTCCTGCCGGACCCACTGCACCGGGGTTGGGAATGGTAATGGAGCGGTCAATATAATCCACCACCACCCTGGTCAACGGTGTGACATGGTATTCGAGCGCTAATGAAGTGTCTTTAAACATGCGTTCTGCTGCGGCATTGTTGGGCAAACGATCATAGTAATCATAACGCAGGACTGCTTCGATGCGCTTGGTCAAGAAATACCCGGCTGACACATCATAACCATTGGCCGTATTGTTGCTGCCCGCATACACGACTTCGTCATACAACTGAGGTGCTGCCGCCATCCCGGGCGCTTGATTGAATACCGCTGGCGCTGCAATGTTTCCGCTGCCTTCGAAGTATTCCGCTTTCACGTCAAGGCCACCGCGTTCCATATAGCCTTTGCGGTAGGTCATACCAAAGCCATCCCGGGTCATGTTGCTGGAAGATGGGCTGAGTTGTCCGGGCATCACGCCTATTTCAGGATGCGCGGCTTGTGCCCAAATGAAGCCTGTCAGGTCGTTGCGGAAAAAACGGCCCTGCTCACTGCCGAGCAAATAAGAGGCCTGAAGTCGTCCCGCAACAATGGGTCCATTTGAAGTGCCAGAATCCAGCAACCGGCCATAATCCGCCAGCATCGCACCGTAGGCCACTTCAACTTTTGGTGCAACCATAAACCAGTCTTCTGCCTGAATGCCGGGATAACGGAAGCCATTGTTGCCGGACACATCACCACCGGGTACTGTGTAGCCGCCATTCGGACCCCCGCCTCCGGGGGCCTGGCTATATCTCATTCCATTGTTATAGAATGTCGGTTGCATCAGCTGTTGCAAGCCTGAGCCAAACGCATCGAGGAAATTAAAATCCATAAAACCTTCCATTGCACCCTCAGGCCCAGGCGCGCGGATGTTACCGATTTCCAAACGTACACCCGGGATGTAATGGCTGAACACCATGTTCGCATCGATGATTCTGGGCGCATACCGGCCAAAGGAGTAGTCATAGCCGTTTTGACCCGCTTCTGCACCCACATAATAAGAGATATCGGAGTTGCCGCCGATGCTGCCGCGTATAAAAAACCGCGCACGTTGCATATAGAGTTGTGAGCTGGAATCAAAAGTGGGCGCCACCTGGTTAAAGTGGGCGGTTTGACCATTTGCCGGGGCATGGGGATAGCCACTCACGACCACCGGACTGGCCGCAATATCTGTATAAAGTGGTTGAAGAAAACCGATGAATTGTCCCGAACCCCATTCAGGTAAAGAAATGGTTTGGATATTAAACCAGTTGGCAGCGTTGGCCGGTTGACACACACACAAACCCAAGCCTACGCCCATACCTAGCGCAAGCTTCATCGCAGTTATTTTTTTCATGAAACCTCCAGTAATTTTTTAAATTTTTTATATCAGTAATGCGTTTAATTTCCTTTAAAGTACCTCCCTTAGTCAATTAATCTCATCGCAAACAAACCGTTTTGAGCGATGCTCATCAGAACGATCTGGCCCCGTTGCCTTACCCGCTCAGGGTCGCTGTCAACACATAAACAGATTAAACGCGTACATAGTCCCAGCCTTGACGTACACGATTATTGATTTCGTCAAATGCCGAGGTGGCAATTCCGGTACCAGGCAAAAGCCGTACTTTCACACCATTCTTTTTCAGGGAATTGATCGTCAGATTGCACGCGTAGAAATGCAAATTCTGGTATTTCGCCCGCATGGTCGCCAGACGTTTTTCGTACGGAGAAACGCCTGCGCGCAATAAATCCAGTCCCCCGCCATTGGCGATAATCTCCATTTGAAGTGGTCGTTTGGTGACTCGATATGTTTCGAGCAGGTTTTCTGATTCATCAAGCGCTGCTTTCAACCTGACCGGATTGGAATTGCTGACTTGAACAATGATTTTGTCGGGTTCTTCCGCAAAGTTGTCGTTTTGTATGGTGTTAATCAGGTGCGTGACTTTGGGGTAAGATTTTGCTGAGGCGTCGGCTGAAAGTATCCATCCTGATGATCCACCAAACAGCAACAGCATCAACGACGCGGCAAGGCCCTGTAAATACATGCGGCGCCAAATGTGTCGGTGTTTCACCGGACGAGGCTCCTCCGCCGGGCCTACCGGATAAGCATGCTGCATTAATTCTTTCAAATTGTGCAATTCACATGCCCGTGTTTTCAGCGTTTCATCCTGTTCAAAGGCTTGAAAAAGCTTGCTGCGGTCAGTCTCTGCCAATTCATTGTCGAGAAAAGCATTGAGCAGTTCGTCTGAAACATTTTTATTTTCCATTACTTGACCCTCCTCAAGAGGTTGTTTTTTGCAGCCATTTGCGGCGCATGTGCTTTAAGTAAAATTTGTAACGACTGGCGTGCGCGGCACAGGCGGCTCATCACTGTACCCACGGGTATCGCCAGTATCGCTGCCACTTCGGCATAAGAAAATTCTTCCAGGTCGACCAGCGTGACCACTTGACGTTGCCCCATTGGCAGTTTCATCACGGCTTCACGCACGCGGTAGATGATTTGCGATTGAGCATGTTCGTCTTCCGGTGTGATGTCGTTGACGCACAGGCAATCGTCCATGTCATCCACATCATCCATTTCCCGGTGTTGCCGGAAATAGTCGCGCCAGCAATTGGTCATGATTCTGAACAGCCAGCTGTTGAATTGTGCCGGGTCATGCAGTTGTGCGATAGACTTGATGCCCTTGGTCAGCGCCTCTTGCACCAAATCATCCGCAATCGCTGCATTGTGGCACCATGAATAGGCCGTTCGATAGAGCCTCGGACGGATTTGCGCAAACTGCTGATCAAAAGCGTTCGCCCGGCAAAACAGAGAAAAAATGGTCATGATTGACGTATCACCTAACAGGGTTTAAACCGCACATACAGAATAAGACGTGGCATGCTGTATTCTTATTCCATATATTTTATTTGGCGTGATGCAAGTTAAAAATTTGGAATAAACTTCCATCTGTGCCGTCTTACTACCGTGGCATAGTTATTTTATCGAAGTGCATACATCCAAATTCGTGTACAACCAGCATGGTTGGTCATTGGCTTGTATTCGAACCAGTATGAAAACTGATGTGAAATTTTAACCCAAATTTTGCAACATTTGTCCCGCCAGTTTTCAGTCTGGGGTAATTTCGCAGCTAAAGTGGAAAAATTTAAACCTATTTAAGGAATTTTTAATGAAAAAAATTAGTTCAGTGACCATGTTACTTTCTCTTGCCAGCGCCCTGCTGCTGGCACAGGCGCCAGCTCTGGCCAGTGATGACGACAGCTTTGCACCGGGTGGTACCGCTATTGATCACTCTACAGAACAATTTCACAACCTCAAAGTTGTGATGGATTTAAAGGCGCATTACATCAGCGATGTTTCATTTGGATTGATGGTCGCCAAACGGATTACAGCATACCCCGGGACCAAACTGATCGTGGTGATTGAAGGCCCAGAAGTCGCGATGTTTGCCAAGAAAAACTACCTTGATCATCAGGGTGCTGTCGATGGCTGGGCGGATTTGGCGAACAAGGGCATACAAGTTGAATTCTGCGGTAATTCCGTGCATGGCGCAGGTCTGAAACCCCAAGACATGGACGGATTAAGTGAAAGTACGCCCGCTGTTGTGAATCCCGGCGCCTATCCGACCATCGCCCATTACGAGCAATTGGGTTATGCTTTGGCTTTACCCAGCCCACAGGACAAGCCTGCACAATAACTATCTGTCCAACCTCCCTTTTGTTACACCAAGTATCACTATCATTATTACTGAGGCCATTATGAATATTTCTCGTCGTACATTTTTTAGCAAAGCGGGCGGCATGGTTGCCATGCTGGGTTTGTTGTCTGCAACCCGCAATGCCTTTGCAGACTGGAATGCCAGTGCATTTGGCGCCAAAACCGTTCCCGCCGTGCTCAAAGACCTGGGTAATCTGACGCTTGTTGACAGTCCGGATATCCTGTTGATGGCGCCGGATATTGCTGAAGACGGTTCAGTTGTGCCTGTTGAAGTGACCAGCAGCATACCCAATACCCAACGGATTGATATCATTGCCGAACAAAACCCTAATCCTTTGGCTGCCAGTTTCAGGTTCAGCAATGGTGCCCTGCCATTTATTGGTACCAAGATTAAAATGGGCAAAACCGCGAATGTGCGTGCCATCGTCATCGCTGACGGCAAGGCGTGGACAGCAGCAAAAATGATTAAAGTGACTGCTGGCGGTTGCGGCGGTTAAACCCAATACTGAAATTTAATGTGGCATAACCTGACCGGTGTGGTCATTGTAACTGACAACGATGGCGGTTAAACCCAATACAAACAAGGAATAGTTAACATGGCACAACACAGCATTAAAGCGCGGGCAAAGATGAGTACCGGTGGCGTGGCGGACATTAAAATATTGATCATGCACCCTATGGACACTGGTTTAATCAAAAATGCCAAGACCGGCGAAGTGATTCCTGCGCACTTTATCAAACAACTCACCGTTACCCTAAATGGTAAAACGGTGCTCGACGCAGATTTGGGTATTGCGATTTCTAAAAACCCTTTCTTTGATTTTCGGGTAAAAGGTGCCAAGGCAGGTGACGCGCTCGCTATCCATTGGTCAGACAATCTCGGTGACAGCGACACGTTGCAAACCACCATCAGCTGACCATGGTTCACTGTTCCCAGTAGTCGATCGCTGGGACGCTGCCGGCTTTTTTCCGCATAACAGAAACGGGCAGATAACGCCCATTAGGATATACCGATGATGAACCGTCGCGAATTTATACAATTATTGGCCACTGCGGCCGCCTCAGGTGCCGTATTAAACAGCCGGTCTGCATTGGCCGGCGAAGCAACAGGGTTTTACGACTTGCCTGCTTTCGGTAATGTGTCCTTGATGCACATGACCGATTGTCATGCCCAGTTATTACCCATTTATTTCCGTGAACCCAATATCAACATCGGCGTGGGTGCAGCGAAAGGCCAGCCTCCCCATTTGGTGGGCGAGCACTTCCTGCGCTATTACGGCCTGCGTCCTGGCACCAAAGAGGCGTATGCGCTCACCTGCCTGGATTTCCGTGCTGCAGCCCAGCGCTATGGCAAAGTGGGCGGTTTTGCCCACTTGAAGACACTGGTTGATCAAGTACGCGCTTCGCGTCCCAATAGCCTGTTGCTGGATGGCGGTGACACCTGGCAGGGTTCAGCGACCGCGTTGTGGAGCAAGGCGCAGGACATGGTGGATGCCAGCAAATTGCTGGGGGTGGATGTGATGACCGCCCATTGGGAATTTACCTATGGTGCAGACCGTGTCATGGACATCATTAACAAAGATTTAACCGGACACATTGATTTTATCGCTCAAAATGTGACCACCAAAGATTTCGGCGATCCGGTATTTAAGCCCTGGGTCATTAAATCGATCAATGGCGTACAAGTGGCGATCATCGGTCAGGCTTTCCCCTATGTGCCAATTTCACACCCCCGTTATTTGGTGCCGGACTGGCAGTTTGGTATTCAGGAGGAAGGTTTACAGACGCATGTCAACACAGTGCGCGCCAAGGGTGCGCAAATCGTGGTGCTGCTGTCGCACAATGGCATGGATGTGGATTTGAAACTGGCCTCTCGCGTGACCGGCATTGATGTCATCTTCGGTGGACACACCCACGATGGCGTGCCACGTCCTGTCCCTGTCAAGAATGCGTCCGGCACCACTTTGGTCACCAATGCGGGATCCAATGGCAAATTTCTGGGTGTGATGGACTTTGATGTGCGCAATGGCAAATTGCAGGATTGGCGTTATCGACTCATGCCGGTGTTTTCTAATTTATTGCCCGCAGATCCAAACATGACGGCATGGATCAACACCATGCGCGTACCTTACGCCTCGCAATTGAGTCAACCACTTGCCGAGACTGAGAGTCTGCTTTACCGCCGTGACAACTTTATTGGTAGCTTCGACCAGGTCATCATGGATGCCCTGATGAAAGTCAAAAATGCTGAAATTTCATTCTCGCCCGGATTCCGTTGGGGCACCAGTTTATTGCCCGGTGACACCATCAACATGGAACACTTGATGGATCAAACTGCCATCACTTACCCCGCCACCACGTTGACTGAAATGCGCGGCGACACCATTAAATCGATCATGGAGGACGTGTGCGACAATTTGTTCAACCCTGACCCCTATCTGCAACAAGGCGGTGACATGATCCGTGTTGGCGGGATGCACTACAGCATCAATCCCAATGCCGCGAGCGGGCAACGCATTAGCGGTATGACTTTGCATGGCAAACCAATATCTCCGTCAAAAACCTACAAAGTGGCAGGCTGGGCACCCATGGCCGAAGGCGCCACCGGCGCGCCCATATGGGATGTGGTCTCCGAATATCTGCGCGACATTAAAACCGTCAACCTGCGCCATATCAATGAACCAAAATTATTGGGTGTGGGCAACAATCCCGGGCTGGAAACCCACTGTTAATTTATGCAAAATTCCGGTTAACAGCGAAACATGGCCATGTGGCAAATAAATCTAACCTAACCATTGAATTTACGAGGAACAATAAACCATGAAACTTCAACATAAATTAACGCTGGCTTTGTTCGCCAGCGCATTGGCCTTCAGCGCACCTGTTTTTGCCGATGACGCCGCACCGGCTTCGGCTTATGTCAAGCCCCACATTACCCATGATCAATACGGCGAAATGAATGTGGTGGTGGCTTTAACGAATGAAATGGTGTTGCCCATGAAGCTGCGCAATATCGCTAATTCACTCAAGGCCATGGACACTTGGGGCGGCAAGCTCAATGTTAAAGTGGTGATGTATGCCAAGGGGTTGGCCTGGCTGAAAACGCCTACTGATGATCAAAAGGCCCAACTCGATAATTTACGCAGTCACGGCGTACAATTTATGGTGTGCAATAATTCATTAATGGAATTGGGTATTGATTACCATACCCTTTATGGGGTCAAGGAAAGCGATATTGTGCCTTCAGGTTTTGCCGAAGTGGCATTTTTACAAGCGCGGAAACATTATGTAGTTGATCCGTCGATGTAATGCGTGGTTTCATCTGTGCCCCGGTTTGGGACATGGACCACAATTAAAACGCCAGGCCGATAGCCTGGCGTTTTAATTGTTATGCTGTTGGCACCAAACCTGCTCCAAAAGTTGGGCGGTTTCAAAAACAGGTAGTCCCATGACACCGGAATAACTGCCGTCCAAATGGCAAATAAATTGGGCGGCGAGCCCTTGTATGGCATAGCTGCCCGCTTTATCCATGGACTCACCGCTGGCGATGTAGTGTGCGATGTCGTGTTCATCCAGACGGCGAAAGCTGACCGTCGATGTGGAGACTGCGCTGAAACAGTGTGAGCCCGTGTACAGTGCGATGGCAGTCAAAACTTGATGACTGCGTCCAGATAGTCGCTGCAACATGGCCGAGGCGGCTTGTGGGTTGCCCGGTTTGCCGAAGATTTCCCCGTCCAGCGCGACACAGGTGTCCGCAGCCAGTACGGGCAGGCGGGGTAACCCCAGTGTTAACACGGCTTGCCAGCCGGCGTATGCTTTGGCAGTGGCGATGCGCAGGACATAATCGTGAGGTGTTTCATCAGGCAAAGCCGATTCGTCGATGTCGGTATTTAAAACGTCATGCGCGACACCCATTTGATCAAGCAGTTCGCGGCGACGCGGTGAGCGTGAGGCGAGATAGATCAGGGGAGGGAATTTATTCACGGTGATAGGGATGATGATTGAGTATGCTCAGTGCGCGGTAGAGCTGTTCGGCCAGTACGACACGCACCAGCGCGTGGGGCAGGGTGAGGCGTGAGAGTGCGATCAGTTGGTTGGCGCGGGATTTGATGTCATCGTGCAGGCCATCGGCACCGCCGATGACACAACAGATGTCCTGTCCTTCGGCCATCGCGATGCGTAGCCCCTCAGCCAGTGTCAGGGTCGTGACTTGTTCGCCATGTTCATCCAGCACCCATAAACTGCTGCGGGGCGGAAGATGCGCGAGGATGCGGTCACGTTCCGCAGCTTTGATGTGCTCGACGTTTGTCGTGCTGCTGCGTTTTTCAGCTTTGAGTTCAATCAGGTTCAACGTCACTTCACGCGTCATGCGTTTGCTGTATTCCTGATAGCCACGGCTTACCCAATCAGGCATTTTCTGACCTATGGCAAGCAGGTGAAGCTTCATTTATGCCTGATGATTGGTGGGTGTGCTGGGTGGCGTAGCGCCTGTGCTCCACAGGGTTTCCAGACTGTAATATTGCCGCACGGCAGGTTGCATCACATGGACAATCACGCTACCCAGGTCCAGCAATACCCATTCTCCGTTCGTTTTGCCTTCCAGGCCCCGACCGTTGATGCCCAAAGCCTTCAGTTTTTCTTCTACATTTTCAACAATGGCGCGGGTCTGGCGGGTGGAATCAGCACTTGCCACAACCATACGTTCGAACAGAGGGCTTTGGGCGGCGACATCCATCACGATGATGTCTTTGCCTTTAATGTCTTCGATGGCTTCAACAACGGCGGCTACAATTTGATCAATATTCATAATTTGGATGTGTTTTCAAAGTGGGGTGAAAGGTAAAGTTGATGGGCGTAAATGTAATCGAGTACAGTGTCCGGCAGCAAGTAACGCGGGTTACGCCCTGCTTGCAAAGTGTCCCGGATGTGGGTTGCTGAGATATCTAATGCCGTAATGGCCAGTGTGACCAGGTTGCCGGCAGGGGCATATTGTAGCGCAGCGGCCGTGCTTTGACGGGAGGACAATACGCTACGCAGTGATGCCGGCATGGCGTTTTGCCAGGCGGCTTGCGGGAACCCTGGACGGTGTGCCACAGCAATGTGCGCCAAATCAAACAATTCTTCCCAGTGGTGCCAGTGAGGCAAGCCTAAAAACGCATCGGCACCGAGTAGCAGGCAGATGGGGCGGTGTGAGCCTAATTCTTGCCGTAGTGCATGCAGGGTGTCGACCGTGTAGGAGATGCCTCGCTGGGCAATCTCTCTCGTATCGACCTCAAAACGAGGGTTGTTTTGGGTGGCGCGTTGTACCATGGCCAAGCGATGCGCTGCATCGGTATGCGGTGTTTTTCGGTGGGGTGGGCAGCCTGTTGGCATAAACCGCACCGTTTCGAGTGCCAGAGATTCCGCCAGTTCTTCCGCTAAACGCAGGTGACCAAAATGAATGGGGTCAAAAGTGCCGCCAAAAATACCTATGGGTGAATGAGCAATCGTTTCAACCACGCACGTGCCCATCGCCCAATACTATCCATTTCTGAGAGGTCAAACCCTCTAAACCTACCGGCCCGCGAGCATGAATCTTGTCGGTCGAAATACCGATTTCAGCACCCAAACCGTATTCAAAGCCATCGGCAAAACGGGTGGATGCATTGACCATGACGCTGCTGGAATCCACCTCACGCAGGAAACGGCGCGCCAGCGTATAGTCTTCCGTCACGATGGCGTCGGTGTGTTGTGAACCATAATGGGCAATGTGGACAATGGCTTCATCCATATCCTTGACCACGCGGATGGAAATAATCGGTGCCAAATATTCGGTGAACCAGTCTTCTTCACTGGCCGGTTTCGCATCCGGTATAAAATAAAGTGAGCGCTCGCAACCGCGCATCTCCACGCCTTTGCTGCGATAGATGCTGGCAATTTCCGGTAACACCTGTGCAGCAATCGATTCAGCCACCAGCAGTGTTTCAGTGGTGTTGCAGGTGCCATAACGGCTGGTTTTTGCATTGTCGGCAATGCGCACCGCTTTTTCAACATTGGCATGGCCATCAATATAAACATGACAGACCCCGTGCAAGTGTTTAATCACCGGAATGCGTGCATCGGCCATGAGCCGTTCTATCAAGCCTTTCCCCCCGCGTGGCACAATCACATCCACGTACTCGCGCATGGTAATGAGTTCGCCCACCGCAGCGCGGTCGGGTGTGTTGATGACTTGCACGCAATTCTCTGGCAATCCGGCTTGTTTGAGCCCTTCGCGCACACAATTGGCAATGACCTGGTTGCTGTGCAGTGCTTCTGATCCGCCACGTAAAATGGCGGCATTGCCGGATTTTAGACACAAACCGGCTGCATCGGCGGTGACATTGGGGCGCGCTTCGTAGATAATGCCGATAACGCCCAGCGGCACGCGCATTTTGCCGACCTGTATGCCGGAAGGACGGAATTTGAGGTCGCTGATTTCACCAACAGGATCGGGCAGCGCGGCAATTTGGCGTAAACCTTCGGCCATGCCCGCAATGGTTTTGTCATTGAGCAGCAAGCGATCAAGCAGCGCGGTGTCGAGTTGTTGAGCGCGCGCATTGTCCATGTCAAGCGTGTTGGCGGCAAGCAGGGCCGCGTGGTGGTGCTCTATTGCCGTGGCAATGGCCGACAAAGCGCGATTTTTGTGTTGGGTATCGGCGCGGGCAATATCACGGGCAGCCGCCCTGGCGGTTTTCCCCACTTGCTGCATGTAAGTTTTAATATCCATTATTCTGGTTCTGGACGTCAAATGTGTGTCAAAAAACTGATTTTAACTCAAAAAATGAACCGTGCCCGTATTTTCATGTTGAGTATGTTGTGGGGGCTGATGTTGCCTGTGGTCATGTGTGCGCACATGGCGCAAGCGGATACGAATGAAGACGCCAGCGCTGCCATGAATGCCGGTGCGGCAGAATTGGCTTTATCGATATTGGATCATGCGACCATGCCCACGACGCAGCCCCAGGAATCGGACTATCTGCGGTTGCAATGGCGGGCATTGGCGCAAGCAGGTACGCCACAAGCGATTGTGGATCACGCTGCGAAACTTCCACCTGACACGCCCGATGACGTACAGCATGCAGCGGCCATCCTGAAAGTCCGTGCAGCATTGGCCTTGGGGAATGGGACGTTGGCGCAAGCCAGTCTGGCCAGATTGTTCTGGCAGTGGGCGCCAGCACCGGATGAAATACCCATGATGCGTGCCCTGGTGGTGCGCAGCCATCTGTTGCCGCACCCGGACAGCGATGCCGCCAGTTTAATGCTGCGCGATCAGCAAGATTTTGGCGTTGATCCGGCTTTGCAGAAGGCGTATGTGCTGGCGGTGTTGCAGTCGGGTCAAAAAACGGATTTATCGGGATTGCGTGCCGGTTTGGCCGATACCGACCCTTTGGCAGTGTTGATCGATGCCAACCAGAGAAAGTTGTTTGACGATTCGGCGCATGCGCACATGGCAATACTGCTGCAAGACCAAAATCTGGATTTGCCAACCTTGCAGGTGATACGCAAAATCGTGACCGACATGAATGCGGATGACCTGAGTGCGGCGGTGAATGAGCGTTTGCTGAATTTTCCTGTGCAGCCAGAGGATGTCAGTGCAGAGCAGGTCTGGAAGTTATATCACAATATGACCCAGCGTTTTGGCAACGTGCGTTTGTTGCTGTTTGGGTCGGATACGGGTTGGGCTGAGCAGGCGCAAAGCGTCCTGGCACAGAATCCGGTGATGGCGCGTGCAATATGGTCTTATTTGGCGCGTGACGCCAAAGACCCTGCATTGAAGATACAGGCGCAGCAGCAATTACTGGATTTGCTTGCCGCCAATGGCTTGCAGCGTACCGCGCTGCGCCTGTTTGTAGCCACTTGGCCCGGCTTGCCGCCGCAGGTTTTTGCGCCGCCAGTGCGGTTTCGTCTCGGACAATTGGCGCTGGATATGGGCGATGATACCCATGCTGCACAGTTGTGGCAGGATGTGAGCATTTTGCCGACAGGTGCTGACCTGATGGCTTGGCAAGCAGCGAGAGCGCAATTGTATGCGCGAGTACAGGAATGGCCGAATGTGACAGAGGCTTTAAGCAGTTGGTTAATTCAGCCGCGGGCCATGGACAGTAAAGATTCATGGGGCATGGTGCTGCTTGCGGAGCGGTTAAGTCAACACACTGATCAAGCGCAAGCCGGGCGGAAACTGTTGTTAACGATGTATCCAGCCGCCAATCTCGCCCAGCAGCGCCAGATTGCTTTGCGTTTGGCACAGATGGCAGATGGGGGGGATCCAAAGGATGCCGCATTATGGTATTTACGCGTGGTTGGCGATGAAAGGGATGCCCTGGCTTGGCGAGCGCGGCGCGATGCGGCAGCCAGCCTGGCAAAAGCTGGTTTGCATGAAGATGCGAAACATTTGGATCAGTTGATTTTGTCACAGTGTCCGGATGCGGCTTTGCAGGCGGAAGCGCGCGAGGCGTTGGCATATGATTAAGACGCGCAAGATTCGCAAGGCTGAAGAATGGGATGCGGTGTTGGCTGCACCGTTTGCCCGATTGGGTGTGCTGGGGAACGAACTGGGATTGCGCCATATCGAATTTTTGCCACGTGAAGGCGAATTACGGTCCCCCCGTCCGAATGATTCGGTTGTGTTGCGTCTGGAGCAGACTTTACAGCGTTATTGGCAGGACCCGCGTACCCCATTGTTCACAGAATGGTCGTGCCTCCTGGAGGGCACGCCGTTTCAGCGCCGGGTTTGGCAAGCGTTGCTGGATATTCCATTGGGGGAAACGATGACTTATGGTGCCCTGGCAAGGCAATTGAACTCTGCGCCACGCGCAGTGGGGCAGGCGTGTGGTGCTAACCCTTTACCGATAGTGATCCCTTGTCATCGCGTGGTATCCAGTCAAGGCCTGGGCGGTTTTATGGGTGGACGAAACAATGCAGAGTTGGACTATAAACGCTGGTTGTTGACGCATGAAACCCGGTGAGATGATTGATCGTTTTATCGATGCCATGTGGCTGGAGCACGGCTTGGCCCGCAATACCCTGGAGAGTTATCGGCGCGATCTGCACCAATTTGAAGTCTGGCTGGAAGGTGCGGCACTCACGGGCGTGGTGCGCGCGGATCTGGAACGTTATTTGGCGGCGCGGTATGTGGCACAGATGAGTCCGCGCAGCACGGCGCGTCATGTGTCCAGTTTGCGGCGTTTTTATGCCTGGGCGTTACGGGAATCGCTGTTATCAATGAATCCCATTGTGGGACTGGATGCGCCGCGCTTGCCCAGAAGTTTGCCAAAGCAGCTCAGTGAGGCGGATGTGGAGCGTTTACTGACCGCGCCATCCGGTACAGACGCCTTGTCACAAAGGGATAAAGCCATGCTGGAAACTTTGTATGCGAGCGGTTTGCGGGTATCTGAACTGGTGAGCTTGCGGTTGCGCCAGATCGATGCGAATGCGGGTGTGGTGCAAGCAAATGGGAAAGGAGGCAAAGAACGACTGGTTCCTTTGGGTGAGGTGGCTTTGCAAGCTTTGAAGGATTATTTGCAAAGTGCGCGAGGCGAGCTGCTGAAAGCGCGGGAAAGTGATTTTGTATTCGTCAGCGGGCGCGGGCACGCGCTCACCCGGCAAGCCTGTTGGTATATGATTAAACGTCGTGGGTTGCAAGCCGGTTTAATCGCCTTGCCTTCGCCGCATGTGCTGCGGCACGCTTTCGCCACGCATTTGTTGAATCATGGTGCAGATTTGCGTGTGGTACAGTTGTTGTTGGGGCACGCCGACATTTCTACCACGCAGATTTATACCCATGTAGCGCGAGAACGGCTGAAACAACTCCATGCCCACCATCATCCGCGAGGTTAAGCCGCTTGGGGCGGCACACCGCGTGTAATGGTCACCCCCACACGGGCAATACCCGGCACGATACCTGGTTTGGTGGCGCTGACTTTGACCCATGTGGCATGAAATTCTTGTAAAATCAATTGTGAAATCTGCTCAGCCAAGGCTTCAATCAGATAAAACTGACGCTGAGTGACGAAGAGGCGTATTCGTTCAGCGACTTTGGCATAGTCGATGGTTTCGGCAATATTGTCCGATAAACAGGCGCGATGATCCGGTAAACCGATGTCCAGATCCAGTTGCACCGTTCTGGGGGCCTGACGCTCCCAATCGTACACACCAATAATGAGTTGCACGTCGAAACCGTGCAGGTACAAGCTGTCCATGAGTTTGCCGAGATGGGAATAATGGTGTATTTTACCCCAAGGCGTCCCTGGATTGTGATTCGATGCTGAATATTTGGACTTAAAAACTGGTTGGAAGTATTTTTGGAGTAGCCGTGTGCTTATTCTTTTGCCTTATAATTTGATCAACGCGGTAATTTCATCAGGATTCCAACAAGTAAAGCAAACTGAGCAAATGCTAAACCTACGATCCATTTGAGCAGGTCGTATTTCAGCTCATGTAAATCGGTCTTGGTTGCAAGCTCTTTAGTTTTGGTCAGATCTTCAAATGCTTCGCTTTGTGCCGCAGCAATGGCTTCAGCTTCCTTCTGTGACATGCCGGCCTCTTTCAAGCCTTTTAACAAATTTCAATGTGTCGAATGTAACGGTACCCACGGTTCTATCCTTTCAAAGTCGGATTAGTCTAAGCTTTTTCTGGATGTCTGCAACTGAGCCCAAGTATACATGAAAAAAGATTGACATTTTTGCTTGTGATGATAGAATGCACAGCTCATTGACGCGGGAATAGCTCAGCTGGTAGAGCGATACCTTGCCAAGGTATAGGTCGCGAGTTCGAATCTCGTTTCCCGCTCCAAAGTTTTGTGAGCGGTTTGCAGGGGTCCTGTAAGCAAGCTTAAAAGAAGGGAAAGCGGTGTGCTTTCCCTTTTTAGTTGGTGCGTACGCCGACGTGCGTTGAGAGTAAGGCGGGGTGGCAGAGTGGTTATGCAGCGGCCTGCAAAGCCGTGGACGCCGGTTCGATTCCGACCCCCGCCTCCAAAGCCCGGGTGGTGGAATAGGTAGACACAAGGGACTTAAAATCCCTCGCTGAGAAATCGGCGTGCCGGTTCGATTCCGGCTCCGGGCACCAGTTTGGTTGGCGCTTGTTATTTATTTAATGAGCCATTAAGATTAGAAAATACGTATGGGCATTGTGCCCATTTTTTGTTTGTGGAGTGGGCATGACGCTGGAGTCGAAGCTGGAAATGACGCTTGGTGGTTTGGGTTATGAATTGGTTGACTTTTCATACTCAGTTAAAAGCGGCTTGATGCGTGTGTTTATTGATCAGCCCGAAGGCATTTCTCTGGAAGACTGTGAACGGGTGAGTCATCACCTGGACAATTGGTTGGCGGTAGAAAATGTGTCCTATGAGCGTCTTGAGGTGTCTTCTCCGGGCATGGACAGGCCGATAAAGCGCTGGTCTGACTATCAGCGCTTTATCGGACGGCAGGTGCAAATACGATTGCGAATGGCTTTGGCCGGGCAACGTCGTTTTATGGGAACTATTGTGAGCTCGGATGAGCGTACTTTGGTGTTGATGGTAGATGGGCGCGAAATGATATTGGACATGTCCAATATCGATCAATCACGTCTGGTGCCGGAATTGTGATGGCTAAGATAGCTGGAGGTTTTTGGGTATGAGCCGCGAAATTTTGCTGTTGGCAGATGCTCTGGCCAGAGAAAAAAATGTCAATCGTGAAATTGTATTTGGTGTGCTGGAGCAGGCTTTGGCTTCAGCGACTAAAAAAAGTTTTCACGATGGCGCGGATATTCGTGTCGAAATTGATCGTGCCACAGGCGAATACCAGGCATGGCGATGCTGGTTGATTGTGCCGGATGATGACCATGAGTTTCCAGAAAACCAGATCGCCTGGACGGATGCGCAAGTGTCGCATCCCGGAATGCAATTGGGCGACACGGTGCGTGAACCACTGGAAGCGGTCGATTTCGGCCGCATTGGCGCTCAGGCGGCCAAACAAGTCATTTTGCAACGGATACGTGATGCGGAACGTGAACAGATCCTGAATGATTTTCTGGAACGCGAAGCCTATTTGGTGACCGGTACGGTGAAGCGTATCGAGCGCGGAAATGTGATTGTTGAATCGGGTCGTATTGAGGCGTTGCTGCCACGTGAGCAGATGATCCCAAAAGAAAATCTGCGAGTTGGCGACCGTGTCAGGGCTTATCTATGGCGAGTGGATCGCGGTGGACGTGGCCCACAACTCATCCTGTCACGTACCGCGCCAGACTTTATTGCGAAATTATTTGAGCTGGAAGTCCCTGAAATTGAAGAAGGTTTGCTGGAAATTAAGGGTGCAGCCCGTGACCCAGGCATCCGTGCGAAAATTGCAGTAAAATCGAACGATCAGCGTCTTGATCCTATCGGCACCTGTGTGGGTATGCGCGGGTCGCGTGTACAGGCCGTGACGGCAGAGTTGGCGGGTGAGCGCGTGGATATTATTTTGTGGTCACCCGAAGCGGCGCAATTTGTGATCAATGCGCTGGCACCTGCTGAGGTGAGCAGTATTGTGGTAGATGAAGAAAAACACAGCATGGATGTTGTGTTAGATGAAGATCAGTTGGCCCTGGCGATAGGGCGCGGCGGGCAGAATGTCAGGCTGGCATCAGAATTGACGGGATGGGAGCTTAATATCATGACCGTCGAAGAAGCCAAAAAGAGAAATGAGGGTGAGGCGCACGCTTTACGCGCCCTGTTTGTCGCCAGGCTGGATGTCGATGAGGAAGTGGCTGATATTCTGGCGCATGAGGGGTTTAGCAGCATAGAAGAAGTGGCTTATGTGCCGATCGGTGAGATGCTCACTATTGAAGGGTTTGATGAGGATTTGGTGAACGAGTTGCGTGCGCGTGCGCGCGATGCTTTGTTGACTGAAGCCATTGTCAATGAAGAAAAAGTCGAACATGATGTGCTTGACTTGGCGACGCTTGAAGGCATGGATGATGAATTGGTATTGAACCTTGCTGAGCACGGCATTCATGATGCCGAGGCATTGGCAGAGCTGGGTGTAGATGAGCTGGTTGATATGACCGGAATTGCTGCGGAACGGGCGTCCGGTCTGATTATGGCTGCACGTGCGCCATGGTTTGTGTAGGGTTTGTTCATTATCAATGAATGCATGTTTATCTTTTTGCCTTGCTGGTTTAAAACCCTGGCCTTTGGGTCAGTGGGAGCGCCGTACTCCGCCCTGACGGGCAAGGTTAAAGGCGCGGTCAGGGAGGGATGCACTCCCCTGCCTGGCTAAATATCCGCTGACCTGAAAGGGTCGGTGACCTTAATGCTTCACCCGTGCACGAAATATCGACATCAACGCGTGATAAGTCGTCTAGAAATGAGTCCTTAGTATGAATGTAGAACAGTTTGCCAAAGAATTAAAGCTTCCAATCGAGCTGCTGCTGGAACAATTGCGTTCAGCCGGGGTGATCAAATCAACGGCGGGTGACGTCGTGACCGAGCAAGATAAATCGCGTCTACTGGATTATTTGAGCAAAAAACATGGTGCGCAAGAGGGCAAGGGAAAAATTACCTTAACCCGGCGGGAAAACACTGAAATACGGCGGCCAGACAGTTCAACGGGTAAATCACGAACAATACAGGTGGAAGTGCGCAAAAAACGTGTGTTGATCAAGCGCGAGGGCGCGGCGAGCGAGCCGGAGAAGCTTGAATTGTCTGCTACGCAGCTGGATATGGATGCTGTCGAAGCTGAAAATATGGGAATCTCTCCTGGTGTAGAAACCGTGAGCGAAATCCCGTCGATTGGGGTTGAATTGGAGATGGTCCATCCAGATGAGCTTGGGTCTGTCCTGGAACCGGTCGCAAAGTTGGAAGAGCGTTCACCCATGGTGTCCGATCTGGTTGCGGACGAGGGGGCTGTCGTTGACAGTCAAGCGCCTGTGCTTGAACCCAGTCTCACACCTGGGGTGATAACAGAAGTTAAAAACACAGCTGATTTGTCTGGAAAATCGGGTGTGATAGAAGAGCCTGTTGTGCAGCGTCGTAAAGTCATTCGATCCGTACTGGATGAAAACGAAATGGCGCGCCGGGCAGAAGAAACCCGACGGCATGCTGCGCTGCATGCCCACCAGGCTGAAGAAATTCGTCTCAAACAAGAGCGCGAACAACGTCGCAAACAGGTACAGGAACAAGCGGTCGCTGACGCTGCAAAAGCAGCTGATCTGGCCAGGAACCCAGTGGCACCTGCTGCCGATGCCAAGTCCGTCAAAGGTGAGAATACGCTACACAAACCAGTGGCAAAAACCGCTGAAGCAGCGCGGACAGACAAGCCTGGTGACAAGAAACCCCGTGATGTGCCAGCAAAAGCCAAAGAAAATACGTGGAATGATGCACAATCGCGTAAAAAAGGCATTAAGTCGCGGGGCGGCGTTGCGCCGGCAGCGGATACATGGCGCAATCGCAAATCAGGTGCCCGTCATCATAAGACGCAAGTTGATGCGGACAGCAATTTCAACTTTCCTTCAGAACCTGTTGTGCAGGAGGTGTTATTACCTGAAACCATCACGGTTGCAGAGTTGGCTCACAAGTTGTCAGTCAAGGCGGCTGAAGTGATTAAAATCCTGATGAAGATGGGTTCCATGGTGACGATCAATCAGGTGCTGGATCAGGAAACGGCAATGATTCTGGTGGAAGAAATGGGGCACATTGCCAAGCCGGCACCCTTGGATACCCCTGAAGCATTTCTTGAGGAGTCTGAGCAGCATGAAGTGGTTCTGTTACCGCGTGCGCCAGTTGTGACGGTAATGGGTCACGTTGACCACGGTAAAACATCATTGCTGGATGCGATTCGTCGTGCGCGCGTTGCCAGCGGTGAGGCCGGTGGAATTACGCAACATATTGGCGCTTACCATGTGGAAACGCCGCGAGGCATGGTCACCTTCCTTGATACCCCAGGTCACGAGGCGTTTACTGCCATGCGTGCGCGTGGTGCAAAAGTCACCGATTTAGTGGTGTTGGTGGTGGCAGCCGATGATGGCGTGATGCCGCAGACCATTGAAGCGATACACCATGCCAAGGCAGCCAATGTGCCCATGGTTGTCGCAGTGAATAAAATTGATAAACCCGAGGCTAATCCGGAGCGTATACGCCAGGAATTGGTTGCGCAAGGTGTGGTACCGGAAGAATGGGGTGGCGACACCCAATTTGTTGAGGTTTCCGCCAAAAAAGGCATGAATATTGATGGACTGATTGAAGCGATCTTGTTGCAAGCCGAGGTGTTGGAGCTTTCTGCTTCACGTGAGACACCTGCGCGTGGCGTGATTATCGAAGCCCGGCTGGACAAAGGACGTGGTCCTGTTGCAACACTGTTGGTGCAATCAGGCACGCTGAAGCGCGGCGATGTCTTATTGGTCGGGTCGGTATTCGGGCGCGTACGCGCCATGCTGGATGAAGATGGTAAACCGGTGCAGGAAGCTGGCCCTTCAATTCCAGTCGAAATCCAGGGTTTGTCCGATGTGCCTCGCGCCGGCGAAGATGCAATGGTCTTGCATGACGAGCGCAAAGCACGCGAAATTGCACTGTTCCGTCAAGGTAAATTCCGTGATGTCCAATTGGCCAAGCGTCAAGCGGCCAAGTTGGAAAGTATTATGGACTCCATGGGCGAGGGCGAAGCAAAACGACTTCCGCTGATTATCAAAGCCGACGTACAGGGTTCTGTGGAAGCATTGGTCAGTTCTTTACAAAAGATTTCTACTGCTGAAGTACGCGTGGAGATTTTGCACAGCGCTGTCGGTACAATCTCGGAATCAGATGTGAATTTGGCCATGGCGTCCAAGGCAGTTGTGATTGGTTTTAATATTCGGGCAGATGCGACAGCACGTAAATTGGCCGAATCACTGGATGTGGACATTCGCTATTATAATATTATCTATGAAGTGGTAGATCTGGTGAAAGCGGCACTGTCAGGTATGTTGACGCCAGACCTGCAAGAAAATATTACCGGCATGGTGGAAGTGCGCGAGGTTTATGTGATCTCTAAAGTGGGTACTGTAGCGGGTTGTCATGTGCTCGATGGCGTGGTGAAACGTGGTGCACGGGTGCGAGTGTTACGCAATGGTGCGATGGTTCACGATGGAGAACTGGATTCACTCAAGCGTTTCAAGGATGATGTGAAAGAAGTGAAATTTGGTTACGATTGCGGTTTGTCGGTGAAAAATTTCAATGATCTGGAAGTGGGCGACAAGTTGGAAGCCTATGAAATTGTTGAGGTTGCCCGCAGCCTGTAATTTGGGTGTTGTATCACATGATGGATATGAGGTGGGCAGATTTTGCTCGCGTCAGCATGTCTTTATGTGGATCATGACCGAAGCTAAAAAAGCGTAAAGCAAAATTTTGGTGTCAGTTCACCCGTGTATCACTGAGTGAGGGAGCGTTCCGCATTTCTCACTGCGCCTTTTGAACCTTTCCCTTTGGGTGGGGGTTCGGCGCTTCTGCCGGCCTGAAGGCCGGGGTTTTAAACCAGCAAGGCAAAAAGGATAAACCATGGCCAGAGATTATCCCCGTTCGCAACGTGTTGCGGAACAATTGCAACGTGAAGTGGCTGATATTCTGCGTACTGGCGTCAATGATCCGCGTGTGGGGATGGTGACGGTCACAGAAGTGGCCCTCACGCGCGATCTTGAATCTGCAAAAATTTATTTCACAGTACTTAACCCTCAGCATGAGGCCGTACAAACCATGACGTTGCTCAATCGTGCTGCGGGTTACATTCGTTCTCAACTTGGACCTCGCATGCGTTTGCGCTTGGTGCCCCAGCTGACTTTTGTGTATGACACCTCAGTCGCTCGTGGGGCCTATATGTCTAATTTAATTGACGAAGCCATGGCGCAACAACCAGAATCTTCATCTGAAGATGAGACCTGAAGCGCAAATCAAACGTCCCAAGCGCCCGATTCATGGCATTCTCTTATTGAATAAGCCGCGCGGTTTTACTTCCAATGCCGTGCTACAAAAGGTTAAACGTCTGTTTCAGGCTGAAAAAGCAGGCCATACGGGTACGCTTGACCCCCTGGCCGAAGGATTGCTGCCGGTGTGTCTCGGTGAAGCAACCAAATTCTCTGCCTACCAGCTTGAAGCGGATAAAGGTTATCGTGCGCAAATTTGTTTGGGGGTCACGACGACGACGGGAGACGTTGAAGGCGATGTGTTGCACAGTTCGCCAGTCTCCGTGAATGTCAGCTTCATTCATGACGTGATGGCTGCTTTTGTCGGTGAGATCATGCAAGTTCCGCCCATGTATTCTGCCCTGAAGGTACGAGGAAAACCATTGTATGCGTATGCGCGCGCCGGTGAAGAAATTGTACGTCAGCCCAGAAAAGTACACATACGTCGCATACGGGTGCTGAAATTTGACAGTCCTCAGCTTGAGATTGAAGTGCGGTGTAGTGCGGGAACGTATATCCGCACGCTTGCCGAGGATATCGGAATCAGATTGGGTTGCGGTGGCGCGCATTTGACCGGTTTAACCCGTTTAAGCAGTGGGGGGTTTCAGCTGGAGGATGCGGTAGATTTGGCTATGCTGGAAACATTGACACTGGCGGAGCGAGATCCATTGCTGTTGCCAATGGATGCCCTGGTGACGCATTTGCCAAAACTGGTTGTGGATGCGGCAGGCGTTCAGGCTTTGTCGTACGGACGCCAATTTATGACGACTTTGGCCACATCTGTGACAGGAATATGTCGTGCATACGATGGGGAAAAGTTTGCGGGTTTGGTGGAGCGTACTGCTGAGGGACTGGTTGTCCCACGACGTTTAATGCACCACCCGGACAGCACATGATGAAAAGGAGGCTTCCGTTGTCTACAGTATGACGCTTCATGCGCGGATCATGCGCTACGGAATGAGAGGCCGGCGCTGGAACTGCGTTTTCAGGTTTTCGTGTTTCGTTTGCCTCGTGATGTATTCCCGTTCATTTTGAGAGGTGAGCCCAACTCATTGGAGCAGCTAACATGAAGTTTTGCGGTGAATGTGGCAGTGCGGTGATTCAAGTTGTGCCGGAAGGCGATAACCGTTTACGTGATGTCTGCACAGTATGTCAGGTTGTCCATTACCAAAACCCAAAAATGGTGGTGGGTACCTTGCCTGAATGGGAAGATAAAGTGTTGCTGTGCCGCCGTGCGATAGCGCCACAGCATGGCAAATGGACATTGCCTGCAGGGTTTATGGAAAACAGTGAAAGCACCTTGCAGGGCGCTCTACGGGAAACAGAAGAAGAAGCTGGCGCACAGGTAGAAATTTTGCAGTTGTTTACTTTATGCAACCTTCCCCATATTCATCAGGTGTATCTCATATTTCGGGCACGTTTGCTCAATTTAAATTTCGCGCCTGGTTTTGAAAGCCTGGAAGTGAAATTATTCACAGAAGCCGAAATCCCCTGGGGGGAGATTGCTTTTTTAGCAGTGGAACACACCTTGCGCCAATATTTTGAAGACCGGCGCAAAGGGGGGTATGCGTTTCATATGGCTGATATCGGACGTCGAAACGCCCTTGCTGAAGAGGATGTGTAAAACGGTATACACTGCACGCTTGATACAGGCTACTGATGTAAATTTTGGGCTAAAAAACAAATCGCTCAGGCTGTGCGGCATGTTGCAACGGTTTAATCACTGTTTCAAATAAATTGCGAGTCTCCCAGTTTTTACTGTCCACGCGGGTAATACATTGTGCGGTCATCGCGGGGGCATCGCCAGTGACAGCAAACAGGCGCCCTTGCAGGGACAGAAGGTTAAGCAAGCTTTGCGGCAAAATGGGGGTGGATCCGGTTAAAACGATCACGTCATAGGCGTCGTGTGAAGGCCAGCCCAGTGCGGCATCACCGGTTTCCAGCGAGACATTGGCAATATGATGAGCCAACAGCTTGGCGCGTGCATGGGCGGTAAATTCAGGAATGATGTCGACACTGGTCACATGTTGACCCAATGCGGCAAGTAGTGCGGTGAGGTAGCCGCTGCCCGTGCCAATTTCCAGTATGAGATCATTCGGCTGGATGTTCAGCTCCTGAAGAATGCGCGCTTCCATTTTTGGAGCCATCATGAATTCGCCATGGCCAATCGGAATTTCCATGTCAACAAAAGCCAGGCTGCGAAGAGCGCTTGGTACGTATTCTTCGCGCTTTACTTTTTCCAGTAGCGCCAAAACTTTTTGGTTAGACACATCCCAGGGACGTATTTGTTGTGCAATCATGTTGAAACGGGTATGTTCGATATTCATGGCGTGACCTGTGGTTAACTACCACTTGCGATTATTCCATAAATCCGATATTTTGGCACCTGTGCTAGGGGTCTCTGCTTAAATTAAACTCAAATGATCGATTATATTCACGGAATTGTCCGATGGATTATTCGGGTCGAATCTGGAAATGGCAGTGATAACGGGTTGAAGTGTATGTTCATCGCGGCGCAGGGCAAGTTGTGACATCCCTGAATGGTTGCTCCGTTCAGGGATCACGTTGCTGCCATGCGCATTGATGGGTGTGCAATTTGCGCGTAGCGTACTCACCAATCTGGTGAATGGTGAAACAGTGCAAATATTTTTTGGTTGCATGTTATTGCCTTCATAAATTGGCGGTCAAGTGCTGTTTTGAGATGAAAGCAGGGTGAGATAATACCCTTTGAACCTGATGCGGGTCATGCCGCTGTAGGAAAGCCGCCTGTGCTCCCTACGATTAACTTTTTAATGGGAGTTCTAAATAAATGAGTCATCAGCCAGATTTCTCTGCCGCCACGGCGCATGTTGACGCCCTTGCTGTGCAAGCTTTTCAAAATTCAAATAAAGTATATATACAAGGTAGTCGTGATGATTTGCGTGTGCCGATGCGTCAAGTGCGCCAAGCGGATACTTCAGCAGAAATGGGTGCTGAGACTAACCCGCCGGTATATGTATATGATTGTTCGGGCCCCTATACGGATCCGGATGTAAAAATAGATATTCAGAAAGGTCTGGAATCGGTGCGCTCCGTCTGGATAGCTGAACGCGGCGACACCGAAAGCCATGATCAGTTGAGCTCTGCATATGGGCGAGCACGGTTGGAGGACCATCGTCTGGATGATTTACGCTTTCCGGGTTTGGCACGCCAAACCCGGTGTGCCAAACCCGGTCAGAATGTGACGCAAATGCACTATGCGCGGGCGGGTGTGATCACTCCCGAGATGGAGTATGTTGCGATTCGGGAAAATATGCAGCGTGATGAATATTTGGCATCGCTTAAGGCCAGCGGCCCGACCGGGCAACGTTTGTTTGAATTGATGAGCAGGCAACACGCTGGACAGGCCTATGGCGCATCACTACCGAAAACAGTGACGGCAGAATTTGTGCGGGATGAAATTGCGCGGGGACGGGCGATTATTCCAGCCAATATTAATCATCCTGAAGCAGAGCCAATGATTATTGGACGAAATTTTCTGGTGAAAATTAATGCAAATATTGGTAATTCAGCATTGGGTTCGTCCATTCAGGAAGAAGTCGAAAAAATGACCTGGGCGACGCGCTGGGGCGCTGATACCGTCATGGATTTATCAACAGGCAAGCATATTCACGAAACACGGGAGTGGATTATCCGTAATTCACCTGTTCCCATTGGTACCGTGCCGATCTATCAAGCACTGGAAAAGGTCGATGGTCGTGCTGAAGCACTGACTTGGGAGATATTTCGTGACACCTTGATTGAACAGGCCGAGCAGGGGGTGGATTATTTCACCATTCATGCCGGTGTGCGATTGGCCTATGTACCGATGACAGTAAACAGGATGACTGGCATTGTTTCGCGTGGAGGATCCATTATGGCGAAATGGTGCCTGGCGCATCACAAGGAAAGTTTTCTCTACACCCACTTTGAAGACATTTGCGCCATCATGAAGGCCTATGATGTGAGCTTTAGTTTGGGTGATGGTCTGCGTCCTGGTTCGATCTACGATGCCAATGATGAAGCACAGCTGGCTGAATTAAAAACATTGGGTGAGTTAACCCAAATTGCATGGCAACATGATTGCCAGGTCATGATTGAAGGTCCCGGGCATGTTCCAATGAATTTGATTAAAGAGAATATGGATTTGCAACTGGAGTGGTGTTATGAAGCGCCTTTTTATACTTTGGGGCCTTTAACCACGGACATCGCGCCCGGTTATGATCACATTACCAGCGCCATTGGCGCGGCGCAAATTGGTTGGTATGGTACGGCTATGCTGTGTTATGTCACACCCAAGGAGCATTTGGGTTTGCCAGATAAAGACGATGTCAAGGATGGCATTATTACCTATAAACTGGCGGCCCACGCGGCTGATTTGGCGAAAGGACATCCCGGTGCACAGATTCGTGACAATGCCCTGTCCAAGGCGCGATTTGAATTTCGCTGGGAAGATCAGTTCAACCTTGGCCTGGATCCTGATAAAGCGCGTGCATTTCATGATGAAACTTTACCGAAAGAATCGGCCAAGTTGGCGCATTTTTGTTCCATGTGCGGGCCACATTTTTGTTCAATGAAAATTACTCAGGACGTGCGCGAGTATGCGGCCAAACTGGGTATTAACAATGATCAGGCTTTGGAATCAGGTATGCAGGCCAAGGCAGTTGAGTTTGTGAAAATGGGGGCGGAAATTTATCAACGCTCTTAAATGGGTCTTGAATGGTATTCGTTCGATGAGTAGGCCAACCTGTTGGGAACAGCGCAATGAGTGTGTTTTGGTGTGGGTGTTTTTCACCTGCTCGGCGCTGTGCTTGTTACATCGAACAATGCCCCCTCCTCGCTATCACCCGGTTATTTCATGATATCTATTTTGAGTGCCAATTGTTGAATAAGAAGGGCGTTACATGGATTTGGTCGTATTGTTTAAAGCAGTGATACTGGGGATCGTTGAAGGTTTGACCGAGTTTTTACCGATATCCAGTACGGGTCATTTGATTTTGGCGGGTGATTTGCTCCATTTTAATGATGAACGGGGGAAAGCTTTCGAAATTATTATCCAAGCTGGCGCAATTCTTGCCGTATGCTGGGAGTACAGAGTCCGTTTGCTGCATGTCGCGGAGAGATTAGGGCAGCCCGATGCGAACCGTTTTGTTTTTAATCTGTTTGTGGCCTTTGTGCCTGCAGCGGTATTGGGTTTGTTGTTTGCTCACAAAATCAAGCAATATCTGTTTAGCCCAATTCCTGTTGCTTCGGCCTTTATCCTGGGGGCATTTGTGATATTGTGGGCGGAAAAACGGCAACATACGGTCAGGGTGAATCGCGTCGAAGATATGCGTTGGCACGATGCCTTGATGGTTGGGTTTGCGCAGACTCTGGCCCTGATTCCAGGCACTTCACGTTCGGGTTCCACGATTATTGGTGGCATGTTACTGGGTTTGTCACGGCAGGCGGCCACTGAGTTTTCTTTCTTTTTGGCAATTCCCACTTTGTTTGCCGCCACAGGGTATGAGATTTACAAGAATAGAGGCCTTTTTATCCATTCACATGGGAATATGCTGGTGTTTGCGGTGGGATTTGTAACCGCCTTCATCAGCGCCCTGTTCGCTGTGCGTGCATTGCTTCGTTACATCAGTCACCATGATTTTACCGTGTTTGCATGGTATCGCATTGTGTTTGGTTTTGTCGTATTGGCGACGGCATGGAGTGGTCTGGTTGACTGGTCTGTGGGTTAAACCTGACAACGGCAGTTGATCGCTTGTTTGTTAAGGTAACATTGTGCAATCATAGAATGTTTTCACTGTTTTGCTTTTCACCCGGAGGGTGAGTGCGCGATGATGTGCTAAAACAAGGATCCGTCACCTGACCCAGACCTGCCTGAATCAGTGTGGGTCAGGTTTCATTGCCGCGGGCTGTGTTTTTCGGCACAATTTTCGCCCTCTTCTCTGGTCTGGCACATGGGGTCATGTTAACCCGGAATTCGTGGTTTGGATGAGTTCTGCAATCTTTGCCAACAGGCTATCCTCCTGAAATGGTTTTCCCATATATGCGTTGACACCCAGACTGGCTGCAAGCTCGCGGTGTTTAGTGGCCGTGCGTGAGGTAATCATGATGATGGGGATATTGGCCATATGCTCATCGTTGCGCATGACTTTTGTCAATTCGAAGCCATCCATGCGTGGCATTTCGATGTCCAGTAACATTAAATCGGGTTTGTGCTGTTGTAACATCTGAAGTGCGTCGAGGCCATCTTTGGCTGTGATCACATCATAACCCTCACGCTGCAGCAGCCGGCTGGTGATTTTACGTACGGTCAAGGAATCATCCACGACCATGATGGTGCGACGCAGTGATGGCGCGTTGCCAATCAGGGTGGCAGACGGGATGCCGGCTTGTTGTTGCGCAACAAGCTGAACTGGATTAAGAATCAATACCACCTGTCCATTGCCCAGCACTGTCGCTCCGGTAATGCCGGGAACAGAAGTCAATTGTGAACCAATGTTTTTGACCACGATTTCCTGATTGCGCGTCATGCTGTCAACCAGAATGGCGACACGGTTATTCCCGTTACGCAGCAGCAATACAGAGGATCGCGATTGCTGTAAGGGTTGTGATTGTAAGTCTTCAAGCAAATGGGGTAGATAAAACAAGGGGTAAGTATTCTCTAGCCAGTTGATCTGCCCTTGTTCCATTTGTATTTTGAGTGCTTCTGGTTTGTACACTTGTACCTGATCAATGATGGACGAATCAATTGCATAGGTGCGCTCGTTCACGGTGACCAGCACAGCTTGCGTGACAGCAAGAATTAAGGGCAGGTAAAGCGCAGTGAGTAAGCCTTCTGGTGTGGAGTGTAATTCTATTCTTCCGCCCATTCGGATGATCTCGTTCTTGACGACATCCATCCCCACACCCCGTCCAGACAAAGTACTGACATTTTCCGTAGTGGAAAACCCACTGGTGAAGATGAGCTGTGCCAGATCATCTTCCGAAAGTGGGTCATTGGTTTGAATCAATCCGTTTTTTAAGGCTTGGCTACGAATGGCTTCAAAATCAAGGCCACGGCCATCATCACGCACCGTAATCACCATTTCATTACTGGATTGTTTTGCCGTCAGGACAATTTCGCCGTATTCGGATTTATTGGCAGCTAACCGTTGTTCAGGTAATTCTATGCCGTGTGCAACAGCATTCCGCAATAAATGCTCTATCGGGGCAATCAGTTTGTTGAGCATATTTCCATCGAATTCGATTTGTTTGCCTGTGAGTTGCAAACTGACTCTTTTACCCAGATCTTTCCCCGCGACGCGGACAGTCCGATGCAGTCGATCTGCCAAACTGGACAGAGGCACCATCCGGATATGCATCAATGTTTGTTGTACACTCTTGGACAAACGGCCCTGTTGGGTCATGGCGGCATCGGCTTCATTCAGACTGACAACTAAATTTTGTTGTACCGTCTGAATGTCATTGACGCTTTCTGCGATCATGCGAGTGAGTTCTTGCAAGCGGGTGAAGCGGTCAAATTCTAATGGATCAAATTGGGCGTCTTCATTGCGCATGAGCGACAGGGTGGATTGCATTTGCGATTCTGCTTGAATATCCAGTTCGCGTAATTGTGCACGCAACCGCTCCGTGTTCTCAAATAACTCCTGATTGTGGGCACGTAATGCGATGGAAGTGCTCTCTAACCGGGAACGGGTAATACTGATTTCACCCACTTCGTTCACAATGCGATCCAGTGTGCCGGATGGAATGCGCAGCGTTTGCCCCAAAACTTCTTTGTTGGCGATTGCATCAGTATGTGTAGTGACCTTTGACGGATGATCAGTATTGTCACTGGCTTCTGCTGTGTGATGGGTGGCCGCAGAAGGTTTGGGGTGGCGCAATTGCTCAATAATGATGTTGATTTGGTCAAGGTGATTTTCAAAGGTTTCAAAATCATTGACACTGGCTTGTTTGTTGTCGCTGTGAATCAGTACGTCGGCTTCAAATTCATGGCTCATGTCGCCAAGACGCATGGCGCCAGCCATGCGTGCACTGCCTTTCAGGGTATGGAGCAGGCGTAAAAGTTGTGATTTTGGCGCAGTACTGCCTGGCGTGCGTTGCCATTCATGCAATGTGCGTTCAATATCTGGCATCAGGTCCTGTGCTTCTTCCAGGAAGACAGACAATAATTGCTCATCCACATCGTCAGCAAAGGCGTCTGCGGGCGCTGTCAAGACGGCCCGGTTTGAATGTGGTAGCGGTGCAGCCTCTTCTTTTAACAGTGATTTTTTGTTCGCTGATGAGGTTTTCTGCGTTGATTCATGTGTCTGTGATTGCCCGGTAGTGCGTTTTCCGGCAGAGCGTTCCCCGGTCGTGAATTCGTCCCCGGAAGGAGGCATGGAAAGTGGGAGTATTGAGTCATCGGGTTGCATTGTGATGGCTGAGTCAGAAACTGGGGCAGGAAGTTCTGTTTCCGATTCTGGTTCGGAGGTCGAGTGAGGCGCTTGTGTGGTATCCGGTTGATGTTGTTCATCGATGAAGTGCGCTTGCTGTAAGGCCTCAATCAAATCAGGTGCGGGTTCAGGTTGAATGTGCCTGTTAATCTTCGTTAGCATGTTTGTTAAGCGTTCAATACATGCATTGGCAAGCGCATGCCGGTATTCTGGCAAGGATTGCTGGTGATTGAGCAGACCTGTTAACCAGGTTTCTACGGCGAAAGAAAGGTCTCCTACGGAATGAAATCCAGTGAGGCGGGAAATGCCTGCCAGCGTATGGGCCGCCCGCATAAAGTCAGGAGAAACCGGTGGATAGGGGGCATTGCTGCACAACCCAAATTGGTGGCGCAAGGTGTTTAAAAGTTCGCTGGTCTCATGTTGGTATATCTCAAACAGGGACAATGGGAGTTCATTCAGACCAATGCGGATGAGGGCATTCGCGGACTCTGGTTCAAGTACTTCTGTTGGTGTGTCAAGGTTGATATTGGGGGGTATTTCCTGAGCGGTTCTTTCCGTTTCATCACCAGGAAGATGAAAATCCGCATTGTCTGATGCGGTGGTCAAGAAAATTTCTGATGAAATTTCAGTCGCTTCTTGCACAGATGTTGCATCGGGAACGATGTTTGATGGTGTGAGCGTCAACTCAACGATGCCCATACTTTGATCGCTTTCCGATGGCGTCATCGTTGCCGAACCGGGTGTTGGTGATGAAATTTCTTGTGGCTCAATTTTGATTTCATCGCCTATTTTGGTGCGCAGTTGATTGGCACGTTCGATGATGTTTTGGTAGCCATCATGAATCGGTTCTCCGGCAGTCAGTGAATCAACCCAGGTCGAAATATGCAGGGATGCTTGCTGCAGCAGTTTGAGCAGTTCATTCGTTGGATTGAGTGCGTGTTGTAACCATTGGTTAAGTAATTGTTCGATGGCCCACGCGGTTTCACCCAGTTCATGTAGATGGACCATGCGCCCGCTACCTTTTATGGTATGGAAACCACGACGAATTTCTTTTAACTCGAGATGCTGTTCTGTCGAACCTTCAATCTGCTCCAGATGATGAGCGATATCGAAGAGAACTTCGCTCGCTTCTTCGAGGAAAACCTCCAGAATTTCGGTATCAATTTCTGCGGTCTGGTTCGTTTCGGTAGGGTTGGGGATTAACACCGTGCGATCAGGACTCACGTCGATGAATGAAGTTGTTGGTAATGCTATGGGGGGGATTGAAGACGGTTGTTGCGCCAGCTTGTTTTCGATGCCTGCCCGGATTTGATCAGCGTGCGCGATGAGGTCATGATAATTGTTATCCATTAACGCGCCATTGCTGAGCGAGTCAATCCAGTTCGAGATGTATCGCGTTGCCTGTTGTAATAATTTGAGCAATTCGTCAGTAGGGTTAAGCGCTTGCTGTAACCACTGATTAAGTAATTGCTCGATGGCCCATGCTGTCCCACCCAGTTCATGGAGGTGAGCCATACGTCCACCCCCTTTGAGTGTGTGGAAACCGCGACGGATTTCTTTTAATTTGTGTTGTTGTTCTGTTGAGTTTTCAATATGTTGCAGCTCATTTTTGATACTCGAGAGCACCTCATTCGCTTCTTCAAGAAAAGTTTCAAAAATCTCGGTGTCGATTTGTTCTGTGCTCATTGTGACCGGAATGCTCGTGTCGGCAGAAGTGTTCAGCGACATATTGCAAACAGGGCTTAATAGTTCGGTAATTCGTTCAATAACCGGGTGGTCGGCAATTTGTTGCAAAGCCTGTTCTATTTGTGACTTGAGTATCATGTCACCCACAAGGTCGGCATCCTGTTTGATTTTCTGGAGCGTGTCGGTGAGTTTCTGTTTGGATTCGTCGTTGATCTCGCGCTGTTGTAAATCGCCCAATTGTTGCGCAAGTTCGGTTTTCAGTGAAGCCAGGTCATCTTCAATGTGCTCATTTGCCGGATGTGCAATGGCTTTTTCTTCAGTAAGGCCCAGCCGTATTAAAATAGGATGTAAAACTGACAGGGCTTGGGTTTGCTGGAAACGTTCGGCATCTACATACAGGCCAATTGCGCTGATAATTTCGGCAACTAAAGGGAATTGTTTTTCATCAATAGCCTGAACAGGGTCGGCCATTTCTGCGATCAACCTTTGTCCGGCCTGAAGTACCTGGCTGGCCTGATCCCACTGCATCATGTTCAATGCACCTGAAATTTCATGGATTGCTTTGATCGCTCCATCTAGCACTTGTCTGTCTTGCTCGGGTGAGCGGAAAAAATGATCCAGTGATTCCTCGATCTTGTTCAAATTGGTCTGGATTTCGTAAGCGATTTGTGCGACGAGTAATTTTTCTTGTGCTTGACGCGCAATGCTGTCAAGCATGGATGTGTTCGGACCAGCACTGATATCTGTTAATGCCACATCTGAGTACGCCGCAGCATGCAATCGTTGTCTTAAATAATCGGCTTGATCGCGCATTTCATCTTGAACGGATTCATAATGCGCAAAATAGTTTTCAAGCAAAAACAATACCGTGGTGATTTCAAGATAAAGCATTTCAAGGCGCTGCGCTGCAATGCCCGGCAAATCATTCAAAACCTGATGCATTTCATCGATGAGCGCATGAATATTTTTATGTTGTGTCGTGGGCACCAAGGTTTGTATGGTCTGCAGAAGATTCTTGAATTCGGAAAAAACGTCATGATTACCGCCAAGGTATGCATCCCAGGCGGTTTCGGATTGTTGGAGCAGCTGTAAACCGGATTCCAGTTGTTCGTAAAGTGCAAGTTCTGTTCTGGAGCGTTGTTTGGGTAACAGGCCGGATAACTCAAAGGTATTTTTGACCTCGATGATGCGGTCACTGCCATCACGGCTGTTTGCAATAAAATAAAGCATGTCGCGCATGAGACGTTCAGCAATTTTGTTGGAACCCTGGATATGACGTTTAAGTTGCAGGTCAATACGCCCACATAATTGCTTCACAGCAAAATCGGGTTCGATGGAGTGGGTAATCAAACTGTCGATCAATGCAGTCACTCCCCACCAAAACGTGCGGGTGGCGGGTAAATCCATTGCCGATTCAATGGCGCCGGCAGCTTCCCGCATGTTGATAAGACCTTGTTCAGCAGATTGTTGGCGCAAAAAATCCAGCAATCCACGCTCAAATTGGGCGCGGGCCATTTTGTACTGGCGAATACGGGATTCTTTCGTGAGCTCCGCAGCACGTGTTTGAAAGGCCGGGCGCATTTCCACATTAGGGAAAAATAAATCGCTGTCCCGCGTTTGGGTGATCCCTTGTGCTTCACGTAGCTGGTGGTAGATCGGGAGTAGTTGCAGTTCAATGTTGGGTTTGCCTGACAGTAGGTCGTCCAGATAGCGTGCAATGGTTTCGCCAGTGATACGGATGACATCAAGCAATTCCAGATTGATTTCCTGGGGCGATTGTTCAAGGCGATGTGTCAGATTTTCTGCTTCATGGCAGATGAGTGCTGTCCCGCGCAGGCCCACCATTTCTAATGCGCCTGTGACTTGATGAAGGTAAGTTCTGGCTAAACGCAGTTCAGAGGGCGCGATTTGCGAGGAAGCCTGTTGTGAAATCGCTTCACTGACCTGCGTCAGTGCATGACCAATTTCTTCTCTAATCCAGCTTAGCGGAGCGATATCGAATTCTGTCAGTGTGCTCATGCGCGTACCTGTAGCCGATATGATGGACAATACGGCTTCTTTAAAAATTGATTTTTTGGTACATTGCTGCATTGTGCAGCAATGAGTTGTCGTCTATCGATTTGATGTGTGGACACCGTTGCCGCA
>JAJYMO010000018.1 GCA_021786845.1 Pseudomonadota bacterium | reverse complement strand
AAGATGATGCACCTGTGGAAGGATTTCGATTGGTGGAAGACATTGTGCATAAAATTGATGGCGCTTACAATGATGAAGCCTTGCGTTTAAAGTGAAGGTTGTATAGATCGCACAGGGCATATGTAAATGGTGTTTTTGTGAATTTTATTTTGGTCGTTTCCTGCGCACAACTGGTTTTGTTAGGTAAAGCAGTCCGTCAGTAGTGTTTTAGAATTGATGAAATAAGGATTGGATCGCCCTGCCTGGTTGTGAATGGTTGGGCTGATTTCTGCTTCGCGTTCTTCCCGGCCCTAATTTGGCAAGAAATTCACCATGAGTGATTACTGCCCAGTCGTGCGCTTCACGATGTGTATCGAATGTGGCTAATTTAGTGGGATATCCATATACACGGACACAAGCTCGCCAGGCAGAACCGCGTTGTTTGACATCAATTGACATAACAGTAACTCCAAGGGTTAGAGTTACATATATAGCAACCGCTTGTATCTGCTATGCCGACTTGGACCAAATTGATGGACCAAATTAATATACTAAATCGGCAAATCGGCCGAAACCCTTATGGGCATTGGTGCGCCCGACTGGAGTCGAACCAGTGACCCTTGGCTTCGGAAACCAATACTCTATCCATCTGAGCTACGGGCGCGTGTGAGGTTGCCATCATAGCGAATTTCTGCTGATACGTCTATGCGCACATGCTCGGGTTGGGTATAAGGTGTGCTGCGTTGGGGGAATCCGATTTACCGCTGCCACATTGTGGCACCACCTTAATTTGTGTTAAATTTACATTTAGGGTTATAATTCAAAAAATTTTTTTAATTTTTTATTGAGGATACAACAATGAGTGATGATCACATCAAAATGAGCAAAACCACCCCAATACAAGTTGTATCGGCGGTGTTGGGGGGATTATTGCCGCCCTTGATTGCAATTATTTTAATTGTCGTTTTGGTCATTAAGATTCAGATGAGCCATTCTTCTACTGCACCTTCAAACATGGATCCGAAAGTGGTGGATGCGCGCATTAAACCGGTGGGTGATCTGGTTGTGGCTGACCTCAGTAAAGTGCATGTGGACATGACTGGCGAGCAGGTATTTAACGCAGTATGTACTGCTTGTCACACACCGGGTGCTTTGGGCGCGCCGATATTTGGCAACAAGGCGTTGTGGGCGCCTCGTATTAAACAAGGTTATCAAACGCTGATTAGTCATGCGGAGAATGGCATTCGCAGTATGCCTGCTCGTGGTGGCAATCCTGATTTGTCTGATTTGGAAATAGCACGTGCAGTGGCTTACATGGCCAATGCTGGTGGTGCGAACTTTACACCACCAGCTGCGCCGAGTGCACCTGCGGCAACAGCAGCGCCTGCGGCTAAATAAATTTCCGTTTTAGTAATACAAAAAAGCCCCGGAAACGGGGCTTTTTAACGAAGAAAAGAAGTGTGCCCAGTGCAGGTGCTGTGAATTAGCCTTGCTGTTCAGGTACGCGTTGCGCACGTGCGCACAGTAATTCGTAATTCAGCGTGCCTGCCGCTTGTGCCACCTGTTCGACAGGCAAACCTTCTCCCCATAGCACCACTGGGCTGCCAATTTGTGCATTGGGGATCCCGGTTAAATCGACGCACAGCATATCCATGGAAACGCGGCCCAGTGTGTGAGTGCGCCGATTATCCACCAGGATTGGGGTGCCTGTTCCAGCGTGACGCGGGTAACCGTCTGCGTAACCACAGGCGACAATGCCAACACGGGTGGTGCTGTTGGCGACCCAGTTTTGGCCATAACCCACGGCTTGATTCACCTGTAAGGTTTGTATGGCAATAATGCGGCTGTGTAAGGTCATGACGGGCTTGAGTTGTAAGTCTTCTGCGCTAATGTTTTGAAAAGGCGATGCCCCATACAGCGCGATACCGGGACGAACCCATTGGTGATGCGTGTCGGGATGATGGAAAATGGCAGCAGAGTTGGCGAGGCTGACCGGGTAAGGGTGCACGGCGAAATGTGGCGCAATCACTTGCATCTGTTCCGCCACGCCCCGGGTTTCATCGGCTGTGGCAAAATGACTGATTTGCGTGAGTTGGCTGAGCATCGGCACTTGGCGTAGAGCCTGGATGCTTGCATGGTAGTCTGCGGGATTAAAACCCAGGCGATTCATGCCACTATTCAGCTTCACAAACACCTGCAATGGCGTCGGGAAATGGTGTGCCAGCAGCATCTGAAGCTGTTCACGTTGATGCACCACAACTGAAAACTGCTGCGCGATACATTCGTCTAATTCGCTGACTTCAAAGATGCCTTCCAGTAACAGAATGACTTTATTCCAACCCAGCTGGCGCAGTTGGAAAGCTTCTTCCATACTGGCTACCGCCAAACCGTCTGCCGTTTCAAGTGCTGGCAGCACAGCCTGCAGGCCATGACCGTAGGCATTGGCTTTGACCACCGCCATAACGCGGCTGTTGGGCGCACGTTGCCGGATAATATCCAAATTATGCCGCAGTGCCTGACGATCTATGTGTGCAAAGAGGGGGCGGCTCATATTAAGGGCTCGTAAATGAATAACCTGGACTTATGCTGGGGTCGCTTTGGGATGCAGTCCAAAGCGCGAGACGTGCAGTTGTGTCATTCACAAAAAGCGGCTCGCAACACCGGGATGCGCCCAAAGCGACCCCAGCCCGCAGGGTTGTCGTGTATTCCGGCGTCTGCGGCGTTCCAAAGCTTGCGAATGGAACAACCATTCGCCGCACTTTGCGCCTTGCATCCATCCCGAATACACGACAACATAAGTCCAGGTTATTCATTTACGAGCCCTAAAACCAGTTAATATTGACCATTGGCAAAGTTTTCAAATCGCGTATGCTCCGCAAGGAATGTTAAACGGGTCATGCCAATGGGGCCGTTACGTTGTTTGCCGATGATAATTTCAGCGCTGCCTTTGTCTTGAGAGTCGCTGTTATAGACTTCATCCCGGTAGATGAACAAAATAACGTCGGCATCCTGCTCAATGGCGCCCGATTCGCGCAGGTCGGACATGACAGGGCGTTTGTTCGGGCGTTGCTCCAGTGATCGGTTGAGCTGCGACAAGGCAATGATCGGGACATTCAGTTCTTTAGCCAGTGCTTTGAGTGACCGCGAGATTTCAGAAATTTCCGTGGCGCGGTTTTCTCCGCTGGTCACGCTGGACATCAGCTGCAAATAGTCGATGATGATGAGGCCCAGCTTGCCGCATTGGCGATGCAGTCGCCGTGCGCGTGCCCGGAGTTCCAGGGCGTTGAGCGCAGGGGTTTCGTCAATGAAAATGGGTGCTTCATTCAGTTTGCCCAAGGCATAGGTCAGACGAGGCCAATCGTCATCCAGCAAGCGCCCGGTACGCAGACGTTGCTGATCAAGCCTGCCGACTGAACCCAGCATCCGCATGACCAGTTGCGAGCCACCCATTTCCATCGAAAATATGGCCACAGGCATCCCGGTATTGATGGCGACGTTCTCCCCGATGTTGATCGAAAATGCGGTTTTACCCATGGAAGGCCGTCCGGCAACAATAATCAAATCGCCCGGTTGCAAGCCCGCTGTTTTTTGATCCAGGTCCGTATACCCTGTCGGAATGCCTGTGACATCGCTTTGGTTGTCGCGACTGAATAATTCATCAATGCGTTCAACCACAGTACCCAATAATGATTTCAGGTCAACAAATCCACGCTGACCGCGTGCACCCGCTTCGGCAATGTCAAAAACCTTTTTCTCGGCTTGGTCGAGTAATTCATTGGCCGATTTTCCTGCAGGCTGGTAGGCCGAATCTGAAATGTCGGTGCCAATTTCAACCAGTTTGCGCAAAATGGCACGTTCGCGCACAATTTCTGCATAGCGCCGGATGTTGGCGGCAGACGGTGTGTTTTGCGCCAAAGCCACCATATAGGGTAATCCGCCCATATTACCCAGCTCACCCAGTGTGTCCAAACTTTCACTGACTGTGATGACGTCAGCCGGTTTTCCCTGTTCAATGAGTTTACTGATGGTTTGATAAATCAGTCGATGGTCATGGCGATAGAAATCATGGTGGCTGATTAAGTCGGCAATTTTATCCCATGCATTATTTTCCAGCAGCAGCCCGCCCAGAACCGATTGCTCGGCTTCGACGGAATGGGGCGGCAGTTTGATGTGTGTCAGTTGTGGGTCGGCAGTAAAGTCCATGCGTGGCGAGTCAATGTGGTATTGCAACAGGACGTTTATCATAGCATTATTTGATGGGTTCTGATGGGCTCTGATGGGACCGCACTGAAATTACCGACGAATATCCGATGCAAAAATGACAGGATTAATTCACAATATGCGTACATAAATTGTGCTTATGCCCAGAGGTCGTTACAATTACCAATATGGACACTATTGACTTGACTGGACACTTCCTGATTGCCATGCCGGGCATGGAGGACACACGCTTCGCACGCACCTTAACTTTTGTCTGCAAACATGATGAAGACGGTGCCCTGGGCGTGATCATTAATCGCCCTATCGATATGCGGATGTCCGATTTGTTTTCCCAAACCGGTTTGACTTCCGATGATACGGGTCTGAGCGAGCGGCCTTTATATTTCGGTGGTCCGGTAGAAACCGAGCGGGGCTTTGTGTTGCATCAAACCAGGGGGCAGTGGCAGTCCACATTGATGGTGGGTGACCAACTTGCTTTGACCACATCGCGCGATATTCTGGATGCTTTGGCGCAAGGTGATGGTCCGGAAAAATTTATGGTCGTGCTGGGGTATGCAGGTTGGAACGCCGACCAGTTAGAGAGCGAGCTGGCACAGAATTCATGGCTCACGGTGCCCGCACAAGCCGATGTGATTTTTGATTTGCCTGTGGAAGCGCGTTTGGATGCGGCCACGCATTTGCTTGGCATCGATTACGCGAATTTATCCAACGACGCTGGACATGCTTGATCGTCAAAACGGGACGGTGCTGGCCTTTGATTTTGGGTTAAAGCGGATAGGTGTGGCGGTGGGCGATGGGGAATTGGGTTTGGCGCATCCCCTGGAGACCATACAAGCAGAAGGGAATGTAGCCCGGTTTGCACGAATCGCAGCGCTTATTGCGGAATGGCAGCCGGTTTTGGTGGTGGTGGGAATGCCGACAAAGGATGATGGGAGTGAACACGAATTGGCCCCCACATGTCTGCGCTTTGCTCGCCGGTTAAAGGGGCGTTTCTCCTTAAGGGTTTTTTGGGTGGATGAGCGTTACAGTTCGACAGCGGCCAGCATGGCCTTAAATGAAAATGGTGTGCACGGACGCAGTCAGAAACAGGTGCTTGACCAAATGGCCGCACAACAGATACTGCAGCTCTATTTTGATGAGCCGGAGTATGTACATGAAATGTAGCGACGGGCGTTCTGTTTCCAATAGAACGATGACGAAAACAGTTGTACGGCCAAGTGCTGAAAATGAAGTCAATATGATGATCGATCCTGTTTTGAATTTTAATTAAATGAATAATTTGTCATTACCTGATGCGGATACACTGATACAACAACTTGCTGTCAGAATGTTGCCGGACATGACTGACAACACTGTGCTGGTGGGTATGCACACCGGCGGCGTGTGGGCAGCGGAGAAGTTGCATCCTTTGCTGAATCCCGATATGCCGCACGGTAGCCTGGACATCTCATTTTACCGTGATGATTTTGAAAAAATAGGCCTGCATACGCAAGTGAAACCGACCCGCTTGCCTTTTGAGGTAGAGGGACGGGATATTCTGCTGGTGGATGATGTGTTATTTACGGGGCGCTCAGTGCGCGCAGCCATGAATGCGCTGTTTGATTATGGCCGTCCGCAGCGGATACGGCTCGCAGTGCTGATTGATCGTGCTGGTGATCGTCAATTGCCCATTGCGGCCGATTATGCCGGTCTTGTTCTGCAAGTGCCCGGCACACAGCATATTCATTTAATACGACAGGAAGATGGGCAATTGATGTTGAAACTGGTTGATTTGTAATGGGCGCGAATCCACAACTGAATGCGCAGGGTGAGTTACAACATTTACTGACTATCGAGGGTCTCCCGCGCAGTCTGTTAATCCATATTCTCGATACTGCAGAAGGGTTTGTGGCCGTGAATCAGCAGGAGGTGCGCAAAGTGCCGCTTCTGCGTGGAAAAGCGATTTTTAACCTGTTTTTCGAGCCATCTACGCGCACTCGCACGACGTTTGAAATTGCGGCCAAACGCCTGTCTGCAGACGTGATTAATCTTAATATCAGTGCCTCCAGTCAGAGCAAAGGCGAAACCTTGCTGGATACGGTGGATAACCTCGCGGCGATGCAAGCTGATATGTTTGTGGTGCGTCATGCGCAGTCAGGGGCGGCGCATATGATTGCCAGGCATGTGGCGCCGCATATTCATGTGGTGAATGCGGGAGATGGTCGCCATGCGCATCCAACGCAAGGTTTGCTGGATATGTTCACGATACGCAAGTATAAAGGCGAGTTTCACAACCTTCGTGTGGCCATCGTGGGTGATGTGTTGCATTCGCGCGTCGCGCGTTCGCAGATTCATGCGCTGACTACCTTGGGGGTGCCTGAGGTGCGTGTGATTGCGCCGAAAACATTGTTGCCCGGCGACATGGGGCAAATGGGCGTGCAAGTCTATCATGACCTTGCGGCAGGTTTGCATGAGGTGGATGTGGTGATTATTTTGCGCCTGCAAAATGAGCGTATGCGTGGTGCGCGCCTGCCCAGTTCGCAAGAATATTTTAAATATTATGGTTTGACCGCCGAGAAGCTGGCTTATGCCAAAGCAGATGCCATCGTGATGCATCCGGGACCGATGAATCGGGGGGTGGAAATTGATTCTGCTGTGGCCGATGGCGAGCAATCCGTTATTTTGCCGCAGGTGACGTTCGGGATTGCTGTCCGGATGGCTGTAATGAGTATACTGGCGGGAAATCAAGGATGAAAATCCAAATTAAACAAGGGCGAATTATTGATCCGCAATCCGGACTCGATCAGGTGGGCGATCTTTGTATTGCGGCGGGTAAGGTGCTTGCTATCGGTGAAACCCCGGAAGGCTTTCATCCGAACAAAGTGATTGATGCGAGTGGTTTGGTGGTGTGTCCCGGCTTGATTGATTTGGCCGTCAGACTACGTGAACCGGGTAATGAATACCGGGCCACGTTGGAGTCTGAATTGCTGGCAGCCTGTGCCGGAGGGGTAACCAGTTTGTCGTGCCCGCCGGATACAGAGCCGCCACTGGATGAGACGGGTCTGGTGGAAATGCTCAAGTTTCGGGCAAAAAATTTGAATCTGGCTAAAGTGTATCCCATTGGTGCCCTGACGCAAAAATTAGCTGGCGAACGTCTAACGGAAATGGCGGAATTACGTGATGCAGGGTGCGTGGGGTTTTCCCAGGCTGACGCAGCCATCACGGATACTCATGTGTTGATGCGTGCTTTGGAGTATGCCGCCACCTTTGATATGACGGTATGGTTGCGCCCCCAGGATGCTTATTTGGCTCGTGGCGGCGTGGCGCACGATGGGGTGGTGGCTGCCCGTTTGGGGTTGCCTGCGGTGCCGCCCACTGCAGAAACTATCGCCGTGATGACCGCATTGCTGTTGGTGCGCGACACCGGCGCACGCGTTCACCTGTGCCGGCTGTCTTCCGCAGCCGCTATCGATATGGTGCGGCAGGCTAAAGCGCAAGGTTTGCCCGTCAGTTGTGATGTCAGCACACAACATTTGCATCTGTCGGAAATGGACATCGGTTATTTTGATCCCAACTGTCACCTGATTCCGCCATTACGCAGTTTGCGCGACAGGGACGCGATTCGCCTGGCGTTGGCGGAAGGGGTGATTGATGCGTTGTGCTCTGATCACACGCCGGTTGATGATGACACCAAACAGCTGCCATTCGGCGAGACTGAACCTGGTGCCGCCGGTGTGGAATTGTTGCTGCCATTGAATTTGAAATGGGCTGAGGAAAAGGCGCTGACTTTGGTTAAAGCGCTGGCATCGATTACCTGCGGCCCAGCGCGTGTGCTCGGTTTGGATGCGGGGCGCATTGCATTGGGACTTGCGGCAGATATTTGTGTGTTTGATCCAGATGCATGGTGGCGCGTTGAGTCCGGTGCGCTCAAGAGTTTGGGTAAAAATTCACCATTTATGGGTTATGAAGTTCGGGGTAAGGTGCGTTACACTTTGGTGGATGGACAGTTGGTGTTTGAACAGCATGAGGCGTGTACTTCCCCTTATAACTCCAGAAAATGATGACCATCCTGGAAACGGCTGTTGACCGTTGTGAGGATAACGTTACACAATAAAGGCCTGTTTTACTTGTGCTGTTCACTCAATTGGGACACTCACGTCATCTAAACCGGTTGGATCGACGATGGCTTTCACTTCAGCCGCAGACAGATGTAACAATTCACCGATCGCGAGATAATCATCGGGCAACGCTGCATTGTCCCAGTTGTTTGCAGAATGGCGCGCTAAATTGGTGGCTAACACAACAATTTGCATTTGGCGTTGCTGCACATTATTTTTTTCCATAAAGCTGATCAACATCTCTGGCAGCACCCATGATTTAGCCAGTGCCAACTGTAAATCAGACAATTTAAAGCCCAGTACCGCCTGTTGTGCCGCGCGATGACGCAAATCACCGTCTTTTAATTGCAGTTCACGTACTTGTAGCATGCGTTGCGGCGCATAGCACCACATCAGTATCTCAGCAAAATTATGCAAGAGTGCCACGATGTGAACTTCGTCAAAATGGGTGTCTTTTAATCGCACCGACCAATCACGGGCATAATAAGCAGCGCGGGCTGCGCGGCGTATCGTTTGCAACGCTCCCACCAATGCAAGCGTTTGGCCTCGCAAAAGGTCTTCAATGATCAGGGTGGGTTGTACTTTGGCAACCACCGTGGGAATACCAAGCATCATCAATGCCTGCTCAATTTGTATGACTTCAGATTGCTGGCTGCTGTGTTTATGATGTTGTAAATAACGCAACAATGCCACAACCATCAATGGATCTGCGCTAATAATATCCGTCACACCGCGCGTGCTTAACTCATCGGCTTCCATATCCAGACGTCCCAATTCACGTGCGGTTCGTTTTAATATGGGAATTCCGGCTGTGTTGAAAAATGCTATCCAGCCATCCAAATCCAATGATGATTCACCCATCGTCACCTCCTGATGCAGCGTATGCGTTCGCTGGACGCATCTCATTATTTTTAAGACAACAATTTGTTGATTGTGCTCTTCAAGCAAGTAGACATTTTTTTCAGTGTGTCAGGTTACCTCACTATGGACGCCAATCCGCCGGTTTTAAGCAGGGTGAACAGGCGTTATATTGCATCGTGTATTTCAAGTTTCGTGGTTATCCTAAGCGGCCCGAGCCAAAGACATTTCGGGCTGTAACGCCTGTTCGATTTCATTTTTGATCAAGGTGAGGTCACTGATCTGTTTATTGATGTTATTTTTAATTTCTTGTAATTCGGCAATTCGGTCTTCAAGTGTACCGGTGGCTTGATGAATACGTTTAACGCTTTCCAACCGCCGTCGCAGCTGCATTTGATGCTCGCGCACTTGTGTTTCCATGGGTGACATCACGGCTTTTAGCCAGCTGTCAGCTTCGCGGTTGGCAACTTCGTAAAGGGTAATGACGCGACTGGCCATCGTTTCGAAAAATTTCGTTGTCAGGGTGTATTGTTCCTGCGTGAGCAGGTTGTACAGGGTATTAAAGTGTTGATTGTAAGTTTGTTCCAGTCTTTTCATTTCCTTTGTGTATTTAAAGGTGGAATACAAGGGGGGAGTTGTTTCAGTTAAGCCATGCTCCTGCTGGAATTTTGTGTACATGGCCGTCATCATCAACGTAATCTCAGCGATGGCCTCTGAAGCCTGCACAAAATTCTGTTTCGCCCCAGTGAAAAAACTGTTCATTGCATGTTGAAGCCCGGTAGAGAATTTGCTTTTCTCCATAGCAACGCGAGTCTGACGTACTTCCTGTTTGATGCGCTCCATGCCGAGGTGGCTGAATAATTGGTTGGACTGGTTCGAAAACACACTGCGCAAGGCGTAAAATTGTTGCAAGCCGCGTTCGAATTTGAATTTTTCCTCTTCGATTTTTGTCATCATGTGCTGCACAACTTCTTCATTCTTGCCACGCAGACCGGTGAGTTCGGTCAGTTGTTCATTGACCCCCTTCATCCTGGCGTTGAGCAACTCATGTGTATTGGAGATCAGATCGCTGATTTCGGAAGTCGTGTTGTCGCGAACAATATCCAGCTTGGATGGGATGAGCTGTTCGCTCAAAGCCGCTTCGAGTTGAGGCAAACCGCTTTTTATGAGCAAATCATCATCACTGGAAATTTTTGCCAACAGTGCTTTTTGTGCGGAAACAGGGTAAATTTGGTTGGCCTGCAAGCCAAGCATGCTGGCTGTGCTGGACACCTGTTTGTCAATTTCGGCAGCGATTTCCTCAGCCGCCTTAAGTTCATCCCACAAGCCATCAATTTTGTTGAGTACAACCAAATGACCGCGATGGGTATTTTGCATCGTGGAGATATGATTCCGCCAGATATCGATATCGGATTTGGTGACACCCGTATCCGCAGCCAGCATGAAAATAATGGCATGTGCGTTGGGCAGTAAATTTAAGGTCAGTTCAGGTTCGGTGCCGATGGCATTGAGGCCTGGTGTGTCAAGAATAACCAGTCCCTGTTTTAACAGCGGATGTGGAAAGTTGATGACAGCATGTCGCCATCGTGGAATTTCTACCCATTCATCCGGGTGAGGTGGCGCATCAGATTCATCAGGAAAATACAGTCCGTACTGCGCGGCATCAACCTGGCTCACCTGTTCGGTTTCACTGACTTTGCCCAGCGCTTCCGACATGGCTTCAGCGGAGTCAGTGTCCAGAGGCAACGTTACCCATTCGTCGGGGTAACGTTTATATTCCGCAATTGTCGTGGGCGTGCTGCGCGTGGTGATGGGAAGCAATTGAATCGATGGCGGACGATCAGGATCGTAAAGCAGTTCCGTGGGGCACATGGTGGTACGTCCTGCGGTAGACGGCAATAAACGTCTTTTGTAATCGGCGAAAAAAATCGCGTTAATCAGTTCAGATTTCCCCCGGGAAAATTCGGCCACAAATGCCAGATTGAGTTTGTCTTCAGACAAACGTTCTTTCAGATGTTGCAGGCGCACATCAATTTGCCAGTCACTGATTTCCTCGTCGCTCAACCAGGTGTGGTAACGATCAATATTCAGTAGCAGGTTTTCGCGCCAACGGGTGTACTGTTTAAGATGCTTGCCGAGATGGGTGTCAGACATGGCATTGCTCCTGGAAATCAGCGGCGCGTAAGAAAACCGTAAGTAGGGTGCGCACAAGCTTAGTAAAAACTATACTGCAAATCAAACCGTTTGTCGCTGAATTTCTTGGCACTTTGGACAAAAAAAGCTACTTCGTTGGGATTGTTTGATATGTTGTATGGGGTGGCCGCAGTGCAGACAGGGCAGACCTGTTCGGCCATAAACAGCGTACTGTTGCTGAAAATAACCAGGTTGCCCTTCGCTGCCCACAAAGTCACGCAGGCTGCTGCCACCGGCAGCAATGGCGCGGGTGAGCGTATCACGTATGCTTGGCACCAAACGCAAGGCTTTTTCCGGGGTGAGATATTGCGCGCTCATTTCCGGGTGCAGGCCAGCATAAAACAAGGCTTCATTGGCGTAAATATTGCCGATACCGGCAATGCGATGGCTGTCCATCAACAGCGATTTGATGGCAGTACGACAGCGAGTGAGGTGATATAAATAGTCTGCATCAAAGCCCGGGGAGAGAGGTTCGATTCCCAGTTTGGCAAGCAACGGGTGATCCAGGCCATCTCCTGCGTGCCACAATACTGCGCCGAAACGACGCGGATCCCGTAAACGCAGTGCTGTACGGTTATCCAGGACGATATCCAGGTGTTCGTGAAGGTTGGCTGGCATGTCGGCAGGGACGATGCGCAGACTTCCCGACATACCCAGATGCACAATCAGGCTGCCATTTTCACAGACCAGAATTAAATATTTTCCGCGACGATCAAGTTGAAGGAGCGTTTGACCGCAAGGCGCGCTGGAAACAAGCGCGTCTACCGGCCAACGCAGTCTGGGGTTGCGTACCACGACTTTGACAATGATGTGCTGGACAGCATGTGGCATGAGCCCGAGACGAGTGGTTTCGACTTCCGGTAATTCAGGCATTTTTTAAATACAGGCGTAAACGCCTTAGCGTGAAACTCGCGAAGCAAGACTTCGTCATTCTCTCCCCCCTGAAGGGAGAGAGTAAAGAATAAGGGGAAACAGGCGGGCGACTGTGCTGTTTCATCGTTTGGGGCGGCAACGTCGCCGTGTCCGTTAGGGTCTTGGGCATGGGACGGCTTGCATGGCGGGTATCGTGAAGTGAAGGGTAATCGCTGCAGCAGCGGCTTGTTCCGTAGGGTTTAATTTAATGAATAAAAATCGGCGGTCAGGACTCTTAAAAGCTTCGATTTGTCCGTTGAGTCCCATTTTTTTGAGCTGGTTCAGGCGTTGTTGTGCACCGGACGCTTTCCCATATAAACCCATGGACAAAGCATTTTGCCAGGGGCCATTGCGCACGATCGCGATGTCCTGAATACCCTGGTTTTTTAGCACAGCCAATTCGGCATCCGCGGCCTGTTTGTTGGCCAGTGGCGGATAATAAACCCAAAAAGGCCCTTTTGCGGCGCTGTCATCATTCGAAAGCATCCGTTCACCAAGGTGGAGTTGATTCAGTTGCGTTTGGGCATCGGCAAGCTGTGCCGCATCAATAGGCCCCCATGCAAAACAGGCGGGTACTTGGGGAAGGGGATTCCGGGCTGTTGTTTTATCTGGCGCTTGTGATGTGACAGCGGTTTTGATCGCAGAATTGTTTGAAGTGACTGGATTATTTTTCACCGGCGCGATGTCGTGTTGCGAGGTCGAGCCCTGTATCAGAGTGGGTGGCGCGGGTATGGATTGGGCGACCGGGGGCGGTGGTAACGATTGACTGATCAACTGAATGCGGTCAGGATGGTATTCACTCGGGACAGGCTGTGGTGCAGCGTGTTGCGAAATTGTCCAAGCCAGGAAAATCGCATTGACGAGTATGAGTATGATGACAAACAGTTTCAATTAAATAGCTCCTGAGCAATGCAATAAAGCCCATGCAGTACGAGATGCTCTTCCATGCGGGCATCGAGGTGGGGCGCCAGGCGTGGTGCATCGCCGCCAGACAGCCACAGCGTGGGTTGGATGGAAGTCTGGTGCGATAAATACGTGTGCATGCGGGCGATGCTCCCTAACAGCGCGTTGAGACACCCATTGTCGATGGCTTCTGTTGTGGTGTGAGGAAATTGAACGGCGGGTCCTGCGGCATAGGTGTGAGGTAAACGCGTGTGTTGCGCGAGCGTGTCGCGCATCAGGCGATAACCGGGCGTGATGGTGCCGCCCATGAATTCGCTCTGGTGCAGGGCATCAACCGTCAGCGCCGTGCCTGCATTGATGATGAGTGCGGTGTCGGCACCCAGGTTGCGCGCCCCAATCAATGCGGCCCAGCGATCGCTGCCCAGTTGTTGTGCGGGTTGATATTGGTTGTGTACGCCGCACTGAGAATGCGTTGCGTGTACAATTTTGTGTGGCAAATGCCCGAATCGCTGCAACCAGGCCTCATCGGGAAATGTACGGCTGACATTGCTGACAATGAGATGATCGGGTTGGGCCGTTAATGCGGCTTCAACGGCAGCAAGGTCATGAATATTGTGACCTTGCTGCAACCAGTCCTGGCCGTCATGGAGACCCCACTTTAAGCGGGTATTGCCAATATCAAGCGCCAGCAGCATGAAGATCCCCGGAAAAATCCTGATAACTTGGGCGCGCCAATTGAACCTCTCCACTGTGTATGGCGATGACCTTACCATTGGCCAGTTTAAGCAGCAGTTCACCTTGGTGGTTAATGCCCTCGGCACTGCCGTTGAGTGCGTCGCCATTGGCCAGCGTAACACACAGTGGTTGTCCGGAATAGGCATGGGCTGCATTCCATTCTTGACTGAGATGGACCAAACCATGCGCCTCAAACTCTTGCAGTGCAAGCACCAATTGTTGAATCAACGTGCCCAGCAACATGTTTCGAGGCAGCGTGTGGCCAGCGATTTCCTGAAGATCGGTCATCGGTTGATCAATGCGCTCACGGGTTTCATTTGGGATGTGGAGGTTAATACCGATACCGATGACGGCTATGGATGAATCATTGGCGTCACCTTGGGCTTCTATCAGAATGCCTGCCAGTTTTTTTTCACGCCACAACAGGTCGTTAGGCCATTTGAGACGTACTTCAGTCAAGTCAAACTGGTGCAATGTGCGCAGTACCGCTACACCGACTGCAAGGCTCAACCCGGCCAGTGCGCCCATGCCTTGATTAAATCGCCAGCGCATTGAAAAACTCAAGCTCCCCCCCAGGGCAGCGAACCACTGGCGCCCACGTCGCCCACGTCCAGCGTATTGGTATTCTGCCGCCAGACAATGGCAATGCGTGGTGCTTTCTCGCAGCAGGGTAGAGTTGGTGGAACCTATGGTATCAACGACTTCAAGCCGCACATCCCGCGCAAGTAAACCAAGTTGTTGGCGCACCGCTTCGGCATCCAGCCATTCGGGAGGGTGGGGCAATTGATAGCCGCGCCCCCGTACTTTGAAAACGGAAACGGATAAAGTATCCGCCGTTTTAAGGGCGTTGCTCACGGTGGCCCGTGAAACCCCCAAATTTTGCGCCAACTCAGAACCCGCATGGAACTTTCCATCGGACAGAATACGCAACAGGGGAATAAGCAAAAGATGCACGGTAATTTAAGGGCTCATGAATAATTTGTTCCAGGGCGAATCTTACCGCAAGAATGGATAGAATCAAACGCAGAGATACACAATTCAGATAGAATAGTCCTTATTTTTTAGTGGCGGTAGTGTTATGGGGTATAAACGTCGTGCTCAGGTTGTGTTTTTATCGGGACATGCGGATGGATTGGCGGAGTTAGCCATGCAATGGACTGGTCAATTGGCTTCGTCATGGATGGAGGCTCGTGGGATGGCGCTCTTGAGTGAAAAGGAACAACAAGTGTTGAGTGATGAAGATTTGGCATGGGCGGATGTGCTGGTTACGCTGGATGCTGCCGCTTTGGCAGCCTTACCCCTCTTGCCAAGCAGGGTCCAACACAGGCATTATCCGTTTGAGCGGAATGAGGAAGATGAAGCATCGCTGCATCAGCGGTTGCGTGCGCGCATTCTGGGTATGGCCGGTGGAATGCGTTTATTGGAAAATGCGGCACAAATGGAAGATTGAGAAAGGGAATGGGATGGTCATGACGCAATTGGGACAACATGCTGATTTAGCACAGTTTTTAAGCCAGCAATACCTGTGTGAGTCGCTGACGGTGGCGGAGGTCAATATCTTGCTGCACTATTTGACCGTGTTGCATTTTGATAATGGGGATGTCATTTCTGATGTGGGTGATGTGGGTGATGAGTTGTATTTTGTGGTGAAAGGCGAAATCGCACTCGTGATCCCTGACGGACAGACAGAATATGAAATTGTGCGCAGCGGCGAGGGTGAAATGTTGGGCATGATGTCATTCTTTGACAAGCGTGCGCGCTCAGTGCGTATGGTGACCCGTGCCAATGACACGCAAGTGTTGCGTTTATCTCGTGCCATGTACAAGCGCATGCGGGTGGAACATCCTTACATTGCCATTAATTTGGTGGAGCAGGCCGTCATGAGCCTGGATCGTTTATTCCGTTCAGTGAGCAGTGATTATGCACAGTTTTCTCATTATTTGTATGGCGGTGGCGCAAAATATCCAGAAGGATCCTGATGTGAAAACCAGGATCAGTGAGTCGCGTTAATCCAGTTGAGTAAATTCTCTTGGGCAATAGCCCCCTGGTTAGCATGTTCGTCATTGATGAACAGCACGACGACAACAGTCGTGCCGTCTGGTCGGTGCACATATCCAGCCAGTGTCTTGACACCGTCCAGGGTGCCGGTTTTCAAGTGTGCGCTGTCGGTGACTGCACAGGTATGCGGACGTTTTTTGAGCGTGCCATCTTCCCCCCAAATAGGCAAACCACTGGCCAATTCAGGGTAAAGCGGGCTTTTGGCGGCATGGCGCAACAACATCGCCATGTTCCGCGCGCTAATCTGTGCCGTGCGAGACAAGCCGGCACCATTGTCCATCACCAGTTCCGGGAAATGAAGGCCTTGACTGGACAGCCAATGCAACACGGTTTGATTGGCCGATGCGATATCGGCAGGCCGGTTGCTGGCCAAACTTAAAAACACATTGCGCGCCATGATGTTGTTGCTGTATTTGTTCATGTTATACAGCACGTTGGTCAATGGTAAGGATGGGAATTCAAACAGTAATTGTGCGTTGTCGGGCGCGGTGCCCTGGTGCCAAATGCCGTGAAATTCTCCCCCCTGCTCTGACCAGTCGGTCAGAAAAGCACCCGCGAGCAAGGCGCTGGGCACATTGTCAGTCAACGCAAATTCCCTGGCACCGCATTGCGCAGAATAGGTGCCACTCAGCGTTAATTTTTCTGTTCGCCAGTCTGTGTGCAAATGGTCGCGCCAATTGGTATCACAGGGTGAGTGATCTGCGGTAACTTGATTAATGAGTTGTGTGTGCGGCGGCAGGGGTTCAGCAGAAAGCAAAATCTGCTGGTTTGTGATGCGTAAGCTGATGGTAGTGGCTGAGTAATCGTATAATGTGGCGGCGGGCAAAGCGTTGTAGGCGCGCCAGGGGTGATCGTCGAATGCGGTCTCAGGGGGTGTCGTCTGAAACCGGCTCTGGTCGATAATTAAATTACCGTTGATGCGGTTCAGGCCGCTCAGTCGTAATTGATGCACCAGTAAAAATAAGCGCTCATCTGTGAGGCTGGGGTCGCCATCGCCACGCAGATAAAGATTGCCATTCAACACCCCATTTTGGAGCGTGCCATCGTTTAACACTGCTGTTTGCCAGGTGTAAGCCGGGCCGAGTACATTCAGCGCAACATCACTGGTGACCAGTTTCAGTGTGGAAGCCGGATTAAATGCATGATCTGGGTTGAGTGTCAGGCTGGGCCTGGGCGCATTGAGCGGCCAGACGATGAGGCCCACATGTTGAAGTGAAATGTCGGCCTGATGCAGCGCCTGAATAAATTGTGGCGGCAGCGGCGCGGCAGTTGCCGAATGGCTGAATAACAACGACAACAGACCGATTATTGCGATGCGCATGACATCATCAGGTGAGAATAAAGAAGCGGTATTGTGGCACAATACACGCCTGTGTGGACGAATGGATGGACAGGTGAGCGCAATATGTTACGAGATGAAATCATTGCAACGGTGGATAATGCGTTACGTACTGTGTTTGCCGCAGCGCACACGGTACGGGATTTGCCCGGACGGGATTTGCCCGAAGGATCGCTCACCCAGGCCGAAGCGCGCCGTGCTGCGGCGTTGATGCGCGTGAATCATGTGGGTGAAGTGTGCGCGCAGGCCTTGTATCAGGGGCAGGCACTCACGGCGCGCAACCCTGAAGCCAAACAGACGTTGGCACAGGCCGCACAAGAAGAAGTGGAGCACCTGGCCTGGTGCGAAGCGCGCATGGCTGCTTTGGGCGGCAGAAAAAGCCTGCTTAATCCACTGTGGTATGCGGGTTCCCTGGCGATGGGCGTCACAGCTGGCCTGTTGGGCGACCGTTGGAATTTGGGGTTTTTGGCTGAGACTGAGCGGCAGGTTGGCGCACACCTTGAATCGCATTTGGGCCAATTGCCCGCTGAAGATACCAAAAGCCGTGCTGTGGTCGAGCAAATGAAAGATGATGAGGCCAGACACGCCGAAATGGCGGTCGAGTTTGGTGCGGTAAACTTGCCTGCTCCAGTGCAAGGGGTGATGCGTATGATGGCCAAAATGATGACCAGCACGGCATATTGGATATAAACCTGGATAATGGCGCAAAATCCCGTTATGCCTGCGCAGACAGGAATATCGGGTTGACGGATGATCCAGCTAATAGTATTTCTCAAGCTTAAGGATGGATGATGAGCACATTTACTGAAAAATTAGCGCAGTTGGACAGTGCAGACAGGCATGTACGGATGCGTTTGTTCGATGATCAGGGCAATGCCTGCGCGGACATACTTAACCAGCCCGGTAGCAGCGGTTCATTCCGTGTGTATTATCATTTGGCAGTAAAATGGGGCGGAATAGGTGCCAAAGCCGCGCAAGAAGGGTTGGAGTTGTTTGCCGAGCATACGGATGACGCGCGCGAGCATCCGGGAAAACACCCTAACATTGATCGCTTGCTGGCAGTGGTGGACAGTGGCGCAGGGTATGC
>JAJYMO010000008.1:13500-18894 GCA_021786845.1 Pseudomonadota bacterium | reverse complement strand
TGCGCTAACAGCCTGACTCCACCTGCCATTGCAGATCATGTCAATGGTCGATAGATTTCAAACAGCACACGGCGCCAGGGGTTCCTGCCGGGGACAAGTCGCACGATGCGCGCTTTCAGCCGCACACCATGATCCATCAATCTCGCCAGGGCGGCGTTTTCACGCCGGGGCACATACCCCAGCTTGTACCCATGCCATTCCACGCGAATGGCTTTGACGTCCCAGGCATTTGTCGGCTCACGTACCAGCACCAGCGCATCACCTTCATGCATGCTTTGCCAAACCGATTTTCCGGCATAATAACGAAACCCCGCCAATGGCGAAGTTTGTAACAAAATTTCGGCTTGCACTGACGTTGTTGCCGCCCAAACCGGCAAAAGTGTGCCCAACAAAAACCATACCGCCGTGTTGAGCATCCATTTCTTGCCCCTTAACGAGCAATCATATGCCGAAAAGCGCGCTAACAGCGGGCTAATAGGTAATGGAGCGCCACTCATCATCCATTACCCGGTTAATATAGGCTGCGGCACCTGCCATCCCTGTGCATTCAGGGATCATTTCCGTTTCCCTGACACCGTTGGCTGCCAGCGCACCACCGCAGGCATAAAATTTGGCGCCCAGTTCAGCCGCATCACACATGAACTCATACACCGTTTTAGCCCTGTTATCGGACGGATAAATTTGATCGGCCACCCCCCGTTTCAGCAATTTCACTGCGGAACTGGCGAAATAAATTTCCACTTCAACATCCATTGCGGCTGCAGTGGCCGCCTGAAAAAATGGGGTACCGCACAAATTCGGTCTATCCGGACCGATCGTTAACAACATGATGACCAACTTTTCTGCCATACCTATCCTTAGAACCCATTTATTCGGGTGACATGTCAATGAAACTCACCCCGCCACGGGCAAGCCATGTTAATTTCAGGTAAAATTACACATTATTTTATCTCAAGTCGCATTATGCCAGATTTTACGTCTATGCCGGGCGGTGTTGCGCTGTCTCCATTCCGTCTCCAAAAATTGCATGCGGTACTGCCTGATTACCTGTGCGGAGGTGCGCGTTTCTGGCACTTCATTGAGACTTCAACGCCACTTAACGCCGGGCAACAACAATTGCTGTCGCAATTGCTGCAATATGGCACGCCATGGAACACGACGGGGCAGGAACAAGGTTTACTGGTCGCACCGCGTTTAGGCACGATTTCGCCCTGGTCATCCAAAGCGACTGAGATTGCCCTGCAATGCGGGCTCAGTACGATTCTGCGCATTGAACGCGGCACGGTGTATTACTTCCGCCGCCGCGATGGTACGCCCTTCAGCGACGTTGACCGCCAGCTTGTCGCGCCGCATATCCATGACCGCATGACCGAGACGCTGCTTGATGATTTAAGCGGCGCGCAATCCCTGTTTCAACATTTACCTGCCCGTCCGCTGCTCGCCATTGATATTCACTCAGGTGGCCGCGCAGCATTGCAGACCGCCAATGAACAGATGGGTTTGGCCCTGTCCGGTGATGAAGTGGATTATTTGCTGGAACAATTTACCGCCATTGGCCGCAACCCGACCGATGTTGAATTGATGATGTTCGCCCAAGCCAATTCAGAACATTGCCGTCATAAAATTTTTAACGCCAGCTGGACCATCGCTGGTGAAGCACAGTCGAACACCCTGTTTGGCATGATCCGCCATACCCATGCCCAGCATCCGCATGGCACCATTGTGGCGTATTCGGACAATTCTTCGGTCATCGCCGGAGACCATGCACAACGTTTTTATCCGGATGCACAGGGGCAATACAGCCGTCACCCCGCGCTCACCCATATCCTGATGAAAGTGGAAACGCACAACCACCCTACCGCGATTTCCCCCTTTGCCGGGGCGGCCACCGGTTCAGGTGGCGAAATTCGTGACGAAGGCGCAACCGGCACCGGTTCCAAACCGAAAGCAGGTTTATGCGGCTTTTCGGTTTCCAATCTGCATATCCCGGCTTTTTTGCAACCCTGGGAAACCCATCACGGTGACGCTGAAGGCTACGGACACCCTTCCCGCATCGCATCGGCTTTGCAGATCATGATCGAAGGACCGATTGGTTCGGCTGCATTCAATAATGAGTTTGGTCGCCCCTGTCTGGCGGGTTACTTTCGCACTTTTGAGATGGAAAGTGAAGGCCATGTGCGCGGCTATCACAAACCCATCATGCTAGCAGGTGGCGTAGGGAATATTGATGCAGACCAGTGTTTCAAACATGACATCCCTGCTGGCGCATTGCTGATTCAACTGGGCGGCCCCGGTATGCTGATCGGTTTGGGCGGCGGCGCAGCGTCCAGCATGAACACCGGTAACAACAGCGAAGCACTCGATTTCGATTCGGTGCAACGCGGCAACCCGGAAATGCAACGGCGCGCGCAAGAAGTCATCGACCGTTGCTGGCAAATGGGCGAAAACAATCCGGTTTTATCCATTCATGATGTCGGAGCGGGGGGCATTTCCAATGCCTTGCCTGAATTGATTGATGGTGCCGGACGCGGCGCGCACATCGAACTTCGCCACGTCCCGCTGGAAGCCAGCGGCCTGTCGCCGCGAGAAATCTGGTGTAATGAAGCACAGGAACGCTACGTGTTGGCGATCTCCGCACACCGCCTGGACGAATTCCGCCTGTTGTGCGAACGCGAACGTTGCCCCTTTGCCGTGGTCGGTACGACTCAAACCACACCGCACCTCACCGTGACCGACCGTTTGTTAGGCCAGCCTGCGGTGGATGTTGATTTGTCGGTTATTCTTGGCAAACCACCTCGCGTGAGCCGGGACACCGCCCGTCATGTCCCGCGATTAAACGCGCTCAACCTGACAGGTATCGCGCTCACGGAAGCCGCCTTGCGCGTACTGCAATTGCCCAGTGTGGCCTCCAAAGCCTTCCTGATCCATATTGGTGACCGCACAGTGGGTGGATTAACCGCTCGCGACCAATTGGTGGGGCCGTGGCAAGTGCCTGTTGCCGACGTAGCAGTGACCCACATGGATTTCGAAGGGCATCACGGCGAATGTTTTGCGCTGGGTGAGCGCACACCGCTGGCTTTAATCAACGCACCGGCCTCCGGGCGCATGGCCATTACTGAGGCCCTGCTGAATGTCGCCGCCGCGCAGATCAAAGACATCAGCGACATCAAATTGTCCGCGAACTGGATGGCCGCAGCGGATTTCCCGGGTGAAGACGCAGCGCTGTTCGACACAGTACGCGCAGTGGGCATGGAACTGTGCCCCGCACTGGGCATCAGCATTCCCGTGGGCAAGGATTCATTGTCCATGCAAACCCGTTGGGAGGATGAGGGTAAAAACAAAGCGGTCACCGCACCGCTGTCGTTGATTATCAGTGCCTTTGCGCCCACCCCCGATGTGCGCCGCACCCTAACGCCCCAACTGCGCACCGGCCAGGGTGAGACCGATTTGATTCTGATTGACCTCGGTCGCGGACGCGCCCGGCTGGGCGGCTCGGCCCTGGCGCAGGTTTATCAACAAATCGGAGACCAAAGCCCGGATTTACATTCCGCTCAACAGCTGCGCGCTGCTTTCCGCACCCTGCAACACATCAACGCCCAGGACTGGGTGCTGGCCTACCATGACCGCTCGGACGGCGGATTGTGGGCAACGCTGTGCGAGATGGCCTTCGCCGGACATTGCGGCCTCACCATCGACACAGATGAGCTGTGTTTGGACTGCGTACGGGCTGAACACGAAGCGGACGAACAACTTGAGCTGGATGAGACGCACACCCCGAACCCTGAACAAATTCACCAGCAATTGTTACGCATCCTGTTCAATGAAGAACCTGGTGTGGTATTACAGGTACGGCGTGAATATACAGCCCCGGTCATGAATGCTTTTTTTGCGGCCGGTTTGCGCAGTGAGTTTCATGTCATCGGCTCACTTAACCTGCATGACCGCATCACCGTGGTACGCAACAATCAGCCCGTGATGGATTTTGAACGCGCAACACTTTACACGGCGTGGCATGCAAGCAGTTACCATATCCAGCGCCTGCGCGACAACCCGGAATGTGCCGGGAGCGAATTCGCTCAAGTACAAAACCCCAACGACCCGGGACGCTTTGTACAACTCAACTTTAATCCGGAACAGGTCTTTACCATCGGTGGGCACCGGCCACGCATTGCCATCTTGAGGGAACAAGGCGTCAATGGACACACCGAAATGGCGGCAGCATTTGATCGCGCCGGATTCAATGCCATCGATGTGCATATGAGCGACATCCTTTCCGGCCGCATTTCGCTGGCGGATTTTCGCGCTTTGGCCGCCTGTGGCGGATTTTCCTACGGCGATGTACTGGGCGCCGGCGAAGGCTGGGCAAAATCGGTTTTGTTCAATCCCCGCGCACGCGAACAATTCGAAACCTTTTTTCATCGCCATGACAGTTTAACGCTCGGGGTATGCAACGGCTGCCAGATGATGAGCAACCTCAAATCCATCATTCCTGGCGCGCAACATTGGCCAAAATTCACCCGTAACCGCTCGGAACAGTTCGAAGCGCGTTTGGTCATGGTCGAAATCGACCCCAGCCCCTCCGTATTCCTGCAAAACATGGTGGGCAGCCAAATGCCTGTCGTCATTGCTCACGGCGAAGGCATGGCCGATTTCAGCCTCACTGGCGACAACAGTCAGCGTATCGGCGTGATGCACTACATCGATCATTCCGGCCAACCCACAGAAATTTACCCGATGAACCCCAATGGCTCACCGCAAGGTTTAACCGGCGTGACCACTGAAGATGGCCGCGTAACCATCATGATGCCCCACCCCGAACGCCTGTTCCGCCGCAGCCAACACAGCTGGTATCCTGACGGTGCCGGAGAAAATGGTCCGTGGTTACGCATATTCCAAAATGCCCGCACATGGATAGGTGAAGCATGACCACACCCTTACGCCGTTTTACTGCCGAAGAACTCCGGGCACGAGATACCGAACTGGGTGTCGCCGATGAGCATTGGTACAACGATGATGAACTCGATGCACTTGAACAGCAAAACCCCCTGCTGGCCGCCCGCATCGCCCAACGTCAAACTAAAATTGCGCGTTTACAAAGCCGCGTGGCGCCCGGTGATGCCCCGCCATTGACAACGGAAGGATTGATCATCGTGTTGGAAGAAGCGCGCAGCGTACTTTTACGCGATGGCGGAGACTTGGAACTGGTGGATTTTTCTGGTACCGTCGTGCGTGTGCGCCTGAAAGGCGCCTGCACAGGTTGCCCTAACTCGGTACTGGATTTGAAAAACGTGGTCGAAACTATCGTGCGGCGCACCTATCCGCAGGTGACGGACGTAAGGAACACCTATTGAATGACAAGTCTCTGTTGTAGGTGCGTGCTGAAATTCAGGCCGG
>JAJYMO010000008.1:0-12983 GCA_021786845.1 Pseudomonadota bacterium | reverse complement strand
GTTTTCATCAGTTCTTTTTTGACGATCTGCCGTTTTGATTTGGGTAAATGCTTAAATTTCAGATAGTTTTTCCGTGCCAATTCACGCTGCTCGGGAGTCATTGAACTCCACACGATCAAGCGCCGCTGAAAACGCTGTTGTTGTTCAGGTTTCAATTTTGGGTACTTCGCCGCGACGGCCAACAGGCGGGAGCGCTGCAAATCAGACATGCCCGCCCACTTCTGCGCCACGGGTGCCAGCACCCATTGTTGTGCAGGCGTAAGCCCCTGCCATGTTGGCGTTGCCGCCCAGACATCACCAGACAGGAGCAACCAGCCACCTAACAGCAGGCTTAATTTGAGTTGCCGTCGGTCCATTTGTTCAGATGGTTGTCCAAATAAGCATTCACTGGCAAGTCACCGGTCAACAAAGCCGCATCGACATCCGCCGTATCATCATTGCCATTAGACGAAGCTTGCCACATCGCCACGACAACACCCAACAACAAAACCAGCAACATCCCCACAGCACCCGTACGATGTTGTCGCACCCACCCAATCACCGCCAAACCATGTGCCGAGTGCACCGCATGTCCATGCGACTTCAGCCGCGCAAGATCGCGGGCACGAAACCGGGCAGACTCCAACCGCTCCACCACTTCAGGGCGTAACTCAGTCAGACCAGCGTCCAGTTTCTTCACCAATTGTTTGGCGAAAGCATCTTCATTCATAGCTCAAGCCCTTATCCTTTAACATCGTAGCCAAAGCATGTACCGCACGGGAACAGTGGGTTTTCACACTGCCTTCGGAACACCCCATTACTGTGGCCGTTTCTGCAACATCCATCTCCTCCCAATAACGCAGCAGAAACGCTTCGCGTTGACGTGCAGGCAATTTTTCTATCGCTTTCTGGATAGAGGCTAAACTTTTATCTGTTGCCAACACATAAAATGGATCTGAATTGACATCGGTGGCTTGCACATGCTCCATCGGATCATGGTCTTCCTGGTCTTCTTGCCCTGAAGCAAAAAAAGACATGGGGCTCACCCAGAAATTGCGTACTTTTTGCCGTCGATAATAATCGCGGATCGTGTTTTGCAAAATCCGCTGAAACAGCAAAGGCAATTCATTTTCAGGGGCATCGGGGTATTTCTCAGCCAATTTCATCATGGCATCTTGCACAATATCCAAAGCCGCCTGCTCGTCTCGCACTGCATAAACCGCTTGACGAAAAGCCTTGCGCTCCACGCCTGCCAGAAAATGCGACAACCTGTCAGCCGCGTTCACAGGCAGAACCACGCACACTGTAATGTGCCGACACAGGCACTTTCCGGGCAACGGGACAATTTAGACTGTACAATCAATGAAAACTCATCCCGGCCCAAGCCAAAGGGTTAATATTTTTGGCCAAAGTCATACCAATTTTACGGGTTAACCGGTCGGCCAACCCGCTTTGTGGCGTGTAATCAACCAGTTTTTTTGCATGAATCACATCGCGCGCGACGTCTTCCGCGCTACCGAATCCGTCGGCCAGGCCCAGTTTCACGCTGGTCGCACCGGTCCAGACCAAACCGCTGAACATATCCGGCGTTTCTTTTAAACGCGCACCACGTCCATCACGCACAGCCTGAATAAATTGCTGGTGTATTTCCTCAAGCATGGTCTGCGCATAAGCTTGTTGCTTGGGATTCACAGGCGAAAAGGGGTCCAAAAAACCTTTATTCGCACCCGCAGTCAATAAACGGCGTTGTACACCCAGCTTATCCATGGTTCCTGTAAAACCAAAGCCATCCATCAACACACCAATGGAGCCCACCAGGCTGGCTTTGTTCACATAAATACGGTCCGCCGCCACCGCAACGTAATATCCCCCCGATGCGCAAAGGTCGTCGACCACCACATACAGTGGAATACCCGGGTGCTGTTTACGCAAGCGAAGCATGGCATCATAAATTTGCCCCGCCTGCACCGGACTGCCTCCTGGACTGTTAATACGAAGAATCACACCTTGCGTGTCTTTGTCACGAAACGCGTCTTGCAACCCTTCAATGATGTCGTCAGCACTGACGTCATTGCTGTCTATGGTGCCTTTGAGATTAACCAGTGCGGTGTGTTTTCCGCCCACATCCAAACCACTCTCATTTAACCAGCCCGACGCAGACAAGACAGAAAACGCCACAAAAATAACCAGCAAAGATTTAAAGAAAATGCCCCAGCGCCGGGCAAGTCTTTGTTCCTTCACGGCTGCGAGGAGCACCTTTTCCACCACGTCACGTTCCCAATGATTCTCCGATTCAGCCATAGCCACTTTCCTCTGCATGTATTAACACGATCCAACCAGAATTTTATGAACGCCACATGCGCTCATTAAACCATCACTCACGCATGTTGTGCCAACCAGGACGCCAGTTCCAGAAAACTTTTGGCCACACACAACGGCTCATATTCCCGTAAAGTACTTTCATCGTGCGCACCATAACTCACCGCTACGGCCTGAACACCGGCATTGCGCGCCATTTCCAGATCATGGCTGGTGTCGCCAATCATTAAAGTTCTTTCGGGGGGCACATCGCACAAGGCCATAAGTTCTTGCAACATTGCCGGGTGGGGCTTGGAAAAACTTTCCTCACCACAACGCGAGGCATGAAAAAATTTGCGCAGGCCACTCTGATCCAGCGCGCGGTCCAAACCATGACGATTTTTCCCTGTCGCCACGGTCACCCAATAACCTGCATTATGGAGGCGTGGAATCGTTTCGGCAACGCCTTCGAATAAAGGCAGTGCGTGGTCATTCCCCAAAAAGTGAAACCGGTAACGCGCTGCCAGCACAGGATACTCATCCGGCGGCAGCTGCGGCTGCAATGCTGCGATAGCCTGGTTCAAGCCCAAACCGATGATGTGACGGGCTTCCGCTTCGCTGGGTACCGGCAAATCCAGATCCGCACAGGCAGCGCGAATAGATGTCGCAATCACAGCCGTCGAGTCCATGAGCGTGCCGTCCCAATCGAAAACCAGTAAATCAAATTGCTGGGCGTTTTTCGATCCCTTAGCCATTTTTTTTGTTACCTTTCAATCCATCCATAAATTGTTGCAAGTTAGAAGGCAAAGGCACTTCCAGTTCCAGTGATTCACCCGTGACGGGATGGGAGAAGGCAACCCGCCACGCGTGCAAAAACATGCGTTTTAGCCCTCGTCGCGCCAACTCGTGATTCAGGCTGAAGTCACCATATTTATCGTCCCCCGCAATCGGAAAACCATTGTGCGCCAAATGCACACGAATTTGATGCGTACGACCAGTTTTCAACTCGGCCTCTAACAGGGCAAATTCATCACATATTTCTTGCAATCGAAACACGGTGTGCGACGGCTTCCCGTCAATGCTCACCATGACACGCCGCTCACCCTCGGGGTTCAAATACTTGTGTAATGGCAGCGTCACATGCTGCACCGGATTTGTCCAGTGGCCATGCACCAGTGTCAAATAACGTTTATTGATCTTTCCTTCCCGAAACATATCATGCAAACGCACCAGGGCACTGCGACGACACGCCAGCAGCAACAGACCGGAAGTGTCCCGATCAAGGCGATGCGCCAACTCCAAAAAACGGCACTCCGGCAATTCAGCACGCAATTGTTCAATCACCCCCAGGCTGATCCCACTACCGCCATGCACGGCCATCCCTGCTGGCTTGTTCAACACGATCATTGACTCATCGCGGTAAATGATATGCGGAACCAGACGTCGGCTACTCCAAACATTGACAACGGGCGCTGCAGGCGCTTCTCCTCTGCGAACGGGAGGAATACGCACGTCCTCACCCAGCAGCAATTTATGTGATGCGTCCACGCGCGCCTTGTTGACGCGCACTTGTCCCGTTCTCAACAAACGGTAAATGTGACTTTTTGGCACACCTTTAAGGTGACACAACAAAAAATTATCGATGCGTTGACCTTCAGATGTCTCATCAATTTTGACAAATGTGACAGATTCTTTGCGTAAATCATTCATTTTGCTTATACTGTCAACTCTTATTGTGATGGCTATCGCTTTGTTCAGCTTAATTTTAGATTGCTGATCAGGTTGTTATTATCTTTAAGTCATAACACACCGGTTAATTTCGCTCACCGGAACCTTGAATCAGGCAGGATGCGGGGATTATACACCTCATCACGCCCCAGCATGGTAAGCGCGGCACCTTCGGTAAGGCGCACGCTCTCAAGCAGCGATCGATGTTATACAATTTAAGCGCGCGAAACGCTACAAAACTGATTCGCGTTCATTCGCACCTGCCGCATGGGTGAAGAGTAACCCGTTTGTATTGAAGGCATAAAGGTGCCTCTAAAATTTTTTTGGGTATCACATCAGACGCACAAAACGAAATGCCTGAAAAATGCTGTTTCGGTGCAGACTGACATGAACGTAGCGAATGTCGTGCGGAAACCAATACTGCGCGACATGACAATTTACCCAGGCAATCAATTTTAGATGCGCCAACAAAACAATGAACCAAAATGATTTGCCCCATCTACCAACCGCTTACTCTGTTCACGCCGTCTGTTTGGACGTGCGACATGAATCGCCAAGCAGTTCATTGCTCCAGTCTGTTCACTGGATCAAAGACCATGCTAACCATCCCCATATTTTACGGACGCCATACATTGCCACACAAACAAAGCATGTCGCACGTCCCAATTGGTGGAGGCTGGCCTGAACCCGTGCTATCGCGCGCGGGAGAATTTACACAATGAAACGCATGTTATTTAACGCAACGCAAGCAGAAGAACTGCGCGTCGCCATTGTCGATGGACAAAAACTCATCGATCTCGATATCGAATCTGCCAGCAAGGAGCAACGTAAAAGCAATATCTACAAAGGCATCATCACCCGTGTCGAACCTGGACTTGAGGCTGCCTTTATCGATTATGGCAATGATCGGCACGGATTTTTACCCTTCAAGGAAGTGGCGCGCAGCTGTTATCTGAATAATCAGGGGGGAGATTCAACTCGTCCACGCATTCAGGACGTGATGCGTGAAGGCCAGGAAGTCGTTGTACAGGTTGAAAAAGAAGAACGCGGCAACAAAGGCGCAGCACTGACCACCTACGTCAGTTTGGCGGGGCGTTATCTGGTGCTGATGCCTAACAACCCTCGTGGCGGCGGTGTCTCACGCCGCATTGAAGGCGATGACCGCAATGAATTGCGCGATGTGATGGCGCAGCTGGAAATCCCTAACGGCATGAGCATTATTGTACGCACAGCAGGGATTGGCCGTGGTGTAGAAGAACTGCAGTGGGACTTAAACTACCTGCTACAGCTGTGGTCCGCAGTGGATATTGCCGCCGGCAGCCAAAAAGGGGCTTTTTTGATTTATCAGGAAAGCAGTCTGGTCATCCGGGCAATTCGTGACTACTTCCAGCCCGACATCGGCGAAATTTTGATTGATACTGAATCCGTGTATGAACAGGCCCATCAATTTATGAGCCATGTCATGCCGGGCAATGTCAACAAAGTAAAACTTTACCGCGATACGGTACCCCTGTTCTCCCGCTTTCAAATTGAACACCAGATTGAAACCGCCTACGCACGTGAAGTTAACCTGCCGTCCGGCGGCGCCATCGTGATCGATCATACCGAAGCACTGGTTTCGGTGGATGTGAATTCCGCACGATCCACCCGTGGCGCAGACATTGAGCAAACCGCATTCAATACCAATCTGGAAGCAGCCGAAGAAGTCGCCAGACAAATGCGTTTACGCGATTTGGGCGGACTCATCGTCATCGATTTCATTGACATGGAAAACCAGCGCAACCAGCGAGATGTCGAAAACCTTCTGCGTGACGCCTTGCATCATGACCGTGCCCGCGTGCAATTTGGCAAGATTTCCAAGTTTGGCCTCATGGAACTGTCGCGTCAGCGCCTGCAACCATCCCTGGGCGAATCCAGCCACCAACCCTGTCCGCGTTGCAGCGGCACCGGATTTATTCGTGGCATTGAATCTACCGCCTTGCACATCCTGCGTATTATTCAGGAACAGGCGATGAAGGACCAAACTGGCGCGATACACGCGCAGATTCCAGTTGAAGTTGCGACCTTCCTGCTCAACGAAAAACGTGCTGACATCGTTGCGATTGAGTCGCGTCTAAAAGTAAATATTATATTGATTCCAAATATTTATTTAGTCACGCCACACTACAAAATTACCCGCTTGCGTCAAGATGAACTGGGCGCACCGGACCAGCTTGTTCCCAGCTATCAAATGGGTGAAACCATCGAGGAAGCCGCAGCGGCAGAACCGCGCAAAGAAATCCGTGCAACAGCTCAAATACCTGTGGTACAGGGCATCACCCCGTCCAGGCCAGCACCAGTCGTTGCGGACAAAATTGCTGCTTCGACAGCCAGCGCTTCTGCCTCACTCACTGGGAAACCGGGTTTCATCAATCGAATTGTTGGCTGGCTGCAAAAACTTGTCGAAGAAAAACCAGCGCCGGTCGTCGTACCCTCTGCCACACTTCAAACCATTCCCGAACCCAGATCGCTGGCAACCTCTTCTGTGCAACGTGGGCGCCAACCACGCTCCAATGACCGCCGCGAACCACGTCCAGCACAACAGGAATCACGTTCAAACAGAAATGATTCCCTGGAAGCCACACCGCGCAACGAGCGGCCTCCGCGTCAGGAACGGGCTCCCAAACCAGTCTCGGCCAACCCGGCTGAAGGCGAAGCGTTGATTGCAGACAAACCTGTCCGCACCGAAAACAAACGTGCGCCGAGACCACCCCGTACCCCGCGTCCGCAGGTGGAATCTCAAGCAGAACCCACGCTGGAAACGGCTGATAACGGCAGCGCACAGGAAACCACTGTACAGGCTGCTGCGGCAGGCACACCCGAATCACGCAGCCGACGCGGCCGGCGTAACCGGCGTGACCGCAAACCTGATCAGGTTAACGGGGAACAACCTGTAGCCGATCATCATTCAGAACAGGGCCTGTCGGACCAAACTCAGCCAGACCTGACCGCGCCTCGTGACATCATCGCCGCTGAGGCAAACACAACAGAACACTTGGCGCCTGTTGTTGCTGCACTGCCCATTGCAAACGAAAGGGAGGAAAAAAACCCTTCTATCGAAACGGCTGACGCGACGCCGCCGGCGAATGAAGGTGTAGTGCAAATTGACCATATTCCGGCACATCACGACATCACCACGCCGGAAACCGCTCAGCCTGAGCCAGCAATCATCCCTGAATCCCAAATCACTAAAATTCCAGTGACAGAGGCAGCAGAAGTAACAGAGCTACAGGCAGCCAAACCACCCATAGAGCAATTATTGGCTGAGTTGTTGGCACCTTCCAGTGAAGGGGAAAATTTGCAAATGGTGGAAACGCAAGCCAAAGAAAATGCGGGCATTTCTGGCGCAGTGACTTCCGCCAAACCGCCGCGCCCACCCCGCCAACGCCGTACGGCCAAAACGGCAGTTGAACAAGTTGCGGAACCCCTGGTACAAATCGAAACGCGATAAACCGGCAATGCGTTAATCCAAATGCTGCGGGCATGGCACTGAATGCCATGCCCGCAGCATTTGCGTGACCGATATCTTGCATAAATTCACGTATTGGTCATACCGTATATCGTTTTAATTATTTTTCGTGTTAATCAGCGTTGAAATTTTGTCAGTAAATAGCCTGTATATTCCAGTCTTGAGTTTCAAAAAAAATTATAAAATACAAGCCACTCACAGAGTTTTACAGCGTGCTGATTTTGTTGCAATGTGGAAAATTCTACACGCATGTGACACGCATCGACCCCCGGCGTCGATGAACTGAGTGCGATCAACGGTGTGGCAGGGGAATATGCTGATCGACAGCCCTTTAATCAATGGCGCGTGCATGGTTTTGCTAAGGGGGACAGGCCAGGGCCTGCTCCCTGCTCGACCATTTTCCAATGAACCAGTTAAGTTGAAAGGCATGCTTGACAGGAAAATTGCATCTTAACGCCGGACACGTCACATCATGATGCCCGCAACACAATTTCCAGCCAAACCTGATTCACTGTTTTAACGTCAATTCAACCCATACCTGGTAAATCAGGTCCTTGCCTTGCAAAGCTTTGGGTGGGGTAGAATAATGTGCATTCATCACAGCTTGTATGGCCGCTCGATCAATGGAACCCAAGTCACTGGACGCAATGACTTGCGCATTGCTGGGCACCCTGTCCAGCAAGTGAAATTGAACATGAACACGACCGGTAAAATGCATTAAAGCCGCTGCAGGGGGGTAAAACACAGCTGCCTGCACGGCTGAACGCACTTCATCTGCATAGACCGCTTTCATGTTAACCAAATTATCACTGGGAGGTGTGGGTGGCGTCACAACGGGGAGCGGAACAGGCTGCGTAAACGCTGTCGGTGTTTGAACCTTGGGTGGCACAGGTTCAGTTTTTGGCAGCAAAGGGGTGGGAACAGGCTTGGGCTGGACTACATGCCGAGGGACAGGTTTAGGTGTGGGTGGAATGGGTTTTGGCTGCACCACAGGTTTAGGCGGTGTGGGTTCATTCACCAACGTCAACTTGACCACGGCAGGCGGTGGCGGGGAAACAGACTGGGTGTGTGACGTCCAAACAATTAATCCGCTCAACAACAGTACCTCAACGAGCAGAGCCAAAGCCATTGCTTTCAAGGTATGACCGGCATATATGTCATCAAGGGGTAAAATCACTGCGTTCATGCAATTAACTTCCCGCCGGGTTGCGTGCAGCCAAACCAATCTCTGTCGCCCCACCTGCTTTGGCGGCATCGATCACATTCATGATTTGTTGCAAGGTGGCCGTTTGATTCCCCGCGATCGTAATGGCTGTTTTACTGCTGTCACGTTGGCGCAATAACAGGGTAAATTGTGCGGGGGTCATCACATGGCTTTCCACCAATAAATTCCCATCCGCTTGAATTTCTACCAAAATTTTAGGGGGAGGAATGGACACTGCACTGGAACTGGTGGGTAACTTCGTCAAATGTCCCGAAGAAGGAATCATCTTCAAAGTCACCATCACAAAAAACACCAATAAAAATAGCATGATGTCTATCATGGGGATAATTTCTATCCGGGCCTTTTTGCTTTCAAGGTAGCGCATTGATCGTCCCCTTAGGCCACTGTGCGCACTAAGCCGATGGTGCTTTTATCATCATGTCCATTTCTGGAGGAGGCATTCAATGCATCGCAACGGTTCAGCAACATGATTTTAATCGTTTCGAGTTGATGCATGACCAAACGAACGCGTTGATGTAAAGCATTGAAGGCCAGCAAGCCAATAATGGCAATAAATAAACCGGATGCCGTGGCAATCAGCGCTTCCGCAATCCCGCCCGTAATCGCAATAGGATTATTTTGCATATCGCCCAACACATGAAAGGCGTTAAACATACCGATAATGGTACCGAACAAACCCAGCAAGGGTGCCAAAGTCACTACCGTATCCAAAATCCACAGAGAACGATCCAGCAACGGCACTTCATGCATGATGACTTCTTCAAGATGCCCGTCCATTACCTCACGGTTCAAACAAGCGTGTTCATGGTGTGCGATTTTAAACAATTGCGCTTGGGGCAGCTTTGCCAGTTCGTCGCTCATTTGAAATGATGATGCCTGCCCTGAATGTTGCTTTAACATCGCGATTAAATCAGCACCGCCATGCTGCATATTCGACAAGTAAATGGCGCGTTCAATAATGACCGTGAGGGCAGTCAATAACAGAAGAACCATTACGTACAAAGTACCACCCGAGTCATTCGCCAAAGCAATCAAATGCGCCAAATTCATGTTGAATATCTCCCAGATATAACACCGTGTAAATGATGAATTTTAGTGATTAAATATGACAATATGATGATATTTTCATGACAATTAGGCGCGTCAAAATGAAAAAAGCCACCTTTCAGCGGCTTTTTTCCCTACAAGGAACACAAAGATTACATGTGAATGGTTAAGTTCAACATCGCGCTGCGCCCCGGTAATGTAAAGTACATCGCGTCACCATTTCCACCATTCGCGTTACCAACACCGTTATAGCCGGCCAGAGCAAATATTTGCTGGTTATCGAACAAGTTCGACATCTGCACACCGATCTCGGCGGCTTTAGCCCAGCTTGCAAAATGCGGCAAGGTATAACTGACATTCAGGTTGGTGACTGAATACGCCCCCAGCGGAATTGTTTGACCGTTGTCGCCGTAGCGCTGACCCACATACTTGGTTAACAGGGATGCATACACGGGACCTTTGCCATAAATCACCCCAATCACCCCCGTGTGTTGAGGTGCATTGGCCAACCATTGTCCATTGGTGGCACCACTGTTATTCAAGTTGGCATAATTCAATGAGTAATTGCTGTAAAGATTATAACCATCACCCAAATGATAAGTACCCTCCATCTCCACGCCCTTATAATCGGCCCCCCCCGCATTATAAAATGAAGAAATTCCATTTACGGTTGACCCGTTTTGAATCAGATTGCCAAATTGAACCAGGTACACATCCGCCGCCAGGGTGAAGGCATCGCTGGTGTAAGTCGTACCCATCTGATAATTCGTGGTGGATTGGGGGGTAAGCGTGCTCAAATCCGGGTTGATATTATAAAAGCTGTTTAAATTGGGTGCCTGGAAGCCTTTGGCGAGTTGGGCATACGCTGACCAATCAGATTGAATAGAATAATGCGCATCAATCGAAGGCAACATCGCATCCCATGTTGCACTGCCATTATAAGGCAGCCCCCCCGGGACATTATTGATGGCTGCATTCAGCGTGCGGTTAAACGACGCATATTTCAAGCCAGGGGTGATCGTCAACGCATTGTTGACTTTCCATGCATAATCTAAATAGGGTTGTACACTGGTCAGGGTGTCATTCATCAACCAATTGGTATAGACGCCGGCACCTGTGGAAGTGGTGTTAATGTAATTGTAGCCACCTGTGGACAAATCCACGTTGTAATTGGAACGCGAATTGAGTTGATGATCATACCAGATCCCCGTATTCACTGTACCGGGACCCACATCCCTGGCCAAACGAAACACATCACCAACGGAGCGGTAATCCATCGTCATGGTATAACCAGGCACCCCATTTGGATTCGCAGCACCATCCGCCAAAACTGTGCCATTTATTGCAGCGCTGCTTTGATCGGTGCCACCCATGCCGTTGTGCTCATACGCATAGGTATACAGTTTGTTGTCCACTTTCCAGCCCGACCAGTTTGATTGCAACCCGATGTATTCAAAATCAGAATTGATATTATCGGTGTTGTAAGCCTGGTAGTTTTGGCTATTTGGATTTTCATTCAAGCCGTAATTGTTGCCATAGGTTTGCAAATCAGCCAGGGTTGTGCCCGATGAGAAATTTTGATGTGTGTAATTTTGCATCGCGACAAAGGTCAACACAGTATTGTCCGAAATCGGTTTAACCAGTTTCACGAATAAATTGGTGCGACGTTGATTCACATTGGTCAAATAACCTTGCGTACCAAAGTCTTTATAACTCACAAAAGCACTGGCATCACCGTATTGTTTCATCACGCCAGTGTCAAAGGATGCACCCACCAGATGCGTATCAAAACTACCAATATCGGAAAAGGTCGTGAAATCACTGGTCGTGGAAGGCGCGCGTGAATAAGAAGCCATGGTGCCGCCGAAAGTGGCGTTACCAATGGTGCTCGCATCACCTGGACCACGGTCGACCACGACACTGCTCAGATCCTGTGGCATAAAATACACCGTTGAATGTTGGGTAAAGTCGTTGGAATCTCCCCAAGGGATGCCATCAAACGTCACGTTATACTGCCCAGCCTTAAACCCACGCAAAAAGGGCCCCCCAGCTTGTGATTCCATCCCGCCTGTTCCGTTTGGATCAACACTCCAAACACTGGGGGAAATAGCGACAATATCAGGAAAATTGGCTGCAGGCCCCATATTTTCCTGAATATAATGCTGGCTAATGACCGTTTCTGGCTGCGTTGCAACCAGGGAACCCTGGGTTGGCGCCTGATAAGCTGCAGAAGCTTGATCCGCCGCCACTGCTGAGGCATCCGAAGCGCTGCCCGTCACAGTCCCCAAATCAGTCGTATCAGCAAAAGCATTGTGCGCGGTCATAGCGAACATACTGCTCACCACCCATTGCACAATTAATTTTTTACGCAAATTCACACTTTTTTTCAACTTCATCCCCCCCCCCAAAAAAAACAGACTAAAATTAACCAATAAAATTTTTTAAAGTCTAGCAATGCTTTATGTCGGGACTATGAAAGTTGTGTGAAATTTTAATGACGAGCGAAGCAATGAGGCCACCGGCCTTCAGGCCGGTGGATATTTAATCAGGGAGGGGTGTGCATCCCCTCCCTGACCGCGCCTTTAAAACCTCGTCCTTCAGGGCGGGGTTCGGCGCGCCTGTCGGCCTGAAGGCCGGGGTTTTAAACCAGCAAGGAAAAAGGATAAACGTGACCCAGGTGTTGAACAGGCTATTATTGGGTGAGGGATGCGAGATCGTCCATCATGCATTATCTGGATGCAATATCTGGACTGGTACAATCGGGACAGACCGCGTTCCAGTCTGGGCATGAAAACGGCTTACGCCGTGATGCTGCCGACGGTTAAACTGGCAGCGTGAGATTCAGCAGCGATTCCACTTAAAATCGCCGAAAAGTTGTTCAAACAAACTGAGCTGCTTTTCCACATTGCCTCTCAGCACGAGATAATGGTATGTCGTTGCCCATACAAAATGCCACTCAATTTTAAAATCCGTATGACTTTCATACCCAATAATTCATGCAGCATATTATCGCGGCTAAAGCTGACTGTCTAAAGCCGGTGATTTAAACCTTATGATGGACAATTAAGCGGTTCAGCTTAATCGTCTTCCTTCTCCAAGAAGTTTCTCCATTTCATCAGCAGGCAGTGGCTTGCTAAAATAATACCCCTGTATTTCATCGCATTTTATCTTGCGCAAAAAGGCCAGCTGCTCGACCGT
>JAJYMO010000058.1 GCA_021786845.1 Pseudomonadota bacterium | reverse complement strand
TGCTGCACGAGGGCGATAGGCGTGGTCGCATCCAAACCATGAGAAATGAGTTCCTGACAAAGAACGGGCAAGCCAAGTAAACCCATATAAATCACCACAGTCTGATTCGGGCGCGCCAAAGCGTCCCAATCAAGGTTGATGGTGTCATCCTTGAGATGCCCGGTCACAAACACACAAGACTGCGCGTAATCACGATGGGTCAGCGGAATCCCGGCATATGAGGCCACACCTGACGCCGCAGTAATACCCGGCACGACCTGGAACGGAATACCATTTTCTGCCAGCGTTTCGATTTCTTCTCCACCACGACCAAAAATAAACGGATCCCCCCCTTTAAGCCGTAACACCCGTTTTCCGGCCTTCGCATAATCTACCAACAACATGTTGATGCTTTCCTGACGCAGCGTATGATTGGCACGCTCTTTGCCGACATAAACACGTTCTGCATCACGCCGGCACAAATCAAGCACGGCGTCCGCCACCAGATGATCATAAACCACGACATCGGCCTGCTGCATCAAACGTAACGCACGAAAAGTCAACAAATCCGGATTGCCGGGGCCGCCGCCGACCAAATAAACTTCGCCTTGCGGCAAGTCATCAAGTTCAACCTCCAGCTGTCGCTTCAGTGCGGTTTCAGCGGCTATTTCATTGCCCGCATAAACCAGCTCCGCAACCGGCCCCTGAAGAATTTTTTCCCAGAAAATACGGCGTTGGGGTGATGAAGAAAATTTCTTTTTTACCTCTTCGCGAAAGCGTGCAGCCAGCAGTGCTAAATTACCATAACTGGAAGGAATCAAGGTTTCTAATCGTGCTCGCAGTAATCGCGCCAACACTGGCACAGCACCGCCACTGGATACTGCCACCAATAATGGTGAACGATCAATAATGGCGGGCAGAATAAAACTGCACAGCTCGGGCTTGTCTACGACATTAACAGGCAGGTGACGGTCACGTGCAGCCTGGGACACTGTTCGGTCAAGCTGCTCATCACCACTGGCACAAATGACCACTGCTACCCCATCAAGCAACGCAAGTTTAAACGCCGCCCGGTCATGATCAAGCCGCTCTTGACCATCAAGTTCCGTAAAGGCTGTCACAAGCTCCGAAGCAACGACAGTGACCAGCGCACCGCACTGCAACAGCAGCGCCGTCTTGCGTGCGGCCATTTCATTGCCGCCGATCACGAGGCAACGCTGACCTCGAATATCCATAAAAATGGGAAGAAAATTCATATTTTTTACCTTAATTCAGCTTGGGGCTCGTAAATGAACCCTTAATCTCCAGCAAAAATACTGGAACAAAAATCGTTGTTACCGGATTTTGAAAAAGTTGAGAAGACTGTATCCACGGCAGTTTCCATCTCTTCACTCCATGACGGATGCCCGTAAGCCATGTCTTTGAAAAATTGCATGCCCTGCCTGGAAAACAGCGCGGCAGAAAGCATGTGGATTTGCTCACCCGCTTCCTGACCGACGATGCTGCCGCCCAACAACTGGCCTGTTTCAGCATCATGCACGATCTCAATGTGGCCATCCACATCGTGACAGGCGTGCGCTTTACCAGAGGCCCTCAAACTGGAACGCGCCACTTCCTCCGAAAAACCGGCACAATCTGCCTGCTCCTCAGAAAATCCAACGCAGGCCATTTCCAGCGCTGAATGAATCATATAGGGCACTTTGAAATAATTAGCTCGCAACCCGTTACCCTTCATGGCGTTGGTAGCAGCCACCCTGGCATCGTACTGTGCGACGCTGGCCGTCATTGGGCTGGCCATAGCACTGCGTTTGACATCACCCACGGCATAAACACCGCTTACACATGTCTCCAAGTATGCAGAAGTCGGGATAAAACCCTCTGCATCTACCTCGATACCCATCTTTTCGAGGCCCAAACCCTGGGTATTGGGTTGCCGACCCACAGCAACCAGCACGTAATCATAGCAGGCGATGTCTCCACGATTAAAAGCAACATGCACCCCATCTTTTCCAACCCGGCTCGACACAACTTGCAAATTTTTACTCACCTCAATGCCCAGATGGCCTAATCTTCTTTCCAGCGCACCGCAGGCCCTGTCCGCCATGTTTCTTGCTTGATGAAGCAGCCGGTCACCCCGTTCGACAATATGTACCTTCGCCCCAAATTGATGCAGCATAAAACCAAACTCCACACCGATTGCACCACCTCCTATGCACAATACTGAACGCGGCACATGGTCAAGACGACTCAAAAATTCTTCGGAATTTGCCACAACGCGCCCGTCAGTCGGGCAGATGGACAATTCCTTTGGTTTGGAACCGGTAGCGATAATTATACGTGCTGCCTCAAGGTCAAGCGTGGCGTGAAGCGGTTCGGTCTGCGGCGTTAAGTGACGAATGCGCACCCGATGTCCATCAATGAAACTGGCCTCACCATAAAACACACTTACACCAAAATGCTTTAGTCCAACTGAAAAGTTGTCTCGTAAACCTTTCACGACAGCATTTTTCTGCGCCATGGCGGCCTTGAAATCACCGTTGATGGGCCCCATTAAGCCGCGCCCGACCAGTGCATTCGCCTTACCGATAAGACTGGCTATGTTCAACAGCGTTTTTTTCGGAATACAACCATGGTTGAGGCAGTTCCCCCCAGGCAAATCGCGTTCTATCAACGCGACCTTTGCGCCCAAACCGGCTGCAATGGTCGCGGCCTTATAACCACCCAGGCCACTCCCAATCACAATAAGATCAAATTGCATCCAGGTAACACATCAGTGGCAACCGCCCTGACTCCCACCGCCGCCTTCACTTGATGATCCGCAGCCACCACCATTACATCCGCCGCCACTACTGCTACCACATCCACCCGGGTGATGTGGTGCATTGGGATTTTTGAATACGAAACCCATTTCACCGGGGTTAATTTCTGCAAAATCCAGCGTGGCGCCAGTCAACAGATCGAGATGATTCTCATGGATGAGCAAAACCACCCCTTCGGACTTCACCATCATGTCATCAGGGCTTCGATCATCGAAACCCATGGCATATTCAATAGAGCCATCGGCAGCAAAACGGGCAGCCAATCGTAACGCCATACCGTCAGAATCATTCTCGGCGGCAGAAGCTAAAATTTCTTTGGCCGCAAGGGGGGTGATAGTAATCATGTTAGTCTCCTTAAACGTATTAAAAAATTGTTTCTATAACCAGAAATTATGCCACCGCCTCTTTCACGGGCATTCTGGAAAAATGATGTTGTGCCACCAAAGCAAGGAATCGGGATACCCAGTTAAAATTTTTGGTGTGCCGTAAATGCGTATAAGACGCCAACAAATTACGGTACACAATGCCATCATGCTGCCCATCCAATCCGTGTCCACGCACCACTTGATAGGCATATTGCATATCTGGGTCTACATTTTCCAAACTGGAATAATGAAACTCATGCGCACAGATGTCATCCGTCGAGGGCACGGCATCAGGCCATGGCGACAAACCGGTTTCTCGCAAGCGAACATAGCCACGCCCCACCGGTTTGTCGTGCATCACCACGTCCCCCGGTATTATCCCCACCATCTGATGCGCACGATCTTTCCAGCGCAAGGTGCGAGACAGGTACATCAGCCCTCCGCATTCGGCATACACCGGCAAACCATTTTCTATTGCCGACTGAATGTCTTGACGCATCGAAACATTGGCTTCCAATTCCGCCAGGAACAATTCTGGAAATCCACCGCCAATAATCAATCCGTCCAGTGACGGCAAATGCGCCTCATCCAGAACGTTGATCGGAATGAGTTCTGCACCGCCAGCCGCCAAGGCATCCAGGTCATCGGCATAATAGAACCCAAATGCCCGGTCACGCACCAACCCGATGCGATAGCATGGCTTTGTACTCGCCACCGGCGCTACCGACAGGCCTCTCGATGGGACATTCGGAGCGGCGGAGACTTGCAACAGCCTGTCCAGATCTACTTGCGCAGCAATACGTTCAGCAATGGCCTGGATTTTCCGTTCAGCCGCAGCAGACTCATTACTCGGCATCAAACCGAGATGGCGTTCAACAATCTGCAATTCAGCATCATGCTGTACCGCACCTAACACAGGCACATCCGTATAATGCTCAATCACCGCTCGCAGTTTGCTTTCATGGCGCGAGCCTCCCAGCTGGTTTAAAATCACGCCCTGGATACGTATGTTCCGATCAAAAGCCTGGTAACCCAATATCAGTGGCGCAACCCCACGCGTCACGCCACGGGCATCAAGCACCAAAATAACCGGGATATTCAGCATCGCTGCCAGGGCAGCGTTGCTGTTTGTGCCTTCCAAATCCAGACCATCATAAAGCCCCTTGTTACCCTCCACCACAATCACCTCTGCACAGGTACTGTGTTGCTGATACAACTCGGCGATTTCATCCCTGTCCATCTGGTAAAAATCCAGATTATAACAAGGGTGTCCACTGGCGAGCGCCAGCCACATGGGGTCAATATAGTCAGGCCCTTTTTTAAAAGACTGGACTTGTAAGCCACGGGTGCGCAAGGCGGCGCACAAACCAATACTTAACGTGGTTTTCCCGGAGGACTTATGGGCTGCGGAGATGAAAAAACGTGACATAGCGGTATGCGATTCAGACTGGCCAATTAGCCGAACGTCGAACCCACATATCCTGCGCCATTTTCAGCGCAGCATCCTGGGTGTCCACCCTGCCCATGGTTTTAAGCGTGATGGCAGTGGTGCCAACAACAGCAGCAAGACCATATTCATCCTCGATATCGCCATGCCACAAGGCAGGTAAACGCCGGATGTCCATACTGGCATCTTTCACATGACGATTATCAAACATGGGGGGCCAGGTTTCTTCCGTTAACTCGCCATTGTGCACGCCTTTCACCAGACATGCAGAGTCGGGATCACGCTCAATTTCACCGCCCTCGCCTTTTATCACCGCCACATGCGGCTGATTGAGAAGCTGCGCCGCCAACTGGTGCATGTCACGATAAGCAGGATGAAAAATACCTTGCATCATCACCGGCGCCCGCATCGGGTTTAACATACGGGCCAGCGTATGGACAGGAGAACGCAAACCCAGTAATGGTCGCATCCCAATAATTTGGTAGAGCTTCGGGCTTAACGCTTCCAGCGACATAAAGGCGAAATGATGATCCCGAATCCGATTCGCGGCTTCCTGCAGGGAATGGCACGGGGTAATACCCAGTATAGTCAGGGTTTCCGGGGTATAAACCCGATCATCTTTACGTCCACCAATCGCATGCATGAAGACATTCACGCCGTGACTGGCAAGCAGTAAGATCGACAACAGGAACCAGGGTAACTGGCGACGCTTACCGGCATACGATGACCAATCCACATCAACAGCAGGCGCATTGTCGGGTAGAACAATAGCTTCACGGGCGGCCAACACAAAACCTGCCAGTTCCTCGGGCGACTCTTCTTTCACGCGCAGCAACATCAGAAAAGCCCCCAATTGCAGCGGCTCAACTTCATCGGCCAGAATCATGCGCATGGCATGATAAGCCTCATCCTGGGTCAGCGATCGCGAGCCATTCTTACCTTTTCCAAGTATCCGAATAAAGGGGGCAAACTGATGTTCTTCACTCATGGATATTCCTCGTAAATTCACTAAAATACAATTTCAAACCGAATTTTATATCAATTCACGTGAAAATCGCGCAGAATATTGAATCCAAATAATCCATTTGACAGCTCTTCGAGCCTGCGCGACCGCTGGCGAGGCAAGTTGCCTCGCGATCAACATCTCGCGTCTAATGAATTATTTGGGTTGAAAAGCCAAATTAATTCGGGTTAGTGTACGTTGTGGTGCGCATCAATCACCGAATTATCCAGGCTTTCTGGCAGAAAACGGAACAGCTTGACTGCAAAAACCACAATGGCACCTACCACACCCACGCCACCCAGGCCGAGCAATATCTCTACCAAACTGGGTGTGTAAGGGTGAATCACGCCATCATAGAAAGAGCTGGTCTCAACCATACCGGGGAAAAGCTGCAGGGGGAAAGCCTGCCCGCCAATTATGGTCACGTACATTTGTGCCAAACCGCCCAACACCACGAGCAGACATGCAGCGAAGGTCGCGCTAACCGACTTGCGTGTCGCCGGGGCATACAGCAGGATCAAAGGCAGCACACTGCCCAGCACAATCTGCCCACCCCAGAATAACAGAGTGTAAATACCCCCGTCCAGCAGGATAAAGCGTTCGAAATCATGCTGCTTGGTGAAATACAAATTAGTCAAATGATACACCAGTACAAAATACATCACTGCGGCCACAAATACACCCAGTAAATTTTTGAGCCGGGTAATGACCACATCACCAATTAACCGCTTACTCCAGCGGTAAGCAAGCATCAACACCAACAAATAAACGGCCAGGCCATAGCTAAATGACATGACTATAAACATGGGTGCCAGCAAGGCAGAATCATAAGCTTGACGCGCCACCAGAAAACCAAAAATGGAACCGGTACCTGTGGTCAGCATCAAGCGCCAGATAAACGCCCCAAATCCAGCAGGTTTATTAAAACGGTTCACATTACGATCCATCATCGTCCAGATGTAGAGCGCTGCAAAACCAAAAAAACCAGTGTAAAGAAATACATTCCAGGCAAAAACAGATTTGAAATTATAATGCGTCATCGCCACGATGACCCGGTCTGAACGTCCGAGATCCAGCATCAGCACCGTTAAGCCGCCCGCCAACAAGGCAATCGCAAGTAACGCAGACAGCGGGGCCAAAGGTTTATAAAATTTCTTGCCGAATACCGTGGCAATGGATGCCACATTCAACGCACCGGATGCCGCCACAATCATGAATACAGCAAAGACATGTGGCATTCCCCACACCACCTGGTTATTCATCCCCGTGATAATATGCCCGTAATGCTCCATTTGAAAGGCCGAAAACAGGCCTATTAGTACCAGAGCAACCCACCCACCCAACAAGCCATAATAGGCATTGCTCTTTCCATCCAGTTCGCGAAATTCGATTTGCATGACTTAAATCCCTTGGTAGCGTACACCAGTGTGCAGATCAAGATTCGGTAAAACCTCTTGACTGCTGTATTGAGCAAGTTGCTTGGAAATCTCACTGTTAGGGTCTTTGAGATCACCAAAGTAAATGGCTTGGTGTCCCTCTGCATTGCAAGCATCCTGACAGGCCGTCGTCGTTTTACCTTCATCAATGCGCTGCACACAGAAAGTGCATGATTCCACACAGCCTTGACCTCGCGGCACTTCCGCCAGTTGATCGGTCTCTGGATGGTGTATAAAAGAACGTGCTTTGTAAGGGCACGCCATCATACAATAACGACAACCAATACAAATATGCCGATCTACCAGCACGATACCGTCGACGCGCTTGAAAGATGCGCCAGTGGGGCAGACGTCCACGCAAGGCGGTTCCTCGCAATGCTGACACATCATGGGCAAAGAAAAACCGTTGCCTGTACTGGGATTGCTCACCTGCACTTTTCGTATCCACTGCGGGCTGGTCGGAGAAGTATTGCCCGACAGCCCATTTTCCTTGTCACACCCTCTCACGCATGCATCACAGCCCGTTGCACATTTTGTGGTGTCGATCAACATGCCCCAACGTGTTTTGGCTGAAGCGAGCCCTGTATCGTCGTTGGATTTCCCCTCGGCGGTTTGCCAAAACAGGAGTCCGGCGGGCAAGGACACCGTAGCAGCCACACCGACCACCCCTGTCATAAAGCGGCGACGGTAATTGTCAATATCACTCATTGGGTCACTCCTGCTAAATCCTTGGCACTGAGCCCGGAATTCAGGTTTTGCGGATGTTCATGATAAGCCAAATAATGCACCATTGTGGCATGCGGGTCCTTACCTGTCGCACCCACCATGGATGTGGTGGCATGAAATGGGGACGGGGTAGCGGACGGTTTGCTCGAATGACACTCGAAGCAGGTGATCTTCACCGCCGCATAGGCATGGCAACTTTGACAAAAATCACCCGGCCCAACCACGCTATGATCTTTTGGATTGGCATGGCAATTGACACAGTTGATAATGCTGTATTTATCAGCCAGCTGGTTATCACCCTTGTGTACGGCGGTGATGCGGTGATGCATCAACAGCTTCATATGATTTTTGCGCATGAATTCGGTATTTTCCACGCACTTACCCCCTTTTATCGCCGTCACATTGGGCTGAGGCACGTCAGACGTATTTTGAGTATTCTCTGCCGCATGACCCATCGACATCGCACACATCAAAATCAGAGTGCCCCAAGCCGCCGGTTTTAACCATTCCGTGAGCAATTTCTTCATGGTGTATTCTCTACTCACCCATGCCCATCTGGATGTAACCCGTCGGGCACACATCCGCACAAATATGGCAACCGATGCATTTGCTGTAGTCAGTGTCCACATAACGTCCTATGGTCGCCTTATCGCGTTTTACTTTGAATACAGCAGCTTGTGGGCAATACACCACGCAATTGTCACACTCGAAACACAAACCGCAACTCATGCAACGTTTGGCTTCCGCCACCACTTTTGCCTCAGTAAGTTTCATCAAACGTTCTTCAAAATTACCCAGTGCCTCCTTCGAGTTAAGCGTAATCGTTTCACGCTTATTCCGATTCTCATAGGCAAATTGACCAAGGAAAAGCTGCTTGGATGAAATCACATATTTGGCAGAACGATCCTCATAGTTATGCACTGCAAAAGCGCTGGTGTCCGAACCAAGCACCTGTTGATGATTGTATTCTTCAACTTTAAGCCCTTTTTCTGTCAACTTGCGCAGCAGATCAAAGCGATGCGCATCGACCTTGGGCCGTTTTTCCAATTCATCCTGACCATTCAAATAGGCATTGATACCGTCTGCGGCAATAGAAGCGTGTCCAATTGCCGTGGTCAACAAATGCGGTTTAATCACATCGCCACCGACAAAAATATGTTTTTTGCCAGGAAAACGATAATTCGCATCCGGTTTAATCAGGCCCCGGTTATTGTTGAACTCTTCAAGACCAGTGAAATCCACCATTTGACCAATGGCCGATACAATCAAATCGGCAGGTATATCCCGTTCCGTACCCGCTTTAATGTGGGTTTCGCCCTTTATTGATTCAAATTCAGCCACACGCAGCGCGATGGCGCGCCCTTCTGCATTCAACAACACGGCTATCGGCGTCACGCTGGGAACAATCTCAATGCCTTCCGCATGAGCCTGTTCAACCTCGTGTTTATTGGCATGCATTTTCTCAATGCTGGTACGGGTCACCAGGACGACTTCTGCGCCTTCCCGCGCAGAAGCTTCAGCCACATCGTGCGCCAATTTACCGACAATGACATGCTCAGGACGATCCGCCTCACGTGGATGTGTAATTTGTCCCAAACGGCGCGCCACAGTCGCCACGTCGATCGATGTATCGCCGCCACCAATCACCACCACCCGTTTCCCCACGTGTTGCAGGCGTCCTTCGTTAAAAGCGCGAAGAAAAGCCATTGCCGTCACGCAATTGGGGGCTTCCGAACCAGGTACGGGCAAAGCCCGGCCACTTTGAGCGCCCATGGACATAAAGATGGCGTCATATTCCTTTTCCAGCTCAGCCATGGTGACATCTTTACCCACATGCGTGTTCATACGGGTTTTCACGCCCAAATCAATAATTCGCTTAATTTCGCCATCCAGCACATCACGTGGCGTACGGAAGCTGGGAATGCCATAACGCATCATCCCGCCGAGGTGTTCATGTTCGTCGAAAATAGTCACAGAGTGACCCTTCAGAGTCAGCTGATAAGCACAAGCCAGACCGGCAGGTCCACCGCCCAGCACCGCAACTGTCTTGCCAGTAGGCTCGGACTTGTTCACGTAAGCGATATTGTTATTGAGCGCCCAGTCACCCAGAAAATGTTCAACCGAGTTAATGCCCACAAAATCTTCAACTTCATTACGGTTACATCCCGACTCACATGGCGCAGGGCAAACACGTCCCATGACCGAAGGAAAAGGATTGGCTTCCGCAATACGACGAAATGCATACTCTTGCCATGGCACGCCAGCGGGTGGCTTTTCCACACCTCGCACAATATTTAAATAACCGCGTATGTCCTCACCAGCAGGGCAACTGGCCTGACACGGTGGAGAAGACAGTACATATTCCGGACATTTGTGAGAATGGTCGGCATCGAAAATTTTATCTTGCCACTTGTGCCAGACTTTATCATCCGCTTTATAACGGGTGTAAGTCAGTAACTGCTTGGTTTCATCGGATGTTGTTGACATTGCTGGTCTCCTGATATTAAGGGCTCGTTAATAAATAACCTGTACTGAGGCTGGAAGCGCTTTGGGATATGACCCACCAGACGCGAAACGTGTGGTTGTGTCGTTCACAACAAGCACCTTGCAACGCCGGGATGCGCCCATCCCGAATACGCGGCAACATAAGTTCAAGTTATTCATTAACGAGCCCTAAGTTCCATAAATTTTTACTTATTCGGGTCCAAGCGAATGGCCGAACTTACCAATTGATGAACACCGCCTACCATGCTCATTTCAAATTCATAATATGGCAGAACTTTTGTAAATTGCGCTTTACAGATCGCACAGATGGTGGCCATAAAATTAACCTGATGCGTGTCCACAACACTTTTCAGAGCATTCATTCGCGGCATTGCGCCTTTGACTCGCAACTCCATCAAATCATCGGTTAACAAGCCCCCACCACCACCGCAGCAAAATGTGCCTTCAAATACGGTTTCGGGTGCCATGTCATAAAAATGATTGGCCACAGACTTAATGATTTCGCGGGGAAGAATAAACTGTCCGCCAGGAATTCCGCCCATGTTTGACCCACGCGCCACGTTACACGAATCATGGAAAGTAATAATTCGGTGGTCGTTGGCTTCCTTGTCCATTTTAATCGCCCCTTGTTGCAGCAGATCATAGGTGACTTCGCAGATGTGAGCAGGCTGCGGGTATCTTGGATCAAGCTGTTTTTGCAACATTTTGGCAAATGGGTCATCTGCACCCGCACCCACGCCTATCAGGGTATTCCAGAAGCTGTAAGCCACCCGCCATGCATGCCCGCACTCGCCGACCACAATGCGTTTCACACCTAATTCAAGTGCCGCCTGACGAATACGCAACGCCACTTTATGCATCTGCTCATAATTGCCGATAAACATGCCAAAGTTACCGGCCTCGGATGACATGGAGGACAAAGTCCAGCTAATGCCTGCAGCATGAAATACCTTTGCGTAGCCGATTAAACTTTCAACGTGCGGTTCCGAGAAGAAGTCAGCCGATGGCGTGATCAACAAAACTTCTGCGCCCTTGACGTCAATGGGCAACTTCACTGCAAAACCGGTGTCAGCTTCGATGTCTTCTTCAAGCCCTTCTAAAGTATCCACCAAAGCGGGGCCCGGCAGACCCAGGTTATTACCGATTCTGTGCACCTTGCCCAAAATTTCGTTCGTGTATTTTTGACCCATGCCTACACTGTCCAAAATCTCCCGCCCGGCCATGGTGACTTCAGCCGTATCGATACCATAAGGGCAGTACACTGAACAGCGCCGACACTCGGAACACTGGTAGTAGTAGCTGTACCAGTCATCCAGCACCTCACGGGTTAAATCCCTGGCACCCACCAATTTTGGAAAAAATTTTCCGGCAAATGTAAAGTATCGACGATAAACCTGACGCATCAGATCTTGACGAGCTACTGGCATATTTTTTGGATCACGGGTACCCAAATAATAATGGCACTTGTCGGTACAGGCTCCGCAATGTACGCAGGCATCCATAAAAACGCGCAAGCCCCGATATTTACCGAGCAACTCACCCATTTTTTCGATTGCCTTATCATGCCAATCTTCAACCAGTTCACCAGGAAAACCCAAATCTTCCTGAATTTTCTCATTCGCCAGAAATGACTTAATATTGGCGGATGCGCCCTTTTGCAATAATGGGATAGTGGTGTAACCCTTTAGCTCAGGCACTTCAAATTTAGATGCAGCCAACGTAGTATCCTTTTTTCTTATTGATCAAAATGGACAGCCCAATCGGCCACATGGCGCACTTCTCTGGAATCATCAACCTGATTCCGGGTTGGGCTAAAGAAAACACCCGGTGCATGCAGAAGTTTGCTAATCGGAAAGACAATCATGAGTAACGCAACCAGCGACAAATGCACCAACAAAATCGGCTCTGGCGGCAGCTCTTGCCAATGAAACATCATCAGCCCGAGCATAAACATCTTGACGTCAATAATGTCCACGTGTGAAAAAAAGCTCATCGCCACACCAGACAAACCGATACCAAGCAACAGCGCCAGCATCAGGTGATCGGAAGGGGTAGAGATATAACGAACCCTGTCCACCAGAATGCGTCGTGCCCACAAACCCAACAAGCCCGCGATCATCACAAAAGCCGCATAACGGCCAAAAGGCTGGATCAGGACTACCCAACCCCAGACCGGCTGTGTAAAGTAGCGCAAGTGGCGCAACAACACCAACAGCAAACCGAAGTGGAACATCCAGCCGAAAATCCAGATCCACTTATTGGATTTAAACAGACTTTCGAACAGGACAACTTCACGCCCCATCCTCATGACAACACCCGTCGTGGTCATGGGTGCCGGCATCGTTGGAATTTTCAACGGCACGGGTGTGCTGCTATAAATGTAAATTTTATAGGCGACGCCACCAATCAAGACGGCTGTGGCCAAATAAAACAAGAGTGCAAAGGTAATAGTAAGTAGTGACATACCGTACTTTGGTTTTGCTTTCAAATAGACTGCGAAAGAGTGGCTCCTGCGGAACCGCCTTATATCATCCGGGTTTGCGTTGAACTCACCCTCACCTTTACTGGTATTCTGTGCTGCATGAGGAAAGGCGCGATGAAACTATTCATACTGCACCGCATCTTCATCACAACATCAAAAGGGAGGGTAAGCCACACCATCTCGTCAAACCCGGGTTTTAATCAGATACAGCCAGTTGGCTTGGGTAAGCCACCAATTTTGCATGCTTGTTTGGCTGGCCCATAAGGAAACAGTTCGTACAGATACTTGTTGTTGCCTTTATCGGGTCCCAATTTCTTGCCAATGGCTTTGGTCAACACACGCACAGCCGGCGCAATCTGAAACTCGTTATAATACTCACGCAGGAAATTAATCACTTCCCAATGATTGTCCGTCATCTCCACTTTTTCCTCAGCGGCGAGTACCTTCGCGACGTCTTCATCCCATTGGCTCAAATCAGTCAGATAACCTTCTTCATCTGTGTCATACGTCTTGCCGTTAATTTCTATTGCCATGATATAAGCCCTCTATTTAAAAATATCTTTATAACCAAGATTGCACGTTATTGTGCTCAATCACCAAATCAACGAAACCCGCATAATCGACCATTGTGACGCCTTCCAGCACCCGGTCTTGCATTCCACGCGCTTCAACGTCAGGCATCAACGCATAAACCTTGACGCCACCCATCACCGCATGCACCGCTTTCCCTGCGTCACTGTTTTTTGTTATGGCATAAACACCATCTTCAATCAATAAGAGTGCATTATCGCCACCCTTACCCACAACGCGTAAACAACTGGCAAGCGTTGTATTCTCAAATGGGGATTTATTTACGATATGTAGCATACATTTTCCCCTTAAAAAGCAATGACCACGTCCTGATCATTCATCAGAACTTGCATTTCGGCCGACGACAATACCTCTACCGGAACCAACAGGTCACTCTCACTTAATCCGCGCATTTCCAAAGAATCACGTTCAACATACAGCTTCTCAATGTCGTAGCCATCCAAAGCCCGATAAGTGGGTGAGAAATTTTTCATGGCAATGGCCTTGGTGTTTTGTCCTTTCACCAACTGGTACACACCATCATCCATAAACACCATACTCACGTCCTGGTCGAAAGCGGCAGTAATCAGCACCACCTCCAAACCTTCCAATGCGTAGACCGTTCCGTAAGGTGCCTTGCGGTTAACGAACATGAATTTTTTGATGGTACCGGAGCCATCTTCATCGTCAAAATCGCCTGCTACTTCACTCATCACATCTTCCTTTTGTTCAATCGCCAAACACCATCAGTCGATCAGCCTGAATGCCGGATTCAACCAATTGCCCTAACCCGGAAATACGGAAGCCAGGCGCCAGATTTTCATCATTAATACCCCGACGCATCGCAGCCGCAACGCAAACCACCAGGTCAATTGAATGCTCTTCCGCCAGCTTTGACCAGCGTGTCACAATGTTACGATCATCTTGTGGCGGCTCGGTCATTCGGGTCGAATTGTTCACACCATCGTGGTAAAAAAACACACGTTGAATTTCATGTCCTTTTTCCAGAGCCGCTTGGGCAAACAGGTACGCGCTGTCCGATGCCTGGTGTGTATAAGGCCCTTCACTCACCATAATTCCGAATTTCATACCTTAAATCCCTTTTCATGAAGCTATTGAAACGCTGCCTTTGCAACTGCGAGCAAAGGCAGTGCCCGCAAAATTAAAAACGAATGTGTGTGGAAGCGTTCAATGTCGACCGTGAACCGCGCCAATCATCAATGTGAAACTTGGTAAACGGCAAATCGGTTTTTTCAAAAAATCTTGGCCAGCCAATCCGGTCAATCCAATCAGCCAAACGCTCCCAGGGTTGCGCATCCGCCTTGTACACAGCCAGAATGTTTTTCACTACGGCAGCAACTTCAGGCCAACGCGGTCCATTGTTAGGCAACCCGGATGCCACTAATTTGTGGAAAGTAGGACGTGAACGGGCATTGGAATTTTTCCCGCCCACCCAAATCGCAATCTTGGAATGCTCAGAATCGTTGATCTGCATCGGTGGGCATGGGGGATAACAGGCGCCACAACAAACGCATTTTTTCTCATCGACTTCCAGGCTGGGCTTACCATTCACCAAGGCGGGACGAATGGCGGCCACTGGACACCGGGCCACAACCGAAGGCCGCTCACACACGTTAGCCACCAAATCATGATTTATTTTTGGCGGTTTGGTGTGTTGCATGATGATTGCAATGTCCGCTTGCCCACCGCAATTAATTTCACAGCACGATGTCGACAACTTAACCCGGTTGGGCATTTCGCAGCTAATGAACTCTTCATAAAGCTCGTCCATCAATGCTTTCACCACCCCTGATGCATCCGTACCAGGAATATCACAATGCAAGTAACCCTGTGTGTGTGAAATCATGGATACTGAGTTTGCCGTGCCGCCGACAGGGAATCCGTTGTCTGTCAGCGCCTTGATAAGCGGCTCCACTTTTGCTTCATCGGAAACCATATACTCAATATTGCTGCGCGTCGTAAAGCGCACATGTCCGTCTGCAAAATGATCGGCAATATCACACAATTTTCTGATGGTATAAACGTCCATTTGACGCTGTGTACCCGCTTTTACCGTCCAGATCACATCACCGTTTTCAGCATGGTGCCGCAAAACTCCAGGCTTGGGGTGATCGTGAGAAGCCCACTTACCATAATTTTTCACCATCACCGGATGCATGTAGGGCATCGCATCGGGTACCCCACTCTCGATAGGTGCACGCATTGTAGCCATAATATTCTTTTCTCCAGATAGAAATCTTGTTCAGTAAACAGCCCTGAAAAATTGCAAAAATTATCCCACCGCTTTTTTCTTGAGGCTCCGGACCCGCTCAACCTCTTCGTCCCAACCGTCGGTGCGAACGTAAGGATTGCTGCGCGGCTCAAGAATCATATTGCTATCAACCTCTCTGCCAATTCCTTCCAGGAAGTTGACAATGCCAATCCGGTCAATCATCTCGCCCGTACGTTCATGTTCCAATGCATTGTCAGCGAAGAAATCCATAATTTCGCGAGCCAGGCTACCTAACTCTTCAAAATCTTCTTCGGTGTCCAGTTTCATAAAGGGCACCACAACTGTTCCCATGGTGGCACCAATCTTCAGCACACTTTTACCACCCACCAGGACAGTTGCGCCTTTATCCACACCGGGCAGCAACGCGCCCTGCATGACATTCAGACAATGCATGCAACGCACGCAGTTGTGATTTTCAATTTGTAAAGATTGGGTGTCTGTCACCGCCACACTGGATATGCCCTCTGCCTTTGAAACACTGGCCGTGTTTTTTAACGACAGCGCTTTACTGGGGCAACGACTGATCACATCATTGACCAGCTTTTCCATTCCATGCTGAGCCATATATTCTTTGGCCCGTGCCTCATTAACGCGAATACTGTCGCGCCATGTACCAATCACAGCCATATCAGATCGCTGAATTGAATTCACGCAATCATTTCCGCACCCCGAAAATTTAAATTTGAATTTGTACGGCAATGCGGGGCGGTGCATGTCATCCAGGTTCGCATTGATGATGGTACGTAACGCTTTCGCTTCATCGTAATTCGACATTTCACAACGCGCAGCACCCACACAAGACATGGAAGTTCTTAACGCAGGACCCGCCCCGCCCATATCGAAGCCCATCTCATTGAATTCATCGAAAGCAGGCTGAACATTTGCTGTCGAAATACCCTGAAACATAATATCGCCGCTTTGCCCATGAAGCGCGATCAACCCAGACCCATGCTTTTCCCACACATCACACAACTTGCGCAACAGGTCGGAGGTGTAATGCATGCCTGCAGGGGGCTGAATACGCAAAGTATGGAACTCAGCCGCATCGGGATACAAGTGATTCCCCTCTGCGTCTTTTAACTCACTGAAGCGTGGAATCACACCGCCACCGTAACCAAATACCCCCACGGTGCCTCCCTTCCAGTACCCTTTACGGTTCTGATAGGAAGTTTCCAGCTGGCCCATCAGGTCAACCATCATGTCATTATCTTTAGCCAACCGCTTCAATCCGGTGACGAAACTCGGCCACGGACCGCTCTCGAGTTCATCTAGCAACGGCGTTTTGTGCATTTTTTTAGTCATAGTCAATTCTCCAATTCCAGCGGCCATAGCCGGATTATTCAAGGCCAGATTTCAATGAGCTGAATCACTGTTTCTTTGCGTCAGCGCCTAATGTGGTTTAATAGCTGTATTTTGTGAATTCATCTCAAACATCGACACGAATTCGAATTCACAAAAAGTTTATGAAGTTTAACTGTTATTGCCATCAATTCCATAGACACGGTGGGTGATGTTCACCTACCCATATGGGTAGTATCAAACCACTCTTGCAGGTTAGTTTCTTGTTTGGGCGACAATGAGAAACTAAATCCGATAGCATAATCAGATTGCCTGAACACTGAGGCTGGAGGCATTCTCTTCGATGGCATCGCAACAACACTATATTAGGAACGGCCCTTGGATGAGACGAAAATCATTTCGCTGCACAAAATTTTAGCCTCGCCCTACCGTCAGGAAATTGAACTTCAACACGTAGAGCATCTTGCTGATTATGTGACTTTGCGTATAAGAATTAGGGAAATTAAACGTTTTACTATTTTTGACATCGACAAAACCACGGCGAAAGCATGGGGACAAATGATGCTGGATTGGGCAAACACACAAGATTAATTATTTAAATTCATGCGGGTTTTCAGCCTGGGTAAAGACCGGCTGCCTGAATGTTTAATTTAAACTGGAGAATGAAATAGGCTGGCTTTACGAAGACAACACAGAAACATCGGACATTGGCCTCACGGCCATGTCCGATGTTCATCTGTCTCTATCCGGTTCCATCATCCCTGTCGATCACGGGTATTTGATGTATCGCGAATTGTCACGCCTATTACCCTGGATTGGTGAGGAAACGTTGCTGGGCATCCGTTCTGTACAGGGCTCAAACAACGGAAATGAAGAACTGATGCTCAACCACCGGGCCAAGGTGGTGATACGTTGTGCGAAGGATCGTTTGGATGACTTAAAATCGCTCCAGGGACAAGTGATAGAATTGAACCAATACTCATTAACGATTGGCTCGTGTACAGCGAAACCCCTGAGCCAGTACTCACCTTTATATGCACATTGTGTCGTTACTAACAGTGAGGATGAAATTGAGTTCACTCGCGATATCATGGAAAGCCTGAGCAAAATGGAAATTCAAAGCCGTTTCATCTGTGGCAAACGCCAACAGGTGTTTGATGGTCAGCAGCCTCGCTCCGGCTACAGTCTGCTTTTGCATGACCTTCCCTTAAAGCATTCCATTCACATTCAACAACAAGGAATAGGTTTACACCGAAAATTGGGATGCGGTATCTTTATCCCCCACAAATCCATCATTGCAGTGGGTACGGTAGCATCAAATTAACTTAATCATCTATTTAATCATATAGGAGGAAATAATGGGCATTCATTACAACGGACAAGATTTAGACGTCGATGATGAAAAATTTTTACTTGAGGCGGTTTTTGATGACGAAATCGTCCCGATTATGGCCGCTGCAGATAACATCACACTGACTGATGATCATTGGTTAGTCATTCGTTTCCTGCGCGACCAATACCGCGACAAAGGACATACCCCTAACTTCCGTAATTTGGTGAAAGAGTTAGAGGATGAACAGTCAGGCACCGACTGGAAAAAAGCCCTCTACACCCTGTTTCCCAACCAACCAGCCCGTCAGGCAGTTCGGGTTGCCGGCTTACCCAAGCCATTTGGAAAAGGTGGTTATTAACCCAAACCCGGGTCGGCCGACACATTGTCTGTCAGCGACCTCACGGGTTAAAATAATCACCTGATCAATGATTCAGCTTGCATATCATCCTGTTGCCATGTCGAACAACCCAATTCAAAACATGGCAGTTAAGTGACCAAAATCTGACCATACTTATTGGTCATTTCTCTGTCCAGCCAAAAGCCGGATAGCAGGCCAGCGCCACCGCACACACAAGCGGTGGTTGCTCGCTTGCACTTTAGGTCCTGTCATGGCTCACGAATCGGCAAATCCGCGTCCTGTTTCTGTTGCCTTCATTCACCCTGTTTTCGCTGTGGTCAATTCATCAATCCAAAACCAGCCACCTTGAAATGATGATAAATTGATGTCAGGCTAAGGCAGTAAGACGAGTACCCTTATCACGGAGCACA
>JAJYMO010000086.1 GCA_021786845.1 Pseudomonadota bacterium | reverse complement strand
TGGTGGGTCGGGCGGGATTCGAACCCGCGACCAACGGATTAAAAGTCCGCTGCTCTACCGACTGAGCTACCGACCCAGTGAAGCTTGACGATTATACGGAATTTCGTGCTTTCGTCAAGTGGTTTGGTCAGGATTTACCCAGTTGTGAATGAGGAGAAAGTCAGGATGGAGTTGTGATCCCTCCGCATTGAGGACGGGAATGCTGATAATGTCTCTTTCAACCATTTGGTGCGCGCGACCATGGACATCGTTTTGAATGTGGGGATCTGTTTGGTGATTTTGAGCCACCAGTGTTGGGGGATGGCTCAGTATTTCAATTGCCGTGTAACATTGATCTTTCCAGGTAAATTGACGTCCGATGAGGACGTATAACGCTTCAACTTGTATCGGCGCTTTCATGTGCGTTGAAGGCCGGTGAGCCAGCGCTGATAGAGTTGATCCGCCACATGATGCAGGGCCGCAATTCTTGTGGACATATCGGTTTGCATGGTCGCGGCAGTTTGGACGTGCGGACTGTTGCAGGCGGATTTGATTTCATTTTCGCCTTCTTTGCACCAGTCGATAATCATACCTTCAGTCATTTCTACGTGGCACTGCATGGCCAAGTGTTTGCTATGGAGCACATAGGCCTGGTTGGCACAAGCCTTGCTTCTGAACAGGTGCACGGCATCCTTGGGCAAGCTGAAAGTTTCTCCATGCCAGTGGAAAGCGGTAAAGTGTTGAATGCCATTGAGCCATTCGTGCGCGGTGGCATTATCCATGGCGTAAGCTTCACCCCAACCGATTTCTTTGTCCGGGTTATTGCTGATTGTTGCGCCCATGGCCCTGGAGATGAGTTGCCCGCCCAAACAATGTCCCAGTACGGGTATACCGGCTGCAATGGCCTGCTGGATGAGCGCCACGGATTGGGCAATCCACGGTAAAGGGTCGTTCACACTCATGTTGCCACCCATGAACACCAGGCCGGAAAAGAGATGTGGGTCGTCAGGAATGGGTTCGCCCTGATCAACTTGTATTAATTGGCTGGAGATGTCGTGACGTGCTAAAAACTCACCGAAATAACCGGCACCTTCCCATGGCAGATGACGAAAAATGGCGACAGGTTTCATTATTTCCTCCGGGTTTTATCCCGTTCAATCAATGCATAAGCAGAATGATTGTGGATGGATTCAAAGTTTTCACTTTCCACAATGTAGCTGTCGATACGGGGGTCGCGGTCAAGGACGGCGGCAACATCGCGCACCATGTCTTCGACAAATTTTGGGTTGTCATACGCGCGTTCGGTCACGTATTTCTCGTCAGGTCGCTTGAGCAGCCCATAGAGCTCGCATGAGGCCTGGCTTTCAGCCATGGTCACCAGTTCTTCAATCCATACAAAATCGTTGGTTCGTGCGCTGATGGTGACATGCGAACGTTGGTTGTGCGCACCATAATTGGAGATTTTTTTCGAGCAAGGACACAGACTGGTGACAGGAACAATCAGTTTGGTCGTATGCAGGTAACGACCATTTTCGATTGCCCCGATGAAGGTGACATCATAATCCATCAAGCTTTGCACGCCGGAGACCGGTGCCGTTTTGTTGATGAAATAGGGGAAACTCATTTCAATATAGCCAGAATTCGCTTCCAGGCGATCAACCATTTTTCGCAGCATGGATTCAAAATTTTCAATGGAAATTTCGCGGTCATTTGAGTTGAGTATCTCAACAAAACGTGACATGTGCGTGCCCTTGAAATTGTGCGGCAGGTACACATACATATTGAAATTGGCGATGGTGTGTTGTACACCGTCACTTTTGTCGGCAATCCTGATCGGATGGCGAATAGATTTAATGCCTACTTTATCAATGGCAATTTGTCGGCTGTCGGCGTAATTTTGCACATCAGGCATGGGGGTAATGTCGCAACATTCATTCATGGTTGGCATATCCAGCTAAGGGTAATGATGAGATTATACGCCGTATTATCCGACTGAACTACTCGGATAAGCGCGCACGGACAGTGCTTAAAATGCCTGTTGCATCCAGGCCGCATTGGCGCAACAATTGCGCATGGTCGCCGTGTTCGATGTATTCATCAGGCAAACCCAATTGGAGCACTTTGCACGGAATACCTAAATAATGCAAGTATTCACTGACAGCACTGCCAGCACCACCCATGACAGCGTTTTCTTCCAGGGTGACGAGTAATTCATGTGTGCGGGCTAATTGTTCGATGAGGGCGTGATCGATGGGCTTTACAAAACGCATGTCGGCCACACTGGCATCCAGTTGTTCGCCTGCTTGCAATGCGGGGATGACCAGGCTACCGAAAGCCAATAGTGCAATGCGCCGGCCTGTGCGACGCAGTACGCCTTTACCTATGGGAAGGCTTTGCATCATGTTGTCAATGATTGCGTTGGGCCCTGTGCCGCGTGGATAACGCACGGCGCAAGGGGTGTTTAACTTCGTGGCAGTGTAAAGCATTTGACGGCATTCATTTTCGTCGGAAGGTGCCATAATCGTCAGGTTGGGCACGCAGCGCAGATAACTGAGGTCAAATGATCCTGCGTGCGTAGGGCCGTCGGCACCGACTAAACCGGCGCGGTCAATGGCGAAGACGACGGGGAGATTTTGCAAGGCAATGTCGTGGATCAGTTGGTCGTAGGCGCGTTGCAGAAAAGTGGAATAAATGGCCACAATGGGTTTATAACCGGCTGCCGCCAAGCCGGCGGCAAAGGTGAGCGCGTGTTGTTCTGCGATACCGACATCAAAATAGCGATCTGGATAGAGTTCGGAAAAACGCACCAAACCCGATCCTTCGCGCATCGCGGGTGTGATGCCGACCAGCTTGGGTTCCAGTGCCGCCATGTCACACAGCCAATTACTGAAAACCTGGGTGTAAGTGGCTGGAACAGTCGCTTTTTCCTTGATGCCAATTTCAGGCTGGAACGCGCTGACACCGTGATACAGACAAGGGTTTTCCTCGGCCAGAGGATAACCTTTTCCTTTTTGTGTCACCACATGTAAAAATTGTGGGCCGGGCAAACGGCGAATGTTCGTGAGTGTGTCAACCAGCACATCCAGATCGTGGCCGTCGATAGGTCCAATGTAATTGAAGCCAAATTCTTCAAACAATGTGCTGGGTGTGATCATTCCTTTCACGTGCTCTTCAGCGCGTTTTGCCAAATCCAGCATGGGAGGCATGTGGGCGAGTACCTTCTCGCTGGCACGGCGTGCGGCGGAATAAAAACGGCCGGACATCAGCTTGGCCAGGTAATTGTTGAGCGCACCCACATTGGGTGAAATCGACATGTCATTGTCGTTGAGGATCACCAAAAGATTCGCATTCATATTTCCCGCATTGTTGAGCGCCTCGAATGCAATGCCGGCAGTCATGGCACCATCACCAATGACGGCAATGGCGCGGTTGTCTGAGCCGTCCAGTTGTGCCGCCACAGCCATGCCTAACGCAGCTGAAATGGATGTGCTGGAATGCCCGGTTCCAAAGGCATCATATTCACTTTCACTGCGTCGTGGAAATCCGGCGATTCCTCCCGCTCTGCGCAATTCGGCCATGGCTGCGCGTCGTCCGGTGAGGATTTTGTGTGGATAGCTTTGGTGGCCGACATCCCAGATGATGCGGTCATCAGGTGTGTTGAATACGTAATGCAACGCGATACTGAGTTCTACTGCGCCGAAATTTGAGGCAAAATGACCGCCTGTGCGGGAAATGCTGTCGAGCATGAATTCACGTATGGACTGTGCCAGTTCAGGCAATTGTTCGCGATGAAGCAGACGCAGATCTGTCGGGGAATCAAGGGTGTTGAGCAAGGAATGGGTTGGATTCAAGAGGTTCTCTGCAAAATAAGTGCGGCGAGATCAAGCAAGCGCTGGTTGTGGGGCAGGCACTCAATGGCAGCAATAGCTTGTTGATGTAAGGAGTGGGCAAATTGGCGCGCGGCACCACAACCCATGAGGCTGACATAGGTGGATTTAAGCTGGTTGGCGTCTTTGCCAGCGGTTTTGCCCAATTGTTCGCTGGATGCCGTGGCGTCTAAAATATCATCGACCACCTGGAAAGCCAGTCCAACGGCGTACGCGTACTGTTTGAGTGCGGCCAGATGCTTGGCTTCCAGCGGGCCACCGCACATTGCCCCCAGGCAAATTGCAGCGTCAATCAAGGCGCCCGTTTTGTGCTGGTGCATCACTTCAAGTTCCGCCAGACTAATGTGCCGTCCTGTGTTGGCCAAGTCGATAGCTTGCCCACCCGCCATGCCGTGAGAGCCGCTGGCTGTTGCCAGCAAGCGTATCATTTCTACTTGCGGTAACTGAGTGTGCGGAGAGGTTTGGGCCAAGTCAGGATGTGCCAGAAGTTCAAAAGCCAAGCTTTGCAGGCTGTCTCCGACTAAAAGTGCTATGGCCTCGCCAAAAGCGACATGACAGGTCGGCTTGCCGCGACGCAGCACATCATTGTCCATGCAGGGCAGGTCGTCATGCACCAGTGAATAGGCATGGATAAGCTCTACCGCACAAGCAGCAATGGTCACGTGTTCGGGACGCGCCTGGTGGGTTTCGCCTGCAGCAAATGCCAGGAGGGGACGAATGCGTTTGCCACCACCCAGTGCCACATAACGCATGGCGGTATGTAATTTGTCCGTAGCGTCATTCGAAGTCGGTAAAAAACGCTCTAAAGCTTGTTCGACATGGGAAAGCCAGTGATGGGACCAAGGGGTAAACTCAGTCGTCACGTTGCACGCTCACGGGGATATAGGGTTTGAGTAAGGTATTTTCCAAAATTTCTACTTGTTGACGCGCGCTGTCCAAAGTGTTTTGACAAAATTTAAGTAGTTCAGCCCCGTTTTGATACGCCAGCAATGACTGTTCAAGGGTAAGTTGGTCGGATTCCATTTCACCAACCAGCCGCTCCAATTCACGCATAGCGGATTCAAAACTGGCGGGGGAGGTGTTTGCCAGATGAGTCATAATGATTTGTGCAGGCAATGGAAACTCTAAATTTTACCGAATAATTGCATCGAACGCCAATTTTGGCGATAATCCTCGATTGGGCGGGTGAGTAAATTCTGGATTGAGCTTGTCTTGCGCGAACGATGGCGAGATTTTTATACCAGAGCCAATGGGTGTGGTCCAGAGTAATCAACGGGCTAAATGTTGAAATGCCGGCAGGGCGACACTTATTTTGACTGATGTATTTTAGCGAAATATTTGTCATTCATTTGTTGTAAAAAATTTTAATTACTATGGGTTTGCCACTTCATTGGGTGTGTGCTCTCAATTATGTCTGATTTTCTTGTCACATCGCAGTTGACCTGCGCTTCCCCACATTTACCAATTTCCTGGTATTTTGATCCTGAAATTTATGCTTTGGAGCTTGAGTATATTTTTAATCAAGGGCCTGCGTATGTGGGACATGAATTGATGGTGCCCAACGTGGGTGACTACCAGGTATTGGAAACCACTTCACACGCCTCAATGCTGGTGCGCCACGAGCAGGGTATTTCTCTGTTGTCCAATATTTGCCGTCATCGTCAGGCCACCATGTATGAAGGGCGCGGTCACACCAAACAATTGGTCTGTCCCTTACATCGCTGGACTTATGACATGCAGGGGAAATTGTTGGGCGCACCCCACTTTCCGGAAAATCCATGTTTGAACTTGCCCGAGCAAGGGCCGCTGACGCAGTGGAAGGGGTTGCTGTTTTCCGGGCAACGCGATGTGGCCGGTGATTTGGCCCATCTTGGCGTGAGTGATGATCTGAATTTTGATGGTTACATGCTCGATCGTGTGATGGTCGAGGAGTATGCGTTTAACTGGAAAACCTTCATTGAGGTGTACCTGGAAGATTATCATGTTGAACCCTTTCATCCGGGATTAGGTAATTTTGTCACCTGTGATGATTTAAAATGGGAGTATGGCGACTGGTACAGTGTGCAGTCCGTCGGTGTGGCGCGAGGTTTGCGCCGGGCCGGTAGCGCCGTGTACGCCAAATGGCAAGAGCGTGTGTTGGAATACCGCAATGGCGTGCCACCTGAACGGGGGGCTATCTGGTTAACCTATTATCCCAATATTATGGTCGAATGGTATCCCCATGTACTGGTGGTCAGCACGATTGTCCCGACGGGCATTGAATCGTGTCGTAATGTGGTGGAATTTTACTATCCTGAAGACATTGTGCTGTTTGAACGTGAATTTATCGAAGCCGAACAAGCCGCGTATGCTGAAACGGCTGTCGAAGACGATGAAATTTGTCGCCGTATGCACGCAGGACGAAAATTGTTGTATCAACAAGGTCGTGATGAGCGAGGACCCTATCAGTCTCCTATGGAAGATGGAATGGTCCATTTTCATGAATTTATGCGAAAAAAGCTGTTGCCGCATTTGGCTTGATTCCAAATAATTCATCAGGCGGAAGAGAGTCATTGGAAAAGTCAGGATGTGAGATGATGACCGACGATGCTGTTTTAAAAAATAATTCTTTCATTCATTTTTCTGCCTTGAGACTTCGCGCTGGGACTTGGCTTAAATTGAGCTATTTTTTGGGGGAGGGGCCTGCCTATGATGTGGAGTTTGTCGCGGCAATTCATGGTAAAAGTATTTTTGTGTCGCAGCCAGATACACCATCAGGCGGTATTCGGGTCGGCGGTCGATATGTGATATACGGGTTCAATGGAACGAGCGAATTTACTTTCACCGCTGAGATATTACAGTTGCAAGGCGGACCATTTTTTTATGCGCAATTAACTTATCCTGATGCGGTTGAAGTACGTGTAGTGCGTGATGCGTTGCGCGTGAACGTATCTATTCCCACGCTCGTCACGCCTGATAGTTCGGCCAGTCGGGTTTCAGGGACAATTAAAGATTTAAGTGTAAAAGGTGCCATGGTTGAGTCTGTGGTGCCTGTGGGTCGCATTGGTGACAGGATCAGTCTTGTATTTTCGACTGAAATCAACGCGAGAGGGGAGGTTATTTTGGATATCCCTGCCAGGATCATTTATGTGCGCAAGCATGATACAGAGGGTATTTTCAGAAGCGGGCTTGAATTTGGTCATATTGCGCGCGACGATGAACTGATTTTGTATTATCTGCTGTTCACGCATTACGCCAAAATAACCAACGAAGTCGGTGCGGCGATCATGCAACTCAAGAAAAATGCTACGCTTTAATTTGATGCATTCAAAAATGTTAAAAATGGTTTAATTGCTTGCTGTCCCCAAGCGCAGCAACCTGCTAATTGGGTTGAGGTGCTGTTGTTGTCACAAACTTATTGCTTGCATACTTTGATGGCCATTTGAAATTTGATGCCCCAAATAAGCAAGTTTTAAAACAAAAACGGCTCAGAACTTAATCTGAGCCGTTGCTTTATCTGGTGGGCGATACGGGGTTCGAACCTGTGACCCCTGCCGTGTGAAGGCAGTGCTCTACCGCTGAGCTAACCGCCCAAATGAAGGCCGCCATTAAACCATGTCTGGTGAGGGTTCGTCAAGGTGTATTCGATGCGCCGTGCAGAGCGACAAGTTGTTCTAACACCAGGCGCACGCGTGTCATGGCGGGAGTGAGCGCGTCTTTGATTTCGTTGGCCTGGATGGCGGTTTTACTGCTTCCGCGTCCGGCGGCATAGTTGGACACTACGCCGATGGCGGCGTAACACAGCTCTAATTCGCGAGCGAGGCAAGCTTCCGGCATACCGGTCATGCCGACCATGTCGGCGCCATCACGCTCCAGACGGTTGATCTCGGCGGCAGTTTCCAGACGTGGTCCTTGAACGCAGGCGTACACGCCCTGATCGACACAGAGTTCGTGGGCAGAAGCAGCGGCCTTCAAAATGCTGAGTCGTAATTGCGAACAATAGGGTTCTGTAAAATCAATGTGCTCAACCGATTGCCCGTCATCATTAAAAAAAGTGGTGGCGCGACCATGGGTGTAGTCGATGATTTGGTCAGGAACGACCAATGTGCCGGGTACCAGGTCAGGGTGGATGCCCCCAACACTGGCGACTGAGGCGATGTGGGTTACACCATGTTGTTTGAGTGCCCAAATGTTGGCCTGGTAATTGACTTTGTGCGGTGGAATGGTTTGTCCGTAGCCATGCCGGGCAAGGAAGACAATACCGTGCCCGTTGATTTCGCCAAAGGTCAACGCACCGGAAGGCTCACCGTAGGGTGTACGAGCGACCTGCCGGTGGGTGATGGTCAGGTTGGCGAGTTGAGTGAGTCCGGTTCCACCGATGATGGCCAGCATATTGAATCCTTTTGATTAATAGTCGGTTTGCGTATTGTTTTGGGGGGTGGCATAAATGGCTGGCAGGTTGCGCCACACGCCATTGATGTCCATGCCGCAGCCAAAGACAAAACGATTAGGCAGCGTTAAGCCCACGTATTCAGCTTGAATGGGTTTTATTGCATTGGTCAGTTTTTCCGTCAGGACAGCGGAGGCGACAGTGGCTGCGCCCATTTTGAATAATTCCTGTTTAATGGCGTTCAGGGTGTGGCCTTCATCGAGAATGTCATCGAGTAAGAGCACCTGCTGGCCTGATATGGATACGCTGGGCATGGACAACCATTCGAGTTGACCGCCTTTGGTGTTCATGCGATAACGACTGACATGGATGTGATCGCATTGTAAAGGGAAGTTGAGTTGGGGTAATAGTTGTCCGGCAAACATCATGCCACCGTTCATGACCGTCAGCATCAGTGGAAAACGATGCTGGTAATCGGCAGTGATGCGTATGGCAAGTTGATGGATGGCCTCATTCACGGTTTCTGCATCGCAGATTAAATCTGCCGTGTCGAGGATTTGCTGTGCGTGTTCAGGATTCATCGTGCGTGTGGGACGTGTCAATATGGGGGGTAAGTGCGTTGCTTGTTCACTCCGTTGCTTTTTTTATTCCATCAACTGCGTTGTCTTCTGGTCTCATATAAACAAATACCGGCAGTAACAGATACATTCATGCTCGCCACGGTGCCAAACATGGGGATTTTGACCAGTTCGTCACAATGCTCGCGGGTGAGTCGTCGCATGCCGTCGCCTTCAGCACCAAGCACCCATGCGACGGATCCCCGTGCATCGACCGTGGTGATTTCTTTTTCCGCCTCGCTGTCAGCGCCGATGATGCGCACATTATAATCCTGAATCTCGCGCAAAGTACGTGCCAAGTTGACCACTGTCAGATAGGGCACGGTTTCGGCCGCGCCACAGGCCACCTTGATGACCGTGGGTGTGAGACCCACGGCACGGTCTCGGGGGGCAATGATGGCATTGGCGCCCATGGCGTCCGCGACCCGGAGGCAGGCGCCCAGATTGTGGGGGTCTTGTACGCCATCCAGTACCAGCAACAACAGTTCTTCACCTGCGCCTTCCAGTACATCGTCAATATGGCGCGGTGCGGCGAGTATGGCAACTTTGGCTGCTACCCCCTGATGACGGGCGCCACCTGCCATGCCGTCCAGGCGGCGTGCATCAATCGGAATGACGCGTACATTCTGTTGCTTTGCGGTTTCCAGTAAATCCCGCATACGAGGGTCTTGCCGTGTTGCATCGACATAAACTTCTTCTATACTTGATGCATGATTGCGTAAACGCGATGTAATGGCGTGGAAACCGTAAATTAAAATACCTGCCATCTTTAATGTCCTTGTTGTTTTCTTTTGCGGGGTTTATTGCCGGGCTTTTCGGGTGTGGATTTTACCTGTGTATGGGTTTTTTTGGCCGGTTTTTTCCCTGTTGAAGATTTGATGGACGTTTTGATTGCTTTTGGGGCGGTTTGTGTTGATTTGTTCTGCCCATGCGTGGATTTCCGGCCGGGATGACCGGGTTCAACCAGTTGAAAATCAATCTGGCTAGTGTCTAAATTGACCTTGACGACTTTGACCTCCAGCCGGTCGCCCAAACGGAAGCGCGCACCCGTGCGTTCGCCCAGCATTTGGTGACGGGCTTTGTCGTAATGGAAATAGTCGCTACCAAGTTCTGAAATATGAATCAATCCTTCAACAAACAGTTCATCCAGTGCAACAAACAGGCCAAACCCCGTGACAGCAGAAATGGTGCCGTGGAAAGTTTCACCGACATGGTCCTGCATATAAAAGCATTTGAGCCATGATTCTACGTCGCGAGTAGCTTCATCGGCGCGGCGTTCGGTCATCGAGCAATGGGCGCCCAAGGCTTGCCAGTTGCCAGGATTGTATTTGTCTCCGGTCAGCGCCGCTTTAATGGCGCGATGGATCAGCAAATCGGGATAACGGCGTATCGGTGAAGTGAAATGGGTGTAATGCTCGTAAGCCAGACCAAAATGTCCCACATTGTCCGGGCTGTACACGGCTTGTTGCAGGGAACGCAGCATCACCGTTTGCAACAGTTGTACATCCGGACGGGGTTTGATTTGCTGCAACAGGCGAGCGTAATCCTTTGCCTGGGGGGTATCTCCACCCGGTAGACCCAAGCCAAATTCGGACAGAAATTCACGCAAGGCGGTGAGTTTTTCTGGCGTAGGCCCGCCGTGAATGCGGTAGAGCGTGGTTTGTTTATGCTGTTTTAAATAGCCGGCCGTACACACATTGGCCGCCAGCATGCATTCTTCAATGATGCGGTGTGCGTCATTGCGCTGGGTGGGCACAATACGCTCTATTTTACGATCTTCATTGAAAATCATTTGGGTTTCAATGGTTTCAAAGTCGATAGCCCCACGGCGTTCCCGTGCTTTTAACAACACCTTGAACAAGCTGTTCAGATTGTTAAGCTGGGGAAGAAGGTGGCTGTATTCCTCCGCATTTTCCGGATGTTGTAACCAGTCCCAGACTTGGTCGTAGGTCAGCCTTGCGTGCGAATACATCACTGCCGGGTAAAACCGGTACTGGCTGATCCCGCCGAGTTTGCCTATTTGCATGTCACACACCATGCACAGGCGCTCCACCTGGGGGTTTAGTGAGCACAGGCCATTGGAGAGTTCCTCCGGTAACATGGGAATCACCCGACGAGGAAAATACACCGAATTGCCCCGGTTGTAGGCTTCTTTGTCCAAAGGCGAATTGGGCGCGACATAATGGGACACATCGGCAATGGCCACGATAAGACGATAGCCCCCCTCTTGCGGTTCGCAATACACCGCATCGTCAAAATCACGTGCAGTTTCACCGTCTATGGTGACCAATGGCAAATGTCGGATGTCTTCACGACCGGCAAAATCGGCTTTGATCACTTTTTTGGGCAATTTACCGGCCTCGGTTTCCACCTCATGCGGAAACTCGTAGGGCAGGGCGTGTTTGCGTAGTGCGATCTCAATTTCCATGCCCGGGTCGCTGTATTGACCCAACACTTCCACCACCCGACCGACGGGCTTGCTGTAGCGGGCCACTTGGACGATCAGTTCCACATTCACAACTTCACCCGATTTCGCAACGCCTTCGTTTCCGGCCGGAATAAGGATATCTTGTGTGATGCGCTTGTTTTCAGGCACCACGATCATGATGCCGTGTTCGATAATTAAACGACCCACAATGTGGGTGTTCGTGCGTTCCAATACTTCAACAATTTTGCCTTCGCGGCGACCACGCCTGTCCAGGCCAATTTCGCGTCCCATGACGCGGTCACCATGAAGGGCTTTTTGCATCTCGCGTGGAGACAGGAATAAAGATTCACTGCCATCATCGGGCTCGAGAAATCCGAAACCATCGGGATGCCCCTGGACGATGCCCTTGATGAGGTCCAGTTTTTCCACTACGCACAGATCGCCGCGCCGGTTTTGAATTAGTTCGCCGTCACGCTCCATGGCGCGTAAACGACGGGAAAATAAAGTGGATTCTTCTTCGGTAATGCCCAGTTCGGCCGCCAATTGGTCAGCCGACCAAGGCACACCTTGCCGCCGGAGAATTTCCATCACAAATTCGCGGCTGGGCAGAGGATTATCATAACGTTCACGCTCGCGCTCAAGAAAGGGGTCTTCAAGGCGCAACGTATTGTGAGATTTTTTAGGATTCGTGGGGTGTGTCATTGACAACAGTCCTTATTGATTTATAATCCCCAAACTTGTTGAGGCAGGTTCGATTATAATCCATCATTCACCAGACAAGGCATAATTTGCTTGTTGAGCGCTGGAATTGTTTGGATGTGGTCACTTGTTTGTATGTAAGTGTCACACCACTCAGAATTTTATTTGATTGGTTGATTGTAAAAAAGCCCAGATGGCGGAATTGGTAGACGCGCACGGTTCAGGTCCGTGTGCCGTAAGGTGTGGAGGTTCGAGTCCTCTTCTGGGCACCAGACAGTATTTCGTTTAAATGTGATTGAAAGCGATTTAATGTTAATTAAGCGTAACTGAAAACAGCATCTTTTACTTTGTAACACTCAAATTTTCTTTTTCTCCGCATGATAACAGACGGATTCTGCATGACGAGTAATCAGTACAGTTGATTTTGTTTTGATGGGGTTATTAACCCTGTCGGCTGTCGCGTATTTGGTCGCAATACTGTTGCAGTGCCGCAGGAACCTCGGGTAAGCATATGCCACATTCACGATTGCCAGGTACGGCATAATCGATGAATTTCGGATACGGCAAATTGAGATTAGCCATCATTTCAACGAATTCTGCCAAGGATTTGTTGCTACCTAAACGAGGATTACGCGTTTTTTCCTGGGCAATACTGGACACATGGCGTCCCTGGTAGTCATGGGCGGGATAGATCAGTGTATCTTCCGCCAGGGCAAACAGTTGGTCGTGAATGCTGCGGTATAAAGTCGGTGCATCGCCATTCTGAAAATCGGTACGGCCACAACCGTCAATCAGCAACGCATCCCCGGTCAACACACGTTCATCAACTGCATAGGAAAAGTGATTGTCGGTGTGCCCGGGGGTGTGGAGCGGGTTTATGCTGACATTGCCGAAAATGAAGGGTTTGCCATCTTCTATGCCGACATCGGCACAGGCTAAACTATCCAGGGCAGGATGGGCGATACGGCTTCCCGTTTCTTGACGCAATTTATGCGCAGCGCTGATATGGTCGGCGTGAATATGGGTGTCCAGAGTATAAGCCAGGGTCAACCCCAGCGCATTGATGACGCTCAAGTCACGTTGCCAGGTCGGCAACACTGCGTCAACCAGCACCGCTTGTCCAGTTTCTGCGCAACCAAGTAAATAAGTATAGGTGCTGGATATGGGCTCAAATAACTGTTTGAATATCATCATAATACTCCAGCGTCACTCTGAATGAAAGGCCTTCGGCTGTCTGGCAACCTGCCGAATTTAAATGAAATCGGCTGCAAACTGATCCGATGCGTCTTGCGCCGGTATTTCTGGTAAAACAATGATCATCATACTGCGCAAACGCGTCAAATGGGGTAAGTGAGGTATTTTTCAGTAAAACAGCGAAGGAAGACCGCTATCAAGGTGACTCGTCGTGTTGGATCAGGCTGCTGGATTTCCAGCTTCGCGGGAATGGCACATTAATGTGCGGTTTGGTCGTTACAGTAAAAACGGATTGATATGCTGGCTGTGCAAGTGCGGGTGTCATACAAGATGAAATAAGTGATAATATTGCATTAACTATCAAATATTGCAGCGAAAGATAACCGGTTAACCCAAGGAGATCAACATGAAAAAAACACATCAACTCGGCTTGCTGTCCTGTCTTGTCGCGATGCTTTTTGTTACTCCTGCTTATGCGCAGTGGCAGTTAGAGAATGACCATTCCAGTCTGAATTTTATCAGCATCAAAAAAACCAGCATTGCTGAAGTGCATCAATTTAAAAAAATGTCAGGAAGTGTCAGCGATGAGGGCGATATTCATTTGGTCATCGACTTATCCAGTGTGGAGACACAAAACGATATTCGCAATGAGCGCTTAAAAGCCATGCTGTTTGAAGTCGCACAGTTTCCCACGGCAGAATTTAACGGGAATATTGACATGAGTAAAGTCAATGCGCTAAAAGTCGGTGAGACGCTGGATATGCCGGTGAATGGCAAGCTCAGTATGCACGGTGTCACGCAAGACAGCAAAACGATATTGCATATGGTGAAATTACGTGGCAATCAAATTCAAGTGGCGACCAAGCTGCCAATTATTCTGAATGCAGATTCGTATGGGCTGGCTGCAGGCATAGAAAAACTTCAAGAAGCGGCGGGCTTACCTGTGATTTCAGCAGCGGTGCCCGTGACATTTGATTTGGTGTTTAAGCACCCGGTTTAAACAGGGGGTTTTGCATCGGTACTCAAGTTGCCAGGTTAGGGTTGTCGTCGATGAACAAGCCTTCACGCGTTGATGGAAATGATGGCGACACGGGTGATTGAGGTGCGGTGAGCATCATTTGCCGACGAGATGGATTAATCCTGGTGTTGATGATTTTTAATGGGCGGGCAATAGCAACTGCCCTCTGCATAAGGTCCCTGTTACGCTATGATGGATTTTACTAAAAAACGCGTATTGATCATCGATGACAGTTCTGCAATGTGCTCTTCATTGAAGCATACGTTGGGTAATTTGGGTATTGGTAAATGCGAAACCTCAAACTCGGGTAACGAGGCCATATTCAGAATACGGCAACGGGAATTTGATATTATTGTCTGTGATTATTGCTTGGGGGAGGGCAGTGATGGTCAGCAGATACTGGAACAGTTGCGCAAAAGCGCTCTAATTTCCCCTTCAGTGGCTTTTTTAATGGTCACCGCCGAACGCGGTTACGAAAAAGTTGTGTCGTGCGCAGAACTGGCACCTGATGATTATTTGCTGAAGCCATTTACGCCTGAAACGATTCGTTTGCGGCTGGAGCGGGTGTTTGAGAAAAAAGAAACGTTTAAAGTTATTTATGAATTATTGGCGCAGGGGAATTCTGCCGGTGCGATTGTGGAATGTGATCTTTTATTGGATTTGAAAAATAAGTTTGCGATTGATTTAATCCGCATGAAAGGCGAATTGCTTATCTCATTGGACAGGCATGAGGAAGCGCGCGTACTTTATGAGCAAGTCATTTCGGCCAGAGCGATTCCCTGGGCGAGAATCGGTTTGGCAAAAACGCTTAGCATGGCAGGGATGGCTGATGAAGCGATAGAGATTTTGGAGTTGGCGATTGCTGATACGCCACAGTATCTTGAAGCATATGATTTGCTGGCAAAAGAACATGAAACGCAAGGGCAGACAGCGCTGGCACAAGCCATATTGGAGCAAGCTGTCGAGATCTCACCGCAGACATTGTCACGACAAACCCGCGTTGGAGAAATGGCCTATCGCAATGGTGATTTGGAGAAAGCCAGGCGCGCTTTCGGTATTGTGGTGGATCAGGGGAGATATTCATTCTTTCGGTCACCCAGTGACTTTATTCGTTTGTCAAAGGTGCATTTGGATGAGGGGCAACAGGATAAGGCCTTGTCAGTGATCGCCGATGCACGCAAATCTTTTGACAAAACACCTGATTTTGAGTTGGAAACATCGGTGATGGAAAGCTTGATTTATCACGGTGCGAGCAACCGTGAAGCATCTATGCTGGCATTAGAAAAAGCGCTGGAGATGAAAGAAAAGAATGGACTGGTTTTACCTGAATCCTCTCATTTGGATCTGGCAAAAAGTTGTTTTCTTAACGATAAAGTTGAAGAAGGCCGGTCTTTGGTGAAAGACATCGTAAGCAATTTTTATGATGATGAAAAAGTGCAAGGTATGGTTGGTCAAATGTTAGAGCAAGTTGGACGTGCCGAAGAGAGTAAGGAATTGGTTGAGAACAGTGTCCGCGATGTGATTAAACTCAATAATGAGGGCGTGTCGTTAGCGAAAAAAGGTGATTTGGCCGGCGCAATTGCATTGTTGGTGAGTGCGGCTCAACGGATGCCGCAAAATGTGCAGGTCGCGTTGAATGCGGCGCACGCTTTGATCGTTGACAGTGATAGAAACGGCTGGAATGAAACGCAGATGGACATGGCGCGTTATTTGCTGCGCGAACATGAAGCCAAGTATTCAAGTCTTGAAAAATACAAAAAAATCAATGGGCTAATGAAAGAGGTCGGTTTGAAGTTCGGCGTGAACATCACATGAATCTCATTGATACACCCCATATCGATGTTAAAACGATTATTGCGCTAAATGTGCATGAAGTTAAAAATTTAATGGCATTGTTAATGTTTAAGTTAGATACGGTGCAGGTGGTCGATGACGCCATCACTGAATCACGTTTGCTGTGTCACCGTGTGAATGATCATATGGAGCGGATGCTATTGCTGTTCAAGTTGCAATCTGAACATTTGACCCCTCACATTTCTGATTATTCACCTATTGATTTCGTTGATGAGTTTGTCGCGAACGCACAAATATTGGCTGGCTCTGAAATTAAAATAGTGAAAGATGTTGCTGATGCACCCAGTTACTGGTTTTTCGATCGTGAACTGGTTGAAATAGCGATGATGAATGCGATACACAATGCCTTGCGTTTTGCACAACATGAAATCAAAATCCGCGCTTATCAAGCCAATCAAATGTTGGTGCTTGAAGTGACAGATGATGGCTCTGGTTATCCAGCAGAAATGCTGGCAGCCCCAGTCACTACGTTTTTACAAACTAATCGGGGGTTAGGTTTGTATTTGGCTCATGCTATTGCGCAAATTCATACCAATAAAAACAGCCACGGGCAATTGTCTTTGCATAACAATCAACACTCGCACGGCGCGGTATTCGGTTTGCAATTGCCTTGACATGCCTGATCATGATTTGGTCTGAGCTCGCGCCGGTCTCGCTGTCATTTGTTTCGAGCAGGAATTTATTTCATTGAACGCCCTGACGCCATGTGCAGCATAATCGGAGTCATGTCGCATGGGGAATGCAATGGATTTTGATGTCATTGTCATCGGCGCTGGTGCAGCAGGAATGATGTGCGCTGCGCAGGCCGGTCAGCGCGGCCGGCGTGTATTGTTGATTGATCATGCGACCAAAATCGGCGAGCGGATTCGTATTTCTGGTGGTGGGCGTTGTAATTTCACCAATCGTGATGTCAGTGTCGAAAATTTCCTGTCGCAAAATCCGCATTTTGCACGCTCGGCACTGGCGCAGTTTAGCCAGTTTGATTTCATTCAATTGGTTGAGCGATATCGCATTGCGTATCATGAGAAAACGCTGGGTCAGTTGTTTTGTGACGGTAGCGCGCAACAAATTATTGCGATGTTGCAGGCAGAGTGTGAGCGTGGGTCTGTGCAATGGTTACAGCCGTGCAAGGTGCTGGGTGTTGTAAAGTCGGTTGGCGGCTTTCACGTGACGACCGGGGAGACCGTCTTGGCGTGTCGGTCTTTGGTGATTGCAACGGGTGGGTTGGCGATACCGAAATTGGGTGCAACACCGTTCGGATACCGGATTGCCGAGCAATTTGGAGTGCGGGTTGTCGCGCCGCAGCCCGCATTGGTGCCCTTGGCGCTTGCGCCGGAGACACTCGCTCTTTTGCAGGGTTTGTCAGGCGCTTCATTAGAGGTGAGTTGTCATTGTGTCGGGCAACCGGTGATTTTTTGCGAATCCATGCTGATGACCCATCGCGGCCTGTCGGGCCCGGCAATTTTGCAGATTTCCAGTTACTGGCAAAAGCAGGCTTACGGCCACGGTAAAAAACAGCCGGTCAGCATCAACTTGTTGCCGCATCTTGATGTGGGTGCATGGCTGAACGCGCAGCGTCATAGTAAATTAACATTGGCCGCTTTGTTGAGCGAGTATTTGCCTAAACGTTTTGCGCAGGAATGGTGTGCCTGGCAAAAATGGGAAAAACCTTTGGTTGAGCACAGTAAACTTGATATTTCCGGGATGCAAGCGGCGTTAACCGGTTGGAAGCTGATGCCGGCAGGGACCTTGGGTTATGCCAAGGCTGAGGTGACTTTAGGTGGGATAGATACCAGTGATTTATCATCCAGAACCATGGAAGCCAAAGCGGTTTCGGGCCTGTTTTTCATCGGTGAAGTGGTGGATGTGACCGGTTGGTTAGGTGGTTATAATTTCCAGTGGGCCTGGTCGTCGGGATGGGTGGCGGGGCAATTTGCCTAATCGTTGATGTGGTCGTTCGCACTTGATTCCGCTTTTTAAAACAGGGGCGAGCTAAAGCCAAATAACCCATCAGGCGACGCTTTGATCCCACGTGAGTGCTGACGGTCGTTTTTGGCCAATTCAAAAACCGTTTCACAACTTGTCTCGCCATCATCTTGCGTTCTGATGGTTTGTTTGGGATGAATTCACGCGATGATGACATCGCGTGTTGATGGGTACAATGTCCGGGCTAATTGCTTAACGCTACTTTCGCTTCTTCACGCAGGCGTTTCGATTCGTTCAGCAAGTAACGCTGGTAGTCGTCCAGATCGCCATCAAATGGTTCTACCTTACCGCGACCAACTAACCAGAACTCGTCGCAGACTGAGCGTAACAGTGCGCGATCATGGCTCACCAGCATGAGCGTGCCTTCAAATTCGTTGAGTGCCATAGCAAGTGCTTCACGGGTGACCAAATCCAGGTGGTTGGTGGGTTCATCCAGCAAGAGCAAGTTGGGGCGCTGCCATACCATCATCGCCAGAACCAGACGAGCTTTTTCGCCGCCGCTCATGGTGCCGACGGCTTGTTTAACCATGTCGCCGCTGAAGTTGAAGCCACCCAGATAGCCGCGTAACGCTTGCTCGCCTGTGCGTTCTCTGGATTGCGTTTGTGCTTCACGCGCCAGTCGTATCATGTGTTCTAACGGATTGTCTTCAGGACGTAGTACGTCTAACTCCTGTTGTGCGAAATAGCCGATATTCAGGCCTTTGCCTTCCGTTATCGTGCCGCCGAGCGCAGCCATGTCACGGGCAATGGTTTTGACCAGGGTCGATTTGCCCTGCCCGTTTGCGCCGAGTATGCCGATACGCTGCCCTGCCTGCACCGATTTGCTGATTTTGTGCAAGATGACTTTAGGCGGCAAATCTTCACCGTATTCATCCTTGGCCACATATCCAAAATTGGCATTGGATATTGACAGCATGGGGTTGGGGATATGAACCGGCTCTTTGAATTCAAAGGTGAAGTCGGCACTGGCCAGCATGGGGGCCACTTTTTCCATGCGTTCCAATGCCTTGACGCGGCTTTGTGCCTGTTTGGCTTTGCTGGCTGATGCTTTGAATCGATTGATAAATTTTTGTAAGTGCTCGATTTTGTCTTGCTGTTTTTCAAATGATGCTTGTTGCAACAGCATTTGCTCAGAACGCAAGGTTTCAAACAGGCTGTAATTGCCGCCGTAGCGTGTTAATTGCGCACAATCAATATGCACTGTGGTGGATGTGACTGCATCCAAAAATTCGCGATCATGACTGATGACGATCATCGTTCCAGTATAGCGTTTCAACCAGGCTTCCAGCCACACCAGCGCGTCCAGATCCAAATGGTTGGTCGGCTCATCCAGCAACAACAAATCCGATGGGCACATGAGCGCCCGCGCCAATTGTAAACGCATACGCCAACCACCCGAAAAGCTGTTCACGGGGCTGTCCAGTTCATGTAACTGGAAACCCAAGCCTAACACCAAAGCTTGTGCGCGTGCGTTAGCGTCATGTTCACCCGCATCGCCCAAATCAATGTACGCTTGTGCGATCAACATGCCGTCGTCGCTTTCCTCAGCGATGCGCAACGCATCCCGCAATTCGGCCAGGCGTGAATCGCCGCCGATAACAAAGTTCGTTGCGGATTCTTCTGTCTCTGGCATGTCCTGCGCCACTTGCCCCATACGCCATTGCTTGGGATAATAAAAATCCCCCGCGTCTTCATGTAACGTACCATTGAGCAGGCCAAACAAAGTGGACTTGCCCGCGCCGTTACGCCCCACCAACCCAATCTTTTCGCCGGGGTTTATGGTTAGGGATGTGTCATTAAGTAAGACTTTGGCGCTGCGCCGCAAGGTGACGTTTTTTAGGGTAATCATGTTGTTGGGTCGGTGAAATAGTGTTTATCGTGCGCAATGCGCTGTGATAATGGGTTGAAATGCAAAAAGCTTGCGTTGTTGCAAGCCTTAAATTGATCGCATCATTGACGTTTGCCAGAGTACAAACGTATTTACCAAATGCTGGAAAAATGGTGATAATCGGACGATAACCATGCGGGATTTTTTAAAACAAATGCGGTGCCATGATTAAGGTTTCCAATAATTATCTGGTTACCGGGGGCAGATAAATTATGAGCAGATAAAAAATTAGTCAGGCCGTTTCTGGCCTAACTAATTTTATTTATTGGTGCGCCCGGAGAGATTCGAACCCCCGACCCCTTGGTTCGTAGCCAAGTACTCTATCCAGCTGAGCTACGGGCGCGCAACTAACTGCGAAGTCCACCATTCTAGCATAGCTAAAATTTGTTCTCAAGTGCTTGGGTAACAATGTTAATGTATCAATCCAGTGGCGTACCGGTTTGGTGTGGGTTTGAGATAATGAGACAAACAGTGTTAATTTACACATTAAACTGAGCGTTTTCATTCAGTAATGTGCTGAGTTTGACGTAAAATGATCCCGTTGGGTGTGGTGTGCGCGAATACGGTCATTTGATTCACGTGTGGGGTGTTTGCAGATGGAAATTTATGCGGTAGGCGGCGCAATTCGTGATGAGATGCTGGGTTTGCCGGTGGCTGATCGGGATTATGTGGTGGTAGGCGCAACGGTGGAGGAAATGATTGCTCAAGGTTTCCTGCCGGTGGGGCGTGATTTCCCTGTCTTCCTGCACCCTGTGACGCATGAGGAATATGCTTTGGCGCGAACGGAGCGCAAATCGGGTCGCGGTTATCAGGGGTTTGTGGTGTATGCAAACCCTGAGGTGAGTTTGGAAGAAGATTTGGCACGACGTGATTTCACAGTGAATGCCATGGCGCAGGCAGCAGACGGTTCCTTGGTTGATCCCTATGGCGGACAAGCCGATTTATCGGCTCGCGTATTTCGGCATGTGGGCGCCGCATTTGTTGAAGATCCGGTGCGAATTTTGCGTGCGGCGCGTTTTATGGCCCGGTTTCCGGATTTTGTGATGGCGCCGGAAACAATGAGATTGATGCGGCAGATGGTAATCAATGGCGAGGTTGATCAACTCGTTCCAGAGCGGGTTTGGCAGGAACTGGCGCGGGGATTGATGGCGGGAAAGCCTTCCCGTTTGTTTGATGTGTTGCGTGATTGTGGTGCCCTGAAACATTTGTTGCCCGAAATTGATGCGCTTTTTGGTGTGCCGCAATCGCTGGAATATCACCCGGAAATTGATGTGGGTTTGCATACCATGCTAGCACTGGATTATTCGGCAAACCAGGGCGATGAATTGGCGGTACGGTTTGCGGTCTTGCTGCACGATATCGGCAAAGCACAGACCCCGGCTTCCTGTTGGCCGCACCATCCGGGGCATGAGCAGGCGGGTGTGGCGTTGGTGAAGCAGTTATGCGCCCGTTTGCGTGTACCAGGCAATTGTCGTGATTTGGCTTTGCTGGCAACGGCATACCATGGTCAGATACATCGTGTTCGTCGAGCGTGCGAGCCCCAACCTGAGGTGTTGGTGCGTCTTTTCGAGCACGTGGATGCGTTCCGTCGCCCACAACGTTTTGAAGCGTTGTTGAAGGTCTGTGTTGCAGATGCGCGTGGTCGTGCGGGGTATGCGCACTGCACATACCCACAGGCCGAACTTTTGCGGGCAACGCTGGATGGTGCGCGTTCCGTCGATGCGGGAGCAATTGCGGCACAAACTGACCCAGCGCATATTGCTGCCCGTATCCATATGGCGCGTGTGCGAAAAATGGAGCAAATGATGCTGGATATGAACTTTGAATGACGTCAATTTACTGCCTGATTTTGTTTGGCGTATCGCGTTAAAGCGGACCCCAAAACTTTACGCTATACTTCACACATGAAAATGATCATTTTAGACAGAGATGGTGTCATTAATCAGGATTCCGATCACTATATCAAGACACCCGAAGAGTGGAAACCGATTCCGGGGAGTCTGGAGGCGATAGCGCGCTTGAATCAGGCTGGTTATCGGGTGGTGGTCGCCACCAATCAGTCAGGGGTGGCGCGGGGCTTGTTCGATATGGCGATGTTGAATGCGATTCATGCACGCATGCACAAGGCAGTTGCTCAAGTGGGCGGGCATATTGATGCGGTATTCTATTGTCCCCATGCTTCAGATGAAAAATGCGCGTGCCGTAAGCCCTACGCGGGTATGTTTCTGGAAATTGCCGAGCGATTTGATATTTCGCTTGTGGGTGTGCCTGCAGTTGGAGACAGTTTGCGTGATTTGCAAGCGGCTTCTGCGGTAGGGGCTGCGCCGATTCTGGTGTTGACAGGGAAAGGTCGGACTACGCTAGCGTCCGGCGATGTGGCGCCAAATGTACAAGTGGTTGCTGATTTATCTGCTGCGGTGGATGGGGTACTGGTTTGATGAAATGGGTAGTTGTGGTTCGTTCGGTGCTGTTTTTGGTGTTGCAAACGATTGCAACGGTCTTGTTTGCTGGTTTGGCATTGCTCGCGGCGCCATTGTCCATCTGGTGGCGCTATCGTTTGATTACGGGTTGGAACCGTTTCGTTATCTGGCTGGCGCGTTGGCTGTGTGGTATTCGTTATCAAGTGTTGGGTCTGGAAAATTTACCTGCTGTACCGAGTATTGTGATGGCCAAGCACCAATCGGCCTGGGAAACCATTGCGTTGCCTGTGTTGTTGCCGCCGATGGCGATGGTAATTAAGCAAGAATTGTTGCGCATTCCTTTTTTTGGCTGGGGAATGGCTCAGTTGGCACCCATTGCAATTGATCGTTCTAGTGCGCGGGCGGCATTAAAACAAATTACAGAACAAGGCCGGGAGCGTTTGGCGCGAGGGATGTGGGTACTTATTTTCCCCGAAGGAACGCGGATGAAGGCAGGTGAAGCCGGAAAGTACGGAATAGGTGGTGCATGGCTCGCAACCCATGCTGGCGTTCCCGTGGTGCCCGTGGCACACAATGCAGGCGAGTTCTGGGCGCGAAATACATTATTGCGTTACCCTGGTCTGATTACAGTCAGTATTGGTGCGCCCATTGACCCAACCGGAATGAAACCGGAGGCGCTGAATCAGCAGGTGCAAGCATGGATCGAAGCAGAAATGCTGCGCCTGCCGCATTACTCGCCCATCAAATGACAGGTCAAACAGTGAAGAATATGTTTTTATTGTATGTCGTTACCTTCATCACGGCCAATTACCGTTTTTTGAATGGGGCACGAAATGCATCCAAACATTGAATCGAAGTGCATTATGTTGTCCGGTTGTGCGCAGGCGTATTGCCTGAAACGCAGCAGACAACGGCGTACAGTGGCGTTGAGCGTGCAAAAAACGGGTTTGGTGGTGTATGCCCCCTGGGCGGTACCGCTGGAGAAAATTGAACAGATTATCCATTCCAAAGCAGATTGGGTAAGAAAAAAATTGACCTTGTGTGTGGCGCGGGTTGAGCCGTCCTGGTTAGACGGGATGCGCTTATGGTTTAAAGGTGAAGCACTTGAACTAAGGTTGTTGAATCGGGTCAACACCGGTGTATGGTTGGGAGATAAGGTGTTGTGGGTGCCGCAGCGAGAAGGTGTTCCTGTGCAACACTCAGTGTCGCGTTGGTATCAAGAACAGGCGATGGTGCATTATGCTGAACGTGTGCGGCAATTTTTCCCTCATTTGAAACGACGGCCTGATAGGTTAAAACTGACTTCTGCGCGCACTCGGTGGGGCAGTTGCACTTCGGCTGGCGCGGTGAGAATTAACTGGCGGTTGGTTCAGGCAAGTGATGCAGAAGTGGATTATGTTCTGGCGCATGAATTGGCGCATTTAACCTATTTGAATCACTCAGGCCAGTTTTGGCGTGAAGTGGCGCGTTTGTATCCTGATTATATGGTGCCGCGTGCGAAGCTGAAAGTGATGGGCTCACATTATTTGTCAAATTTCGGGTGATCCTGTAAAGACCGGCAGTCGTGTGAGAAATTTAACTAACTATATATCGATTGTTCAATAAGATTGTGTGGGAATAAATTTATGCGTGTAGCGATGTTTGAATGTTTCGTGGCGGTGGGTATGCTGGGAATGTTGTCAGGTGCCTGGGCTTCAGATGTGGTGACGCCACAGAAACCCCCATTGGTCGCAGAGCCAGGTATGGTGACACTCACGCCCCAAATTATTTATGAGTATCTGGTGGCGGAAGTGGCGATTCAGCGTGGGGTGTGGCCGATAGCCAGTGAAGCATATCTCAAGTTGGCTAAAGACACGGCTGACCCTCGTATCGCACGCAGGGCACTTGAGGTGGCTTTGCAAGCAAGACAGGGCGGTGATGCGCGGCAGGCGGCCGGATTATGGTTGGCGAAAGAACCCAAATCGATAAATGCCTTGCATGCTGAGATCGATTTGTTGATCGGTAGCAAGCAACCCATGGCAGCCCTGCCTTATTTGCGGCAAATGTTATCCAGCCATCCCGGTATGGCTGGTGAGGAATTTTTGGAGCTGGGTAATTTGCTCGGTGAGTTGCCAGATAAATCTTCGGGTGATGAGTTAATCAGGACCCTGGCCGCAGACTACCCTCATTTGCCCGAAGCGCACTTGGCCCTGGCACAGGTGGATGCCAGGAATGCACGCTTCGATTTGGCAATGAAAGAGTTGGATGTGGTGGATACATTAAAACCGGGATGGGATTTGTCAGCCAAATTGCATTTTGAAGTGCTGCTCAAAACTGTCCCGGATGCGGCTGAGCCCTTTATACAGTCTTATTTGAAACAGCACGCGGATGCACCTGAGGCGCGCTTGGCGTATGCCCGTTTTTTGCTTAAACAAAACCGTTTGGTTGAAGCGCATGACCAGTTCGCGCTATTGGTACAAACTTTGCCCGGCAATGCGGTGATGCAAGTGGCGTCAGGCATGGTTTCATTGCAAATGAATGATTTGCCTGCCGCAAAAGAAGCGTTTATTCATGCTTTGCAGCTTAATTATGATAATCCGGGTTTGCTGGAATTGTATTTGGGTCAGATTGCAGAGGCGCTGAAGCAGAATGGTGAGGCGGCAGACTGGTATCTCGCCGTAAAATCAGGCGAGCAATTTATCCCTGCGCAGATACGTTATGCGGACTTGTTGGCGAGGCAAGGAAAGATTGACGAAGCCCGTGCAAGATTGCATGCCGTGGCGACTGAATCCGACCTGGAACGGGTGCAGTTGATTCGTGCCGAGGCGGAAATATTGCACAACGTGGGACAGGTTGGGACGGCATATAAAGTGCTGGGTGATGGGCTTGCTACACGCCCGGATTCTGTGGGCCTGCTCTACGATCATGCGATGCTTGCTGAAACGCTGGGTCATCTGGATGTGGCTGAACGTGATTTGCGACATCTTCTGGTATTGCAGCCCAATTATGCCCAAGCACTGAACGCTTTGGGTTACATTTACGCCGATCACAATATTCATTTGAACGAGGCGGTGGGATTATTGCGGCAGGCTTTAATTTTGTCGCCGAATGACGCATTTATTTTGGACAGTATGGGGTGGGCGCAGTATCGTCTGGGAAACCTGCCCGAGGCTGAAACATATTTAAATCGCGCTTACAGTGCCAGCCAGGATCCTGAAATAGCGGCACATTTGGGTGAGGTATTGTGGCGGCAGGGTAAGTTTGATGCGACGAAACGGCTTTGGAAGGCGGCGCTTATCGCCAGCCCGGATAATGCGGTTTTACAGGCTGCGGCAGAAAAGTTCAAGTAGCCCAATGAGGTTCATGGCAGTGTGGTGGGTGATGAGCATGGTGCTGCTTGGGGGTTGCGCGAGCACCCCTGTATCGTATTCCTCCAATACATTAAATGCCTCGCCCTTGACGACGTTTGAGGTGGATGGGCGACTGGTAGTGCATTCTGTTCACAAATCTGGGCAGTTGGGCTTCCATTGGACGCATCATCCGTCCGATGATGTGGTGACTTTCTATTCCCCGCTAGGCCAGACGTTGGCGGTATTAACCCTCAATGTCACCGGCGCAAGTCTGGTCGACGGTTCGGGGAAAGTTCAACATGCGGACAGTATGGAAACTTTGTCAGATAAGTCGTTGGGTTGGACTTTCCCGCTTGCGGAATTAAGTTACTGGATCGTTGGTGCGGCTGATCCCAATGAAACCTTTATCATAGGCCGCGATGAGGCGCATCCTGAACAATTGCAGCTGAGCCAATCTGGCTGGGTAGTGACATATCTGCGCTGGCGTCAGCAGGGTCATCGAAATTTGCCTGATAAATTGAGTTTTCTTGGCGCGGGTGTGTCAGCCAGGTTGGTGGTAAGTCATTGGGGAGAGGCCAAATGACAACAGTTGTGGTGCCTGCGCCGGCTAAATTAAATTTATTTTTGCATGTGCTGGGGCGGCGTGAAGACGGCTACCATCGTTTGGAAAGCTTGTTTCGGTTGATTGACTTTGGTGACACCATTACTTTGCGGTTGCGGGATGATGGGAAAATAATACGCCAGCGTGATGTGCCGGGCGTGGCGGAGGAGAAGGATTTATGCGTGCGTGCAGCACATTTGTTGCAACAGGCGAGTGGCGCGCGTCTGGGAGTAGAAATTGCTTTGGAGAAACGTTTGCCTATGGGGGGTGGATTGGGTGGCGGGAGCTCTGACGCCGCCAGTGTCTTGATTGCGCTTAACCGGATGTGGGGATTGGATTGGCAGCGAGAACGCTTACAGCAATTGGCGCTGCAGTTAGGTGCTGATGTGCCGCTTTTTATCTTTGGGGAGAATGCATTTGCGCAGGGAATTGGCGAGCAATTGCAACCGGTCCATTTAAGGCCGGCGTGGTACGTGGTACTGATACCTCAGTGCGAGTTATCGACAGTCCGTGTTTTTACGCATGAGCAATTGACAAGGGACAGTAAAAGCATTAAAATTTCGGACTTTCTTGATCAGGTGTCGCAAGATTCGCAAAGCGATGTCTGCGCTGAGAATTGCGCTGAGAATACAGAATTAATTGTTAAGCGTGCTCACATTGACGGGTTGCTTCATGGAAGTTTACGCGCTGATGTGGTGAATTATGTGTCCGAAAAATGGGTTGCCGCAAACACGAAAAATGATCTTCAGGCTGTCGCATGTTTAGAATGCACAGCCGTGGCGGAGCATCTCGCTTGGCTTGGGCGGTTCTCTTCCGCGAGGATGACGGGATCCGGGGCTTGTGTATTTGCTGAATTAAGTAACGAGGCTGACGCGCACCAAATATTGGCGGTCATGCCGAAGGGTATGCGAGGTATTGTGGCGCGGGGTTTGGAACGCCATCCGCTGTATGATTGGGTGGGTTGATTTTGTTGTATTGAGAAAGCCGCCGGGTGGTTTAAAGTCGGTCAAGTAAGAAAAGTCGGTCAAGTAAGAATAGGGGAGTCGCCAAGTGGTAAGGCATCGGATTTTGATTCCGACATTCGCAGGTTCGATCCCTGCCTCCCCTGCCAGGATTTAGCTTAAAGCGTGTAATGAGTGTTACACGCTTTTATTTTTTGTTTTCACACGAAATCTATGCGAAATCTGGGTTGGATGTGCTGTTTCACACCGCGATTATGGAGTGATGAGTGGGCTTCGAAAGTTTGATGGTGTTTTCCGGGAATGCCAATCCCCGGTTAGCTGAGGATGTGGTCAGTCACCTGAATATTCATTTGGGACGGGCGACTGTTGCCAGATTTTCTGATGGCGAGGTCATGGTTGAGTTGCTGGAGCACGTGCGTGGTAAGGATGTCTTCGTCCTGCAATCGACCTGTGCGCCAACCAACGACAGCTTAATGGAAATTATGGTGATCGTCGATGCGTTGCGGCGTGCGTCGGCGGGCAGAATTACAGCGGCAATTCCGTATTTTGGGTATGCGCGTCAAGACCGTCGTCCGCGTTCAGCGCGGGTTGCCATTACTGCCAAGGTGGTGGCCAATATGTTGACGGGTGCTGGCATTGATCGCTTGTTGACGATGGATTTACATGCAGACCAGATACAGGGTTTTTTCGATATTCCGGTCGATAATGTCTATGCGTCGCCAGTCTTGTTGGGCGACGTGTGGAAGCAGTCTTATGATGATTTGGTCGTGGTTTCCCCCGATATCGGTGGGGTGGTGCGTGCCCGGGCATTGGCCAAACGGCTGGAAGCGGAGTTGGCCATTATCGACAAACGCCGCCCGCGCCCAAATGTGGCAAAGGTAATGAACATTATTGGTGACGTTCAGAATCGAACCTGCGTGATTATGGACGATATGGTCGATACCGCCAACACCTTGTGTGAGGCTGCAAAGGCGTTAAAGGAACGTGGCGCGAAACGTGTGCTGGCGTATTGTACGCACCCGGTGCTGTCTGGTTCGGCAGTGCAGCGTATAGAAGAATCGGCTTTGGATGAATTGGTGGTGACAGATACGATCCCTTTGAGAGAAGATGCCAGAGCCAGTACGCGAATCAGGCAATTGTCGATCTCAGGCCTGTTGGCTGAAACCATGCGTCGTATTAGTAACGAGGAGTCTGTCAGCTCCCTGTTTATAGAGTAAATGAGATAAGCGAGGCACTCCGGTGCCTCGTATGTGTCCGTCGTCTGGTCGCGGGGACGGATAAACCAAATGCAGCCATTGGGCTGTTGTTTTTAAATGGAGTATGAACATGGAAGTGATTGCACAAAAACGGGACGTACAGGGTAAGGGTGCGAGCCGCCGCCTGCGTCGTAGTGGAAAAACCCCAGGCGTGGTTTACGGTGGAGATCAGCCTGCTGTAAATATTGAGTTAGAGCATAATGTGCTGTTTTACGCATTAAAGCGCGAGGCGTTTCATGCATCTGTGCTGACTTTGAATTTGGATGGCGTACAACAGTCTGTTTTGTTGCGTGATTTTGTGATGCATCCTTTCCGTCAGGAAGTGCAACATATCGATTTTCAGCGTGTGGATAGCACACATAAAATTCACGTCAGCATTCCTTTGCATTTTATCAACGCTGATATTGCCCCCGGTGTGAAACTCTCTGGTGGTAATGTGACGCACATCATGACCGAATTATTGGTCAGTTGTTTGCCAGCAGACTTGCCAGAATTCATTGAGGTGGACTTGGCTTCTCTCGCCGCAGGGCATTCCATCCATGTGGCTGATTTGAAGATGCCTGCTGGTGTTGAAGCGGTGCTGACGACGAAAGGTGAAAGCCCGGCAATTGCAGCAATCAATGTGCCTCGAGGCGGTCAAGACGAACCCGTCGAAGCGTAAATACCGTTCTGAATATCGTCAATATTAATGCCGATGCGTTTAATCGTTGGTTTGGGTAACCCTGGTCGGGACTATATTCAGACCCGGCATAACGCCGGATACCGGTGGCTTGAACGGTGCGCGGTAACTTTGGGTGTCTCGATGCAACCCGATGCCAAATGCTTTGGTTTGGTGGGGAGTGGTCGGGATGCGCAGTCCGTACATTTGCTGATGCCGCAAACTTTCATGAATGCCAGTGGAAAATCAGTGGGTGCCTTCATGCGGTTTTATAAGATCGCGGCAGAGGATTTGCTGGTGGTTCATGATGAGCTTGATCTGCTCCCTGGCGATGCGCGGCTGAAGCAGGGCGGCGGGCATGGTGGGCATAATGGTTTGAAAGATATTATCAACGTGCTGGGAACGCAAGAGTTTTGGCGCTTGCGGCTTGGGATTGGGCATCCCGGTCATCGGGATGCGGTGGCCGATTGGGTGCTCAGCCCTCCTCGTGCGGATGAATTGGCGTTAATTGAAGATGCCATGGCGAGAAGCCTGGTACTGTTACCCCAATTATTGCAGGGCGATTTCCCTGCGGCAATGCGTGAACTGCACACACAACCGAAACGATGAAGATATGAGTTTAAAATGCGGGATTGTCGGATTGCCCAATGTGGGCAAATCCACCTTGTTTAATGCGTTGACCCGAGCAGGGATTGCAGCTGAAAACTATCCATTTTGTACCATTGAGCCGAATACCGGTGTGGTGGAAGTGCCGGATGCGCGGATGGATGCGATGTCGCTGATCGTTAAGCCAGAGCGTATGGTGCCAGCGATTGTGGAGTTTGTGGACATTGCCGGCCTGGTTGCCGGTGCATCGCAGGGTGAGGGTTTGGGCAATCAGTTTCTTGCAAACATTCGTGAAACAGATGCCATCATGCATGTGGTGCGATGTTTTAATGACGACAATGTGGTGCACGTTGCGGGCAAAGTCGATCCTGTGGCAGATATCGAAACCATTCAGACTGAATTGGCCCTGGCGGATTTGGGCACCCTGGAAAAGGCCGCTGTACGTTTTCAGAAATCAGCTCGTTCTGGCGACAAAGTGGCGGGCAAGATGGTAAGTTTAATTGAATCAGTGCGTGCCTGGCTGGACCAGGGGAAGCCAGTGCATGCGATGGCACTGGACAGCGAGGAGCGTGAGCTACTGGCACAGTTGTGCTTGTTGACGTCCAAACCCGTGTTGTATGCGGCCAATGTGGACGATTCCGGTTTTGAAAACAACCCATTGCTTGAGCGCGTGAAGCAATTTGCAGCGCATGAGGGCGCGCCGGTTGTGGTGGTGTGCGCGGCTTTGGAAGCCGAAATGGTCGATATGGATGAGTCAGACAAGACGCTGTTTTTGGCAGACTTGGGTCAGACCGAACCCGGGATGAACCGGTTGATTCGCGCGGCGTATGGTTTGCTGGGTCTTGAGACTTATTTTACCGCTGGCGTGAAAGAAGTGCGGGCATGGACAATTAAAAAAGGCAGTACAGCACCTCAGGCGGCAGGCGTGATACACAGTGATTTTGAGCGCGGATTTATTCGTGCTGAAGTCATTGCCTATGATGATTTTGTGTCATGCGGTGGTGAACAGGGTGCACGCGAAGCGGGTAAAGCGCGCGTTGAAGGCAAAGAGTACGTGGTGCGTGACGGTGATGTGGTCCATTTTCGTTTTAATGTTTGACGTAAGCGGGATTATATAAGATAATAGCTGGCTTATTTTGGAGGGGTTCCCGAGCGGTCAAAGGGATCAGACTGTAAATCTGACGGCTCAGCCTTCGAAGGTTCGAATCCTTCCCCCTCCACCATTATTTTTGCTGTAATACAAATAGTTACGGCATGTTTTAAAACTGTTTGGCCGCGCAGAAGCCCGGTAAAATGGCATTAGGTTCGGTAATCACAGTAAAAAGTCGGCAGATAGTATTGGGTGGCTGTGCGGGTGTAGCTCAATGGCAGAGCAGAAGTTTTCCAAACTTATGACGAGGGTTCGATTCCCTTCACCCGCTCCAAGTGTAAATTGTACTTCAATTTGTCCTTGAGGTTTCATCGTACGAGTTTGATCAATGCAGCGCCCATGTAGCTCAGTGGTAGAGCACTCCCTTGGTAAGGGAGAGGCCACGTGTTCAATCCACGTCATGGGCACCAGATTTTAATTGAAACGTGTAAAGATCGTTAGGCTAAGAGGAAAATATCATGGCAAAAGGCAAGTTTGAACGGACTAAACCCCACGTAAACGTAGGTACGATTGGTCACGTTGACCACGGCAAGACGACATTAACGGCGGCGTTGACGACGATCTTATCGAGGAAATTTGGCGGTGAAGCAAAGAATTACGCTGACATTGATTCGGCGCCTGAAGAAAAAGCGCGCGGCATCACCATTAACACAGCGCACGTTGAATACGAAACAGCCAAGCGCCACTATGCGCACGTTGACTGTCCTGGTCACGCTGACTATGTGAAGAACATGATTACTGGCGCGGCGCAAATGGATGGCGCAATTCTGGTTGTTTCGGCTGCTGATGGCCCTATGCCACAAACCCGTGAGCACATTTTGCTGGCCCGTCAGGTGGGTGTGCCTTACATTATTGTGTATATGAATAAAGCTGACATGGTAGACGATCCAGAGTTGCTGGAACTGGTCGAGATGGAAGTGCGTGAGCTGTTGAGTAAATATGACTTCCCTGGTGACGATACGCCAATTATTATTGGTTCAGCCCTGAAAGCGCTGGAAGGCGACCAGAGTGAAATTGGTGAGCCCTCTATTTTCCGTTTGGCAGATGCGCTGGACACCTATATTCCGGAACCTGAGCGTGCGATTGACGGTGCATTCCTGATGCCGGTTGAAGACGTATTTTCAATCTCTGGTCGAGGTACGGTGGTAACAGGTCGTATTGAGCGCGGTATTGTCAAAGTGGGTGAAGAAGTTGAGATTGTGGGTATTCGTCCCACAGTTAAGACCACCTGTACTGGCGTTGAAATGTTCCGTAAACTGCTTGATCAAGGTCAGGCCGGCGATAACGTGGGCGTGTTGTTGCGTGGCACCAAGCGTGAAGATGTGGAGCGCGGTCAGGTTTTGGCCAAGCCGGGTTCTATCAAGCCACACACCAGTTTCACTGCCGAGATTTATGTGTTGTCGAAAGATGAGGGTGGTCGGCATACGCCGTTTTTCAATGGATATCGTCCACAGTTTTACTTCCGTACGACGGATGTGACCGGTGCGGTTGATTTGGGCGAAGGCGTTGAGATGGTGATGCCTGGTGACAACGTTTCCGTTACGGTGACTTTGATTGCGCCTGTGGCAATGGAAGATGGTCTGCGTTTTGCGATTCGCGAAGGTGGACGTACAGTCGGCGCCGGTGTCGTGGCAAAAATTATTGCGTAACACCAAGAAATCACGTCCAGGTGCTTAATCCGCATCTGCGTGATGCCAGTTTAGGCCAGTAGCTCAATTGGCAGAGTATCGGTCTCCAAAACCGAGGGTTGGGGGTTCGAGGCCCTCCTGGCCTGCCAAATTTACCGGAGTGCGTTCACCCTGCTTATTATAGGTGGGGTGTTTGAATTAAAATGACCGATCATATTAGATTATTTGCTGCGGCGGTGCTGGTCATCGCAGGTATTGTCGGGTTTTATATGTTATCAGATTTCGCGACCGCATTACGTGTGTCGATGGTGCTGGTGGGAGCTGGACTTGCTGTTGCAGTGGTGTGGCGTGGTGAACAAGGACAGCGTTTACTGACTTTTTTTGGCGAATCGATTAAAGAAGCGCGTAAAGTAGTTTGGCCGACGCGTAAAGAGACTTTGCAAACTACCGCAATTGTTTTTTTGTTTGTGGTTGTGATGGCCTTTTTATTATGGCTGGTGGATGCTGGATTAATGTCAATAATTAAATGGATGATGGGGCGGAGCGATTCATGAGCAAACGCTGGTATGTCGTGCACGCCTATTCGGGCTACGAAAAATCGGTTGCCCGAGCGCTGCAAGAGCGCATAGACCGCACCGGTGTTCAAGAAAAGTTTGGTCAAATTTTGGTGCCAATAGAAGAGGTCGTCGAAATGAAAGGCGGCCAAAAATCTATTTCCGAACGCAAGTTTTTCCCAGGTTACGTGCTGGTTGAAATGGAAATGGACGAGCAAACCTGGCATTTGATTAAAAGTACGCCAAAAGTAAGTGGTTTCGTGGGCGGGTCACCTACCAAACCTACGCCGATAACGGACAAAGAGGTCGATGTGATCTTGCAGCAAATTCAGGATGGGGTGCAGAAACCTCGCCCTAAAGTGTTGTTTGAAGTGGGTGAGTCTGTGCGGGTAATTGATGGTCCGTTTAATGATTTTAACGGTGTTGTCGAAGACGTTAACTACGACAAGAGCAGGCTGCATGTCTCTGTTCTGATTTTCGGACGTGCTACCCCGGTTGAGCTTGAGTTTAACCAGGTTGAAAAGATTTAAATTTAAAGCAAAGTTTGTGTGGCATCGGCCTGATCAATTGTTTTCTTCAGGTCAATGTTACTTGGTTGGAAGAGCAGCGTAATCTGGTTTGATAACAGGGCAGGGGCTGAGTTTGATTGTACAGTTCCGTGATGACCCACTTTAAGGAGCATAGACGTGGCAAAAAAAGTTGTTGGTTATGTGAAATTGCAGGTACCTGCAGGCAAGGCAAATCCAAGTCCCCCCATCGGCCCGGCACTGGGTCAGCGCGGACTGAATATCATGGAGTTCTGCAAGGCATTTAATGCTCAGACTCAGGGTATGGAAGTGGGCTTGCCTATTCCGGTCGTCATTACTGCTTATGCTGATAAAAGCTTTACCTTTGTTCTGAAAACGCCTCCTGCAACAATTCTGATCAAGAAGGCTGCTGGCATCCAAAAAGGTAGCCCGCGTCCTCATACAGACAAGGTTGGCAAAATTACCCGTTCGCAAGCCGAAGAGATTGCGAAAACGAAAATGCCCGATTTAACTGCGGCGAACATGGATTCAGCTGTTCAAACTATAGCAGGTAGTGCGCGCAGCATGGGTATTGAAGTGGAGGGTGTGTAATGGCTAAGATTTCAAAACGTTTGCAAGCGATGCGTGCCAAAGTTGATCGGTTAAAGTTATATGCCGTGAATGATGCGCTGGCGCTAATTAAAGATACCGCTGGTGCAAAATTCAATGAGTCGGTCGATGTGGCTGTGAACCTGGGTATTGACGCACGCAAATCTGATCAATTAGTTCGCGGGTCTGTTGTGCTGCCAAGAGGGACAGGCAAGACAGTTCGTGTGGCCGTATTTGCACAAGGTGATGCAGCAAATGCCGCGCGTGAAGCTGGTGCCGATATTGTTGGTTTTGATGATTTGGCAACAGAAATCAAAGCAGGACGTATGGATTTTGACGTGGTCATTGCAAGTCCGGATGCGATGCGGGTTGTGGGTCAATTGGGTCAGATTCTTGGCCCTCGTGGCTTAATGCCTAACCCAAAAGTAGGTACAGTGACTATGGATGTGGCGGGTGCTGTGCGCAATGCGCGGGCTGGTCAGGTTCAGTACCGAACAGACAAGGGCGGCATTGTGCAATGCAGCATAGGCAGGGCTTCATTTGAAGTTGAAGCGCTCCGTGAGAATCTTGCTACCTTGATCGATGCGCTGAATAAAGCGCGTCCTTCATCGGCCAAGGGTGTGTACATGAAGAAAATTTCGTTGTCGAGCACAATGGGTATCGGTATTCGTGTTGATGCAGGCAGTCTGGTTTAGATAACAGTTTGCCCTGACTTTACTCGTGCATGATGCGTAAAGCAGGGAGCAGTGTACTTTGGGCAATCAAAATTTATATTTTGGTTGGTTATCAAAGACCGTTGGGGTTCATGAATTGTTGTGAACTTAATAAGTGAGTGCCATTTATGGCGTCATGCCCAACGCAGATGGCGTGCCCTGAAGCAGGACAGATATTTCTTCACTTGAGTGTCTCCTGATGATAGGTCGTCGATTCTCGTTCTAAATCGATTATTTCGATGTGGTGCGATGTAATGGAGAGGGGGTTAAGGCCTTGAGTCTAAATCTAAAGGAAAAACAGGCGGTTGTTTCATCGTTAAGTGAGAAACTGGTTGATGCGCAAGCTGTCGTTGTCGCAGAGTATCGTGGCATGTCAGTTGTTGACATCACCATTTTACGCGCAAAGGCAAGGGATCAGGGCGTGTATTTGCGTGTTTTAAAAAATACGCTAGTGCGTCGTGCGCTTGCGGGTACATCTTTTGTGGGTTTGGTTGATCAGTTGGTTGGTCCGTTGGTGTATGGTTTGTCCAGCGACCCTGTCGCTGTGGCAAAAGTATTGTCTGACTTTGCCAAAACCAATGACAAACTCATCATCAAGGCAGGTGCAATGCCGAACTTCGTGATGAGCGCAAAAGACGTTGCGAACTTGGCAAGTATGCCTAGCCGTGATGAATTGTTGGCTAAACTGATGGGTACGATGCAAGCACCCGTCACACAGTTTGTGCGCACACTGAACGAAGTACCAACACGTTTTGTTCGCGGTCTTGCTGCAGTACGGGATAAACAGGCCGCTTAACTATCGGTGGGAAGTAAGTGCTGTGAAGCATACCATACGATGACTTATTATTTATTTTATCAGGAGAACGACTATGGCTTTAAAAAAAGCTGAAATTTTGGATGCTATTGCTGGCATGACTGTGCTTGAATTGTCTGAGCTTATCAAAGAAATGGAAGAAAAATTTGGTGTTTCTGCTGCTGCCGCTGTGGGCGTTGCTGCTGCACCTGCTGCCGCTGCCGCTGCCGCAGTGGAAGAAAAAACAGAATTTGATGTCATTTTGACTAAAGCTGGCGAGAACAAAGTCAACACGATTAAAGTGGTTCGTACGATTACCGGTCTTGGTTTGAAAGAAGCCAAAGATTTGGTCGATGGCGCACCCAAGGCAGTGAAAGAAGGCGTCGCTAAAGCTGAGGCGGATTCTATTGCCAAGCAGTTGATCGAAGCTGGCGCAACATGCGAAATTAAATAATTGGCTTAGCCAATTTACCCGATTTGACGGCGTTGTTGAATGTCTTTGTAAACCTTTTTTTGAATACATATACAAGTTCATGACTGATTTTGTTGTGAAAAAAGATATGAATACTTGTTTATGTGTTCGGTTTCCATGCTTCGACATGCCGTCGGGTAGCTTTGAATAGAATACAGAAAACAGCGGCAGTGAATCGTCTGACGTTGCTTTCTGTTTTTTGCGTAAGATCCTCCAGGAGATTTCATGACCTATTCATTCACCGAGAAAAAACGCATTCGAAAAAGTTTTGCCAAACGTGCGAATGTGCTGCAGGTGCCTTTCTTGTTGGCGACGCAACTTGATTCCTATCGTGCATTCTTGCAGCAGGAAGTTCCAGTTGATCGACGTGCGAATGCGGGGTTGCAATCCGCATTCACTTCAATTTTTCCCATTGCGAGCCATTCTGGTAATGCCAAACTGGATTTTGTCAGTTATACCCTGGGTGAGCCTGCATTTGATATGGTCGAATGCAAGCAGCGGGGTTTAACTTTTGCGGCGCCAATGCGTGCAAGGGTACGGTTGACTATCATGGACAAGGAATCGTCCAAACCGGTAGTGAAGGAAATGAAAGAGCAAGAGGTTTATATGGGCGAAATGCCGCTCATGACGCCAACGGGTTCTTTTATTATCAATGGCACAGAGCGGGTCATCGTTTCCCAGTTACACCGTTCACCAGGCGTCTTTTTTGAGCATGATCGCGGTAAAACGCACAGCTCGGGTAAGTTACTGTTTTCTGCACGAATTATCCCTTATCGCGGTTCATGGCTGGATTTTGAATTCGATGCGAAAGATTTGCTGTACTTCAGAATAGATCGTCGTCGTAAAATGCCGGTGACGACCTTACTTAAGTCTCTCGGTTATGATAATGAACGGATTCTTTCCGAATTTTTTAGTACCGATTTGTTTCGCATCAGTGAGTCCGGTATTCGTTTCGAATTGGTCCCAGACCGTTTAAGAGGTGAAATTACACGTTTTGATGTGGTGGGATCTGATGGCGAAGTGATTGTTCAAAAAGACAAACGGATCACTGTTAAGCACATTCGTATGATGCAAGACGCCAAGCTGAAAGAAATTGCTGTACCACGTGATTATATTTTAGGCCGTATTCTGGCCAAAAATGTCATTGATGTTGAAACGGGTGAAATCATCGCATTAGCGAATGAAGAAATTACAGACCCATTGCTGGACAAGTTAATTGAATCGAATGTTAAGTCAGTAAACACACTTTATGTCAATGATCTGGATCAGGGGGCATTCATTTCCTCCACATTGCGTACAGATGAAACGCCCGATCAATATGCGGCGCGGGTAGCCATTTACAGGATGATGCGTCCTGGCGAACCTCCAGCAGAAGATGCGGTTGAAGCGCTGTTTGGCGGTCTGTTCTTCAGTGAAGAACGTTATGATTTGTCAGCGGTCGGTCGCATGAAGTTTAACCGCAGAATTGGTATCGATTCATTGGTTGGTGCCAGTGTGTTGTCCACAGAAGACATCGTTGCAGTGATACGCATTTTGGTTGATTTGCGCAATGGCCGGGGTGAAATTGACGATATTGATCATCTGGGTAATCGTCGTGTGCGGAGCGTTGGAGAATTGGCTGAGAATCAATTCCGTGCAGGTTTGGTACGGGTTGAGCGTGCAGTGAAAGAACGGCTTTCCCAAGCCGAATCAGACAACCTGATGCCGCATGACCTGATCAACGCGAAACCGGTTTCGGCCGCGATTAAGGAATTTTTCGGCTCCAGTCAATTGTCGCAATTTATGGATCAAACCAATCCATTGTCGGAAATCACGCATAAGCGTCGGGTTTCTGCCTTGGGGCCTGGCGGTTTGACGCGGGAACGTGCCGGGTTCGAAGTGCGTGACGTGCATCCCACCCATTACGGGCGTGTGTGTCCTATTGAGACACCTGAAGGGCCGAATATCGGTCTGATCAACTCACTGGCCTTGTATGCGCGTACCAATGAGTATGGCTTTCTTGAGACGCCTTATCGTAAGGTGGTGAATGCGCACGTCACCGATGAAATTGAATATTTGTCAGCGATTGAAGAAAGTAAGTATGTCATTGCGCAAGCCAACGCTGAGTTGGATGCAAAGGGTGCGTTTACCAGTGAAATTGTCTCGTGCCGGTTTAAAAATGAATTTGAACTCAGTACGCCAAACCGAATTCAATATATTGATGTGGCGCCTTCACAAATTGTTTCAGTTGCAGCTTCATTGATTCCGTTTTTAGAGCATGACGATGCCAACCGTGCATTGATGGGTTCTAACATGCAACGTCAAGCCGTTCCGTGCTTGCGTGCTGAAAAATCTTTGGTTGGCACAGGTATTGAGCGTACCGCTGCAGTAGATTCCGGAACCACGGTACAGGCGCGTCGCGGCGGTATTGTGGATTATGTTGACGCGGGACGTATTGTTGTTCGCGTGAATGATGAAGAAACGATGGCTGGTGAGGTCGGTGTTGACATCTATACCTTGATTAAATATACGCGTTCAAATCAGAACACAAATATTAATCAGCGCACCCTGGTGAAGGTGGGTGACAAACTTGAGCGCGGTGATGTGATTGCGGATGGTGCTTCAACCGATATGGGTGAATTGGCTTTGGGCCAAAATCTGCTGGTCGCTTTCATGCCGTGGAACGGTTTCAATTTTGAAGACTCTATCTTAATCTCAGAACGCGTCGTTGCAGATGACCGGTTCACATCGATACACATTGAAGAACTGACTGTGGTTGCGCGTGATACGAAACTTGGCGCTGAAGAAGTGACTCGTGATATTCCCAACTTGTCTGAACACATGCTGGGACGTCTGGATGAGTCAGGTATTTGCTATATCGGGGCTGAAGTTGAGGCGGGTGATGTGCTGGTCGGTAAGGTGACGCCAAAAGGTGAAACCCAATTGACCCCGGAAGAGAAATTGTTGCGTGCGATTTTTGGTGAAAAAGCTTCCGATGTGAAAGACACTTCCTTGCGTGTTCCTTCGGGCATGGCAGGTACCGTGATCAACGTTCAGGTATTCACCCGTGAAGGGATGGAGCGCGATGCGCGTGCGGTACAAATTATTGGCGAACATCTGTCTGCCTACAAAAAGGATATGTCTGACCGTATGCGGATTGTTGAAAATGACAGTTTCGACCGTTTGAAGCGTCTGGTATTGGGTAAACAGGCGAAAGGCGGTCCCGGCCGTTTGGCGAAGGACAGTGTGATTACCCAAGTCTATCTGGATGCGCATAACCGCTATGATTGGTTCGACATTCGTCTTTCAGATGAGGATGCGAGTCGCCAGATGGAAATGCTCAAAGAGGGCATCGATCAAAAGCGGGTTGAATTCGAGCAAATGTTTGAAGAGAAAAAGAAAAAATTAACTGCCGGGGACGAACTTCAACCTGGCGTACAAAAGATGGTTAAGGTGTACGTTGCGGTGAAACGTCGTCTGCAACCCGGCGACAAGATGGCTGGACGCCATGGTAATAAAGGCGTTGTTTCAAAAATTGTTCCCGTTGAAGACATGCCATTTATGGCGGATGGAACACCGATGGACATTGTGCTGAATCCCTTGGGTGTGCCGTCACGGATGAACGTCGGTCAGATTCTGGAGACTCACCTTGGGTGGGCTGCAAAGGGTTTGGGGAAAAAGATTGACAGCATGTTGCAGGCGCAGCGTAAGGTCGGTGAAATCCGTGGGTTTATTGAGAAAATCTACAACAGTACGGGTAAGCCGGAAACCATTGATGACCTGGATGATGCGTCTGTGCTTGAATTGGCGCGCAATTTGACGAAAGGTGTCCCTTTTGCAACCCCTGTTTTTGACGGCGCGTCGGAAGAAGAAATCAAATCCATGCTCGAATTGGCTGACTTGCCTGGCTCGGGGCAAATTCATTTGCATGACGGGCGTACAGGCGAAGCCTTTGATAGAAAGGTGACTGTGGGTTATATGCATGTGCTGAAATTGCACCACCTTGTCGATGACAAAATGCACGCGCGTTCAACCGGACCATACAGTTTGGTTACGCAACAACCTCTGGGGGGTAAGGCGCAGTTTGGTGGTCAACGCTTCGGTGAGATGGAGGTGTGGGCTTTGGAAGCTTATGGCGCTGCTTATGTCTTGCAGGAAATGCTTACTGTTAAATCAGATGACGTTAATGGACGAACCAAGGTTTATGAAAATATCGTAAAAGGCGAGCACAAGATTGAAGCGGGTATGCCGGAATCATTCAATGTGCTGGTGAAAGAAATTCGTTCACTCGCTATTGATATTGATTTAGAACGTTATTGATGATGAACCCGGGGTGAAGTCATTCACCCCGCACCTGTAGGTGCTTCACGGGAGGACTATATGAAAGCTTTACTGGATCTGTTTAAACAAGTCACACAAGAAGAAGAATTTGATGCGATTAAAATCGGTCTTGCATCACCGGAAAAAATTCGTTCCTGGTCATATGGTGAAGTCAAAAAACCTGAAACCATTAACTATCGAACTTTTAAGCCGGAACGCGATGGTTTGTTTTGCGCAAAAATTTTTGGTCCGGTGAAAGACTATGAGTGTTTGTGCGGAAAATATAAGCGTCTCAAACACCGGGGTGTCATCTGTGAAAAGTGTGGCGTTGAAGTCACCTTGTCAAAAGTGCGCCGTGATCGTATGGGCCACATTGAACTTGCTAGCCCGGTTGCGCATATTTGGTTTCTGAAGTCATTGCCTTCGCGTCTGGGTATGGTTCTGGACATGACCTTGCGGGATATTGAGCGGGTGCTTTATTTTGAAGCCTATGTGGTGACTGATCCTGGTATGACCCCTTTGCTTCGTGGCCAATTACTGCTCGAAGAAGATTTTTTGGCAAAGCAGGATGAGTTTGGTGATGAATTTCGCGCCAGCATGGGCGCCGAAGGTGTGCGTGAACTGTTGAAGACGATCGATGTGGTGTCTGAGCTGGAAACGATTCGTTCTGACATGACGAAAACAGGTTCGGATACTAAAATCAAAAAATTATCCAAACGTTTGAAAGTGATTGAAGGTTTTCAAAAATCAGGCATTAAACCTGAATGGATGGTGTTGGAAGTATTGCCTGTTTTGCCACCCGAATTGCGTCCCTTGGTCCCGCTTGACGGGGGGCGTTTTGCAACGTCAGATCTCAATGATTTGTATCGTCGGGTCATCAATCGTAATAACCGCCTTAAGCGCTTGCTTGAACTGAAGGCGCCAGAAATTATTGTACGCAACGAAAAGCGCATGTTGCAGGAAGCGGTCGACTCTTTGCTGGATAACGGTCGTCGCGGTAAAGCCATGACAGGTGTCAATAAGCGCCCATTGAAATCGCTTGCCGACATGATTAAAGGTAAGGGCGGACGTTTCCGTCAAAACCTGCTGGGCAAACGTGTGGATTATTCCGGTCGTTCCGTCATTGTGGTGGGGCCGCAGTTGCGTCTCCATCAATGTGGATTGCCCAAGAAAATGGCTTTGGAACTGTTTAAACCGTTTATCTTTAACCGGTTGGAAGTGTTGGGCCTGGCCACGACCATTAAGGCTGCCAAGCGTATGGTCGAAAGCGAAGACCCAGTCGTATGGGATATGCTTGAGGATGTGATTCGTGAACATCCTGTGCTGTTAAATCGTGCGCCAACTTTGCACCGTTTGGGTATTCAAGCGTTTGAACCCATCTTGATTGAAGGCAAAGCGATTCAATTGCACCCCCTGGTTTGCGCTGCGTTCAATGCTGACTTTGATGGTGACCAAATGGCTGTTCACGTGCCTTTGTCGCTCGAAGCGCAGATGGAGGCGCGGACGCTGATGTTGGCGTCCAACAATGTGTTGTCGCCTGCAAACGGAGAACCGATTATCGTGCCGTCGCAGGACATCGTGCTCGGTCTGTATTACATGACCCGAGAGCGCGTCAATGCCAACGGTGAAGGCATGATGTTCGCCAATGTGGATGAGGTGTCGCGTGCTTATGAGTCCCGGCAAGTGGACTTGAATGCAAAAATCACAGTCCGCATTACCGAAGCTTACTTCAATGATGAGGGGGAGCAAGTTGATAAAACCACCCGTTATGAAACCACGGTGGGCCGGGCATTGTTGTCAGAAATCATGCCGGTAGATCTGCCATTCAGCTTAATTAACAAAATTCTCAAGAAGAAAGAAATTTCCAGACTGATTAATGCCAGTTTCCGGCGTTGCGGTTTGCGTGATACGGTGCATTTGGCTGATAAGCTGATGTACACTGGATTTGCTTATGCAACCCGAGGTGGAATATCCATTTGCGTGGATGATATGCTGGTACCCAAGGAAAAGCAGGATATCATCAGCACTTCAGAAAAAGAAGTGAAAGAAATTGAAGCGCAATACACCTCAGGTTTGGTTACCCAGGGTGAGCGTTACAACAAAGTTGTGGATATTTGGGGCCGCGCAGGTGATTTGGTGGCCAAGGCGATGATGAATCAACTGGGTTCGGAGACCGTGGTTGATCGCGAAGGGAAAACGACGACACAAGAGTCTTTCAACGCAATTTATATGATGGCCGATTCTGGCGCACGGGGTTCAGCTGCACAAATACGCCAATTGGCCGGAATGCGTGGATTGATGGCCAAGCCTGATGGTTCTATTATTGAAACCCCTATCACGGCCAATTTCCGTGAAGGCCTGAATGTGCTGCAATACTTTATTTCTACTCACGGCGCACGTAAAGGTTTGGCGGATACGGCGTTAAAAACCGCAAACTCGGGTTATTTGACGCGGCGTTTGGTGGATGTGACACAAGACCTGGTGGTGATTGAGCCGGATTGCGGTACCACTGATGGTGTGGTGCTTAAGGCATTGGTCGATGGCGGTGAGGTCATTGAAGCGTTACGGGATCGTATCCTGGGCCGGGTGACAGCGGTGGATGTGGTGCACCCGGAAACGGCTGAAACGGTGATTGAAGCCGGTGTGATGCTGGATGAAGTGATGGCGGATCATATCGAGTCGCTTTCCATCGATGAAGTGAAGGTGAGAACTGCGCTGACCTGTGCTACCCGCTTTGGTCTTTGCGCCAAGTGTTATGGACGCGATTTGGGACGAGGACAACTTGTCAATGTGGGTGAGGCGGTGGGTGTGATTGCAGCGCAATCCATTGGCGAACCTGGTACGCAGCTGACGATGCGCACCTTTCATATCGGTGGCGCGGCATCGCGTTCAGCTGTTGCCAGCCAGTTGGAATCCAAATCTGCCGGTACAGTGTTATATAGCCCGAGCATGCGTTATGTCACCAGTGCGAAAGGTGAATTAATTGCTATCGCCCGAAGTGGCGAGATACTGATTATGACCGAAGCAGGACGTGAACGTGAACGTCATAAAGTCCCTTATGGCGCCACCTTGACCATTAAGGATGGCGAAAAAATTAAAGCAGGACAAATTTTAGCCATGTGGGACCCACATACACGTCCGATCATTACTGAGTATGCTGGTGTGGTTCGCTTCGAAAATGTGGAAGAAGGCGCCACCGTTGCAAAACAAATTGACGAAGTGACCGGTTTGTCGACGCTGGTGGTCATTGATCCAAAACGCAGAGTGGGCGCTGCCAGCAAAGGTTTGCGTCCCCAGGTTAAATTGCTGGACGAATCGGGGCAAGAAATTAAAATTGCTGAAACTGATATCGCTGTCAATATCACTTTCCAGATTGGTTGCTTGATCACGGTAAAAGATGGTCAACAGGTGGGTGTGGGTGAAGTGTTGGCAAGAATCCCGCAAGAGACACATAAAACCCGTGATATTACGGGCGGACTGCCACGTGTTGCGGAGTTGTTTGAAGCGCGTTCACCAAAAGATGCGGGTGTGTTGGCACCGGTAACAGGAACCATTTCATTCGGTAAGGATACAAAAGGCAAACAAAGGTTAGTGATTACCGATCTGGATGGTATCAGCCATGAATATCTGATCCCGAAAGAAAAGCATGTCATGGCCCATGATGGACAAGTGGTCAATAAGGGCGAAATGATTGTTGATGGCCCTGTTGACCCGCATGATATTCTGGCGCTCAAAGGCATTGAATCGTTAGCGCGCTATATTGCTGATGAAGTGCAAGAGGTCTATCGTTTGCAAGGCGTGAAAATTAACGATAAACACATTGAGGTGATCGTAAGGCAGATGTTACGCCGTGTGAACATCATTGATGCAGGTGATACCCGTTTCATTCAGGGTGAGCAGGTAGAACGCGCTGACACGCTGATTGAAAATGAACGTATGGTTGCAGAGGGTAAGGAACCGGCGGTTTACGCCAATATTTTGTTGGGTATTACAAAAGCCTCGTTGTCGACAGATTCATTTATTTCGGCGGCTTCCTTCCAGGAAACCACGCGCGTATTGACTGAAGCCGCAATTATGGGCAAGCGTGACGAGTTGCGAGGTTTGAAGGAGAACGTGATTGTGGGTCGTTTGATTCCCGCAGGTACTGGGTTGGCCTACCATAAAACACGGCGCCAACCTGTGTCAGAACGTGACATTTTTGTCGATGAGGAAGTGTTTTATCAAGAAGTGGTTGCTGATGGAGCGCCTCAGGCTTGACGTGTTCGGTGATGGGTACTATAATTCATCACTTTTTTAAAAGAATACTCTTCATTTGCCCAGCATTGTGTGCGGTGAAGAGATTTAACTTGGATTTTTGTTTTCGGCGAGTTGTGTTGAAATACTGAAACCAGACTGCGTAGATAAGACAGGATTAAATTTATTTCGTTGGATGGTTTGTCGTGTAGTGCTCAGGTTGAGCACTACAGACTGGTTTTTTAGCAAGGATGATTGTCGATAAACATTGCTTCGTAAGGGTCTGTGCTCAGGCTGGGTTTCAACACCGGGGCGTCAGGCAGGTAGTTTTAAAATATTGGAAAAAGCATGCCAACAATTAATCAGCTGGTGCGTAAACCGCGAGCCGCTAAACGAGTAAAAAGTAAGGTGCCTGCCCTGGAGGCATGCCCACAAAAACGTGGCGTTTGTACGCGCGTTTACACCACGACACCAAAGAAACCAAACTCCGCATTGCGTAAAGTTGCGCGGGTGAGGCTAACCAATGGTTTTGAAGTCTCCAGTTATATCGGTGGCGAGGGTCACAATCTTCAAGAGCACTCAGTTGTGCTGATACGTGGTGGCCGTGTGAAGGATTTACCGGGTGTGCGTTATCACACCGTTCGGGGCAGTCTGGATACTGCCGGGGTGAAGGATCGTAAACAAAGCCGTTCAAAATATGGCGCTAAGCGTCCTAAGAAAGCTTAAACACATCACTTTTCGGCGGTGTTCGCCTTCAATGTGTAGTGTTAGCCGGATTTAGATTTAAGAGGATATTATGCCAAGACGTAGAGAAGTTCCCAAAAGAGATGTGCTGCCAGATCCCAAGTATGGCAATCAAGATGTTGCAAAATTTGTCAACGTGTTGATGTCGCGCGGCAAGAAGTCTGTTGCAGAGCGTATTATATATGGCGCTTTTGACCAGATATCACAAAAATCGGGTAAGGACCCGGTAGAAGTGTTCACCCTGGCGCTAAGTAATGTGCGCCCTTTGGTTGAGGTGAAAAGTCGTCGTGTGGGTGGTGCAAACTATCAGGTTCCTGTGGAGGTTCGACCTTCACGCCGGTCTGCACTGGCGATGCGCTGGCTGAAAGATTTTGCGCGTAAACGCGGAGAAAAATCGATGGGAATTCGCCTCGCAGGCGAATTAATGGATGCCGCTGAGGGCCGTGGTGGTGCAATGAAGAAACGTGATGAAGTGCATCGTATGGCTGAGGCGAATAAAGCCTTTTCGCATTTCCGTTTCTAATTTATTTGTACAACTTTTATTTAATTGGCCGGCATTTCGATGTCGGCATTTTACTGGATTGACAAAGTGGCTCGTAAAACCCCCATAGAACGTTACCGTAACATCGGCATCAGCGCGCACATTGATGCAGGTAAAACCACAACAACAGAACGTATTTTGTACTACACCGGCGTTTCGCATAAAATCGGCGAAGTGCATGATGGTGCGGCGACGATGGATTGGATGGAGCAAGAGCAGGAGAGGGGAATTACCATTACCTCGGCTGCAACAACCTGCTTCTGGCGTGGTATGGACAACAGTTATCCAGAGCATCATATCAATATTATTGATACCCCGGGACACGTTGATTTTACGATCGAAGTTGAGCGTTCAATGCGGGTTTTGGACGGCGCATGCATGGTTTACTGTGCAGTGGGCGGTGTGCAACCACAATCTGAAACAGTATGGCGTCAGGCCAATAAGTACAAAGTGCCTCGTCTGGCTTTTGTGAACAAGATGGATCGCACAGGCGCAAACTTTCTGAAAGTGCATGACCAGATGCGCTCGCGTCTGAAGGCTAATGTTGTGCCTCTGCAGTTGCCAATTGGCGCAGAAGATAAATTTGAAGGTGTGGTTGATTTAATCAAGATGAAAGCCATTTTTTGGGATGATTCATCCCAGGGGATGAAGTTCGAAGAGCGTGAAATTCCGGCAGAGATGCAAGCCGAATGCGAACTGTGGCGTGAAAAGCTGATTGAAGCTGCGGCAGAAGCCACAGAAGAACTCATGAACAAATACCTTGAAGAAGGTGGCTTATCGGTTGCAGAAATTAAGGCAGCCATTCGGTCACGGACCCTTGCTGGTGAAATTGTGCCGATGTTGTGTGGTTCTGCCTTTAAAAATAAAGGTGTTCAAGCCATGCTGGATGCGGTGATTGATTATTTGCCTTCGCCAGCCGATATTCCGCCAGTGAAGGGGGAGATGGAAAACGGCACTATCGTTGAACGTAAGCCGGAAGATAGCGAGCCATTTTCAGCTTTAGCATTTAAAATCATGACGGATCCATTTGTAGGTCAATTGATTTTCTTCCGCGTCTATTCTGGTGTGCTGAATTCCGGAGATACTATTTACAACCCAATTAAGGGTAAAAAGGAACGCATCGGCCGTATTTTACAAATGCACGCCAATCAGCGTACTGAAATTAAGGAAGTGCATGCCGGTGATATCGCGGCAGCGGTTGGTTTAAAGGATGCGACAACAGGTGATACCCTGTGTATTCCGCAAGATGTAGTGATTCTTGAGCGAATGATATTCCCGGAGCCGGTTATTCACGTTGCGGTGGAGCCTAAAACAAAGGCCGATCAGGAAAGAATGGGGATGGCGTTAAATCGCCTGGCGCAAGAGGATCCTTCGTTTCGTGTGCGCACCGATGAAGAAACGGGTCAGACCATTATTTCGGGTATGGGTGAGTTGCACCTTGAGATTATCGTAGATCGCATGAAGCGTGAGTTTAGCGTGGAGGCCAACGTGGGTGCACCGCAAGTGGCATACCGCGAAGCGATTCGTAAGTCTGTTGAAGTTGAAGGTAAATTCGTCAAGCAGTCTGGTGGTAAAGGTCAGTACGGTCATGTGTGGCTTAAAATGGAACCGAACGAAGCTGGCAAAGGATATGAGTTCATTGATGCAATTAAAGGCGGAACTGTTCCCCGTGAATTTATTCCGGCTGTTGACAAGGGCTTGAGAGAGACTTTGCCTAATGGTGTGCTTGCCGGATTTCCTGTCGTCGATGTCAAGGTGACCTTGTTCGATGGTTCGTACCATGATGTGGACTCGAATGAAAATGCTTTTAAAATGGCTGCCTCGTTTGCGTTTAAAGACGGGATGCGGAAAGCTAGTCCGGTGCTGCTGGAGCCGATGATGGCGGTTGAAGTCGAAACCCCGGAAGATTACATGGGTGACGTGATGGGTGATTTGTCTTCACGGCGCGGCATGATTCAGGGCATGGACGACAATTCGACAGGGAAAGTAATCAAAGCCGAGGTGCCGCTGGCTGAAATGTTTGGTTACTCGACCACACTGCGATCAATGTCGCAAGGCCGCGCTACCTATAGTATGGAATTTAAACATTATGCTGAAGCCCCTAAAAATGTAGCTGAAGCAATTATCAATAAAAAGTAAGTTTGTTGAGTAAGGGAAAATATCATGGCAAAAGGCAAGTTTGAACGGACTAAACCCCACGTAAACGTAGGTACGATTGGTCACGTTGACCACGGCAAGACGACATTAACGGCGGCGTTGACGACGATCTTATCGAGGAAATTTGGCGGTGAAGCAAAGAATTACGCTGACATTGATTCGGCGCCTGAAGAAAAAGCGCGCGGCATCACCATTAACACAGCGCACGTTGAATACGAAACAGCCAAGCGCCACTATGCGCACGTTGACTGTCCTGGTCACGCTGACTATGTGAAGAACATGATTACTGGCGCGGCGCAAATGGATGGCGCAATTCTGGTTGTTTCGGCTGCTGATGGCCCTATGCCACAAACCCGTGAGCACATTTTGCTGGCCCGTCAGGTGGGTGTGCCTTACATTATTGTGTATATGAATAAAGCTGACATGGTAGACGATCCAGAGTTGCTGGAACTGGTCGAGATGGAAGTGCGTGAGCTGTTGAGTAAATATGACTTCCCTGGTGACGATACGCCAATTATTATTGGTTCAGCCCTGAAAGCGCTGGAAGGCGACCAGAGTGAAATTGGTGAGCCCTCTATTTTCCGTTTGGCAGATGCGCTGGACACCTATATTCCGGAACCTGAGCGTGCGATTGACGGTGCATTCCTGATGCCGGTTGAAGACGTATTTTCAATCTCTGGTCGAGGTACGGTGGTAACAGGTCGTATTGAGCGCGGTATTGTCAAAGTGGGTGAAGAAGTTGAGATTGTGGGTATTCGTCCCACAGTTAAGACCACCTGTACTGGCGTTGAAATGTTCCGTAAACTGCTTGATCAAGGTCAGGCCGGCGATAACGTGGGCGTGTTGTTGCGTGGCACCAAGCGTGAAGATGTGGAGCGCGGTCAGGTTTTGGCCAAGCCGGGTTCTATCAAGCCACACACCAGTTTCACTGCCGAGATTTATGTGTTGTCGAAAGATGAGGGTGGTCGGCATACGCCGTTTTTCAATGGATATCGTCCACAGTTTTACTTCCGTACGACGGATGTGACCGGTGCGGTTGATTTGGGCGAAGGCGTTGAGATGGTGATGCCTGGTGACAACGTTTCCGTTACGGTGACTTTGATTGCGCCTGTGGCAATGGAAGATGGTCTGCGTTTTGCGATTCGCGAAGGTGGACGTACAGTCGGCGCCGGTGTCGTGGCAAAAATTATTGCATAGGTCTTTTAATTATTGGGCACGTCTTCCTTGCGGTAATTAAGATAAGACGATATAATCTTGCACTTTCGTGATTTAAAATTTGTTCTTTAAGGTGTGACAATGAAAAACCAAAAAATTCGTATACGGCTAAAAGCTTTTGATTACCGTATTATTGATCAGTCTGCCTTAGAGATTGTGGAAACAGCAAAGCGTACTGGTGCAGTGGTCAAGGGGCCCGTTCCGCTGCCGACAAAAATTGAACGCTTTGATTTGCTTCGTTCTCCGCATGTCAATAAAACTTCTCGTGACCAGTTTGAGATACGTACACACCTACGTTTGATGGATATTATTGATCCTACGGACAAAACCGTTGATGCGTTGATGAAGCTGGATCTCCCGGCCGGTGTTGAGGTTGAAATTAAAGTTTAATTGCTGCGTGATATGTCATCGCTAGCGTAGCGGTTAGTTTTAAAACGCGCCAGGGCGTATCGCCTGGCAATAATGAGCCGGTCAATTGTAATCGGCACCTTTAAATAAGGAATAAAAATGAGCTTAGGTCTGTTAGGCCGAAAAATCGGCATGACCCGACTGTTCGCTGAGGATGGCAGTACTATCCCGGTAACCGTGTTGGATGTATCAAATAACCGAGTAACACAAATAAAATCTGCAGCAGTCGATGGGTATAATGCAGTTCAAATCACTTTCGGGGTGCGTCGTGCATCGCGAGTCAATAGTGCTCAAGCTGGGCATCTGGCCAAGGCTGGCGTAGAGGCTGGAGAAATTCAGAAAGAGTTTTTGATGTCTGCTGAGGCTTTGGCGGCGTTAAATTCTGGTTCTGTCATCAGCCCCACTATTTTCGAAGCCGGTCAGTATGTGGATGTCACGGGGACGACGCATGGCAAGGGATTTACCGGTGCGATCAAGCGGCACCATTTTTCGTCGAATCGCGCGTCGCATGGTAACTCACGTTCGCACAACAGTGCTGGCTCAATTGGTCAGGCACAAGATCCAGGTCGTGTGTTTCCTGGTAAACGTATGGCCGGACACCTTGGTGCCGTAAAGCGTACAGTGCAAAATCTTCAGGTGGTTCGCGTTGATGTTGAGCGGCAATTAGTGCTTGTTCGTGGCGCTGTGCCAGGATCTAAAGGCGGTCATGTTGTGGTTCGCCCTAGTGTGAAAGCGGGGGCATAATGGAACTGATGATGATTAACGAGCAAGGTGAAAAATCTGCTCAATTAAGTGTTTCGGACGCGTTGTTTGCTCGCGAATACAATGAACCGCTGGTGCACCAGATTGTAACGGCTTATATGGCCAATGCCCGCAGTGGAAATCGCAAGCAAAAAGACCGTGGCGAAGTGAGTCATACTACTGCTAAACCATGGCGCCAAAAAGGCACTGGCCGTGCGCGTTCTGGTATGTCTTCCAGCCCAATCTGGCGTGGAGGTGGTCGTATATTTCCGAACTCTCCCGAAGAGAATTTCAGCCAGAAAATTAACCGTAAAATGTACCGTGCGGGTATGGCTTCCATTTTTTCCCGTCTTACCAGCGATAACAGGCTTTCAGTCGTTTCTTCATTTGCTGTTGATAGTCCGAAAACCAAGCAAGTCGTGCAAAAGCTGAAAGGCTTGGGTATAGATAAGCGCGTTCTGATTATTACTGACGAAATGGATGATAATTTGTGGATGGCTTCACGAAATCTGCATGCTGTTCTGGTATTGGAAGCACGTCAGGTTGATCCGATTAGCTTGATTCGCTACGATCGCGTGGTGATCACTGAGGCCGCAGTGAAGATAGTTGAGGAGATGTTTCAATGAGTAATCATGCCCATAAAGATGCACGTTTGCTGCAAATCATATTGGCTCCTCAAGTGTCTGAAAAGAGCACTTATGTTGCTGATAAGCACGAGCAGGTCATATTTAAAGTCGCGCCCGATGCGACCAAGCCTGAAGTGAAGGCGGCAGTCGAATTATTGTTTAAAGTCAAAGTTGATAAAGTTCAAATCCTGGTTGTTAAGGGTAAGCACAAACGCTTTGGAAAATTCATGGGGCGTCGTTCTAATTGGAAAAAAGCTTTTGTTTGTCTCCAGCCTGGTCAGGAGATTAACTTTGCTCACGGACATCAGGAGTGATAAATGGCGCTTGTTAAAGTAAAACCCACTTCACCTGGTCGTCGTGCCGTTGTCAAGGTTGTGACGCCAGGTTTGCACAAGGGACGCCCGATCGCGTCTCTGGTCGAGAAAAAAGTTAAGACAGCCGGTCGTAACCATAATGGACATATTACCGTTCGTCATATGGGCGGCGGTCATAAACAACATCACCGTATTGTTGATTTCAAACGTGACAAGGATGGGGTGCCAGCAAAAGTCGAACGGATAGAATACGATCCAAACCGATCAGCTAACCTTGTATTGTTGTGTTATGCCGATGGAGAACGCCGTTACATTATAGCGCCCAAAGGGGTTGCTGTCGGCGGGCAAATTATGAACGGATCTGATTCCCCGATTAAGTCGGGTAATGCATTACCGCTTCGTAATATTCCTGTAGGGAGTACGATTCACTGCGTTGAAATGCTGCCGGGTAAAGGTGCGCAACTGGCTCGATCAGCCGGCACATCGGTTCAACTGTTGGCCCGGGAAGGTGCTTACGCCCAACTGCGATTAAGGTCTGGCGAAATACGGAAAGTGCATGTGGACTGCCGCGCTACCATTGGTGAAGTAGGTAATGAAGAGCATTCATTGCGCTCTTTGGGAAAAGCAGGTGCAACCAGGTGGCGTGGTATTCGTCCGACTGTGCGCGGTGTGGTCATGAATCCTGTTGATCACCCTCACGGTGGTGGTGAAGGTAAGACCGCTGCGGGTCGTCATCCTGTTAGTCCATGGGGGGTTCCAGCCAAAGGGTTCCGTACTCGCCGCAACAAGCGGACTGATAGCATGATTGTGCGTCGTCGCACTCAACGATAAGGGTTAATTTATGCCACGTTCTATTAGTAAGGGCCCCTTTGTGGATGCCCACTTGCAAAAAAAAGTTGATACAGCTCGTGCTACCAGTGACAAGCGGCCTATTAAAACATGGTCGCGCCGTTCAACTGTTCTACCGGATTTCATTGGTATGACGATCGCTGTTCATAATGGCAAACAACACATCCCTGTGTTTATATCCGAAAATATGGTAGGTCATAAACTGGGTGAATTTTCATTGACTCGTACTTTCAAGGGTCATGCTGCAGACAAGAAAGCTAAGAAATAGGACATGACATGAGAGTTTCTGCTGTACTGCGTGGATCACATTTGTCGGCCCAGAAAGGCCGTTTGGTTGCTGACCAGATTCGTGGGTTGGCTGTCGATAAAGCGCTAAATATTTTAAGATTCAGTCCGAAAAAGGCTGCTTTTGTGATTAAGAAGGTACTTGAATCAGCGATAGCGAATGCTGAGCATAATGATGGTGCCGATATTGATGATCTAAAAGTGGCTGTGATTACGGTTGATGAAGGCCCGGTGATGAAGCGGTTTATCGCGCGAGCAAAGGGGCGTGGCAATCGCATTGTTAAGCAAACTTGTCACATTGTTATCACCGTTGGCGATAAATAAGGAACCAAAATGGGTCAGAAAATACATCCAATAGGACTTAGGCTTTGCGTAAACCATAATTGGACTTCACGTTGGTACGCAAGCAGTAAGAATTTTGCTGAGAACTTGAATGAAGATATCAAGGTGCGCGAATTTTTGAAAAAGAAACTCGCAAATGCTTCTGTCAGTAAAATCATCATTGAACGCCCTGCAAAAAATGCTCGTATCACAATATATAGCGCGAGGCCAGGGATTGTCATTGGTAAGAAGGGCGAAGATATTGAGGCGCTGAAAGCTCAATTGCAGAAGATGATGAGCGTTCCTGTTCATGTTTCGATAGAGGAAGTTCGCAAGCCCGAAACGGACGCACAACTTATTGCGGCCAATATAGCAGGCCAGCTTGAAAAACGGATTATGTTTCGCCGCGCAATGAAGCGTGCGATGCAAAATGCGATGCGACTGGGTGCTCAAGGCATCAAAATTATGAGTTCCGGTCGTTTAAATGGCGCAGAAATTGCTCGTACCGAATGGTATCGTGAAGGGCGGGTACCTTTGCATACTTTGCGTGCTGACATTGATTATGGTTTTTATGAAGCCAAAACCACTTATGGCATTATTGGGGTAAAGGTTTGGGTCTATAAAGGTGATGTCCTGGGCAAAGGTGAATTGCCAGCCCCAATCCATACTGCGGAACCTGAAAAGCGAGTAAAGAAGCCAGGAGTTAAACATGCTGCAGCCAGCTAGAAGAAAGTACCGGAAAGAACAAAAAGGTCGAAATACCGGTATTGCAACAAGGGGTAATTTGGTTAGTTTCGGCGAATTTGGATTGAAATCAATTGGTCGTGGAAGGTTAACCTCTCGGCAGATTGAAGCAGCGCGTCGTGCAATGACCCGGCATATTAAACGTGGTGGACGTATCTGGATCAGAATATTTCCAGACAAGCCTATTTCACAAAAACCTGCTGAAGTTCGTATGGGTAATGGTAAGGGTAATCCTGAATATTACGTTGCAGAAATACAGCCTGGAAAAATGCTGTATGAAATGGACGGCGTTGATGAGACTACAGCACGTGAAGCATTCCGTCTGGCTGCAGCGAAGTTACCGCTTAAAACTACTTTTGTTGTCCGGATGATTGGTGGTTAATATGACAGTGAATGATATGCGTGCCCAGTCGGCCGCAGAAGTAAAAAATGAGTTGTTGGTTTTGTTACGTACCCAATTTAATTTGCGTATGCAAATATCTACACAACAAAATAACAATACGAGTGAGCTGGGCAAAGTGAAAAAAAATATTGCTCGCGCTCATACGGTTTTACGAGAAATGCAGATGAAGGTGGTAGGTAAATGACAGCTATGGAAAACAAGCTTGTTCGAAACCTTACAGGACGTGTGGTCAGTAATAAGATGGATAAAACTGTCACTGTATTGGTAGAGCGAAAAGTAAAACACCCAGTGATTGGTAAGGTGATTCGTCGCACCAAAAAATATCATGCACATGATGAAAATAATGCTTATTCTGAAGGTGATGTCGTCGTTATTGAAGAGTGTCGTCCACTTTCCAAAACAAAAGCATGGCGTGTTACGGAAGTGCTTAGTAAAGGCCGTGTTGAATAAGTGCTCGTGTTCGTTGATGTTTGTGCCGATTTTTCTTGCATAAACATTAAGTTCGAGTTATAATCTTTTTTTCGCTTGCCGCTCGCGGCAATCTTTCCCGTACGGGTCCAAAACTGGCTGTTCAGACAGGTCAAGCCTTGATGACGGGTTAAGTTGGAGATTTAAATGATACAAATGCAATCAAAATTAGATGTTGCCGATAACACTGGTGCTCGTTCAGTCATGTGCATTAAAGTGCTTGGCGGATCTAAACGTCGTTACGCAGGTATAGGCGACATCATTAAAGTCACCATCAAAGATGCGGCCCCACGTGGTCGTGTTAAAAAAGGCGATGTGTACAATGCCGTGGTCGTCAGAACTGCTAAAGGTGTTCGTCGTGCTGACGGATCGCTTGTGAAGTTCGATGGCAACGCTGCTGTTCTGCTTAATAATAAGTTGGAACCCATTGGGACCAGGATTTTTGGACCCGTGACGCGGGAATTGCGTACAGAACGTTTTATGAAAATTGTTTCGTTGGCGCCAGAAGTGCTTTGAAAGGTTGTTATGAACAAAATACGTAAAGGCGACAGTATCATTGTCAGAACTGGTAAAGACAAAGGCAAACGCGGTACTGTGGTCGAAGTCCAAAAAGGTAATCTTGTATTGGTTGAAGGTGTTAACCTGGTCAAAAAGCATGTTAAGCCTAATCCTGGAAAGGGTGATGCGGGCGGCATTGTGCCGACAGCACTTCCGATTCAAGTGTCTAATATTGGGTTGTTTAATGCACAAACCGGCCGTGCTGACCGGGTTGGTTTAAAGTTGCTGGAAGATGGACGCAAGGTTCGTTTTTTCAAATCGACCAACGAATTGGTTGATGCTTGAGGGGTTTTTATGGCGCGCTTACATAAGTTTTATACTGATACGGTAATACCTGGGCTGATGTCGCAATTTGGCTATAAGTCCATCATGGAAGTCCCTGCTATTGAAAAAATCACACTGAATATGGGTGTGGGTGAAGCGGTTGCAGACAAAAAAGTGATGGAATTTGCTGTGGGCGATCTGCAGAAAATTTCAGGCCAAAAAGTGGTTGTTACCAAATCGAAAAAATCAATTGCAGGTTTTAAAATCCGTGATGATTACCCGGTAGGTTGTATGACCACTTTGCGGCGTGACCGTATGTATGAGTTTCTTGACCGTCTGGTTACGATAGCTATTCCACGTATTCGTGATTTCCGTGGTCTGTCGGCAAAATCATTTGATGGACGTGGTAACTTTAATATGGGCGTTCGGGAACAAATTATTTTTCCTGAAATTGAGTATGACAAAATCGATACTTTGCGTGGAATGAATATTACGATCACTACCACAGCAAAGACGGATACAGAAGCGCGTGCTTTGCTTGCAGCATTCCGCTTTCCTTTTAAAAGTTGAGATAAAATGGCCAAACTTTCAATCATTAATCGTGATAAAAAACGTCGGGTTTTGGTAAAGAAATTTGCCGCCAAGCGCGCGGAGTTGCTGACTTCGATTGCTAATACCCAGCTTTCAGATGAGCAGCGTTTTGAAGCTCGGGCCGCACTTCAATTGTTACCCCGTGATTCCAGCCCTGTGCGGCTGAGAAATCGCTGTGCAATAACTGGGCGTCCGCGTGGTGTCTTTAAGAAATTCGGGTTGGGTCGCATCAAGTTGCGTGAATATGCGATGCGTGGCGAAGTGCCTGGTATGGTTAAGGCAAGCTGGTAAGCGGGGAGAATTGAATGAGTATGAGTGATCCAATTGCGGATATGTTAACGCGTATTCGTAATGCCCAAAGTGTTGAAAAAACAACTGTTTCTATGCCTAATTCAAAAGTAAAAGTTGCTATTGCAGCTGTTTTGAAAGATGAAGGGTATATTGAGGATTTTGCTGTGCATACAAATGGGGCGATGCATGAGTTACGTATCGTCTTAAAGTATTATGCAGGCCGCCCTGTTATTGAAAAGATTGATCGTGTCAGCCGGCCAGGCTTGCGCATATACCGGGGCAGTGACAATTTGCCCAAGGTGATGGCAGGTTTAGGTGTTGCTATTGTATCGACATCAAGCGGTGTGATGACGGATCGACGAGCGCGCGCCATGGGTATTGGTGGTGAAGTGCTGTGTGTCGTGGCTTAAGGAGATAAATCGTGTCACGTGTCGCAAAAAATCCAGTTAAAGTTCCAGTGGGCGTTGAAGTATTAATTCATGCCCATGCCATTGAAGTCAAAGGTCCTTTGGGCACCTTGTCACAAACAAACAGTTCTGTGGTTGACGTGGTTCAAGAAGGCAACGAATTGCGTTTTACGCCTGTCGATGATTCGATCAAAGCCAATGCCATGTCAGGTACTATGCGTGCCTTACTTGCCAATATGGTTCAGGGCGTCAGTCAGGGGTTTCAAAAGAAACTGCTTTTGGTTGGCGTAGGATATCGGGCGCAAGCCGCTGGCGATGTACTGAATCTTACTTTGGGTTTTTCCCATCCCGTCGTGCATAAAATGCCGGATGGCATTGTGGTGGAAACGCCAACCCAAACCGAGATTGTGATCAAAGGTACTGATCGTCAAAGGGTTGGTCAAGTTGCAGCTGATGTTCGAGCATATCGGCGTCCAGAACCCTACAAAGGGAAGGGTGTTCGCTATGCTGGTGAAGTTGTGTTACTCAAAGAAACCAAGAAGAAATAATTAGGAAGTTATTATGGACAAAAATACCACGCGTCTGCGCCGGGCACGTAAAACCCGTGCTCGTATTGCTGAACAAAGAATGAATCGACTGGTTGTCTTTCGTTCTAATTGTCATATTTACGCTCAAATTATTGATCCTAGCGGTGGCGTGATTTTGACAAGTGCATCATCGGTTGAAAGCGAAGTGCGTTCAGCAATTCCTCACGGTGGAAATATTGGTGCAGCCATCGTTGTCGGGAAGCGTATTGCTGATAAAGCAAAATTGCTGGGTGTGGAAAAGGTTGCGTTTGATCGTTCCGGTTTCCACTATCATGGCCGTGTGAAGGCATTGGCTGATGCTGCGCGCGAAAACGGTTTGAATTTTTAAAGAGGTTGACATGGCTAAAGTTGAATCTAATCAACAAGAAAGTGCAGACGGATTGCGTGAGAAAATGATCGCAGTCAACCGTGTCACGAAGGTTGTGAAGGGTGGTCGTATTTTAGGTTTTGCTGCTTTAACCGTTGTGGGCGACGGTGATGGAAGTATTGGCATGGGTAAGGGAAAATCGAGAGAGGTTCCTGTTGCTGTTCAAAAAGCCATGGATGAAGCTCGCCGTAAAATGCACAAAGTTAACTTGAAAAATGGCACCTTGCATCACGCCGTGATCGGTCGTCATGGTGCTGCGATGGTGTACATGCAGCCAGCATCTGAAGGTACGGGAATTATTGCGGGTGGTCCAATGCGTGCGGTTTTTGAGGTAATGGGCGTGCATAATATTCTTGCTAAATGTATCGGTTCTGCGAATCCTTATAATGTGGTGCGTGCAACGATCGACGGTTTATTGAAAGTCAACACCCCTTATGAAATCGCCGCAAAGCGCGGAAAGACAATTGCTGAGATTATGGAGTGATGATGACCAACGCTAAAACCGTCAAATTGACGCTCGTTAAAAGTTTAATTGGTGCTAAACGTGTTCACCGTGCCTGCGTGCATGGTCTTGGTTTGCGTCGTATCAATCAAACAGTTGAGGTATTGGACACGCCATCTAACCGTGGGATGGTATTCAAAGTCTCCTATCTTCTCAAATGTGAGGCATAAATGAAACTCAATGATTTAAATCCCGCTCCAGGCAGTAACAAAGCTTCACGTCGTGTTGGTCGTGGAATTGGAAGTGGTTTGGGTAAAACGTGTGGTCGTGGTCACAAAGGACAAAAATCACGCGCAGGCGGATTCCATAAGGTAGGTTTTGAGGGTGGTCAAATGCCGCTTCAACGCCGCCTTCCTAAACGTGGTTTTGTTTCTATGACTGCGGGGCATACTGTGGAAGTTTTGCTTTCTGCCTTGAACAAATTGCCAATTTCCGACATTGACTTGCAGGTGCTAAAACTTTCTGGCCTTGTGCCGATTAAGGCGCGTTCGGCTAAAGTTGTGTTGAATGGCGAAATATCTAAAGCGGTATCATTGCGTGGAATATCAGCCACTAAAGGCGCACGCGCAGCGATCGAACTGGCTGGCGGAAGTTGTTTGGAATAAGATTGGCTACCGATAATCAAATTTTGGGTGGGGCAGGGAAATATGGCGATTTAAAGAAGCGCCTGATGTTCCTTTTGGGTGCACTGGTTGTGTATCGCATTGGAGCTCATATTCCCGTGCCAGGTATTGACCCTGTTGCATTGGCGCGTTTGTTTCGTACCCAGCAAAATGGAATTTTGGGTATGTTCAATATGTTTTCCGGCGGCGCATTGTCACGATTTACCGTGTTTGCGCTCGGAATCATGCCGTATATCTCGTCATCGATTATTATGCAATTGCTGACCGTGTTATCGCCGCATCTTGAAGCGCTCAAGAAAGAGGGAGACTCGGGCCGTAAAAAAATTACGCAGTACACCCGTTATGCTACGGTCGTGCTTGCGTTATTTCAGGGTTTTGGTATTGCCCTGGCGCTTGAATCTCAAGCGGGTTTGGTGATTGACCCTGGTTTTGCTTTTCGCATGACAACGGTCGTGACACTGGTCGCAGGCACTATGTTTTTGATGTGGCTGGGTGAACAGATTACCGAACGTGGTTTGGGTAATGGCATCTCAATGATTATTTTTTCGGGTATTGTTGCGGGATTACCGCATGCGATAGGCGGAACTCTGGAGTTGACATCCACAGGTGCCTTTTCAATTCCTGTCGTGATGTTGTTGTTTGCGGTGGTCGTGCTGGTAACAGGTTTGGTTGTTTTTGTGGAGCGTGGGCAGCGGAAAATACCTGTCAATTATGCCAAGCGACAAGTCGGAAATAAAATGTATGGTGGGCAAAGTTCTTATTTGCCGCTTAAGCTGAATGTTTCGGGTGTTATTCCGCCTATTTTCGCATCTAGTATTATTTTGTTTCCTGCGACATTGGCGGGTTGGTTCGGCAGTTATCCGGGCATGTCCTGGTTAAAAGATATTTCCGGGGCTTTGTCGCCAGGCCAACCGATTTACGTGATACTGTATGCGACTGCAATTATCATGTTTACCTTTGTTTATATGGCGCTGGTTTTCAACCCGAAAGAAACTGCGGATAACCTGAAGAAAAGTGGCGCCTTTGTACCTGGTATTCGTCCCGGTGACCAAACTGCACGTTATATCGATAAAATTTTGACCCGTTTAACCATGATCGGTGCAATTTATATTACATTGGTTTGTTTGGTACCGGAATTTTTGATTGTAAAATTTAATGCACCATTTTATTTTGGTGGTACGTCGCTGCTGATTATTGTAGTGGTGACAATGGATTTTATTTCTCAAGTGCAAGCTTACCTCATGACACATCAGTATGAAGGCTTGCTAAAGAAAGCAAATTTTAAATCAAACGCTTATGGATCCCGTTAAGCGATGGAAGGTTAAGCAGTATGTCTAAAGAAGACATCATCCAGATGCAGGGCGAAATTCTGGAAACGTTACCGAATGCCATGTTTCGTGTGAAATTAGAAAACGGTCATGTTGTATTGGGACATATTTCAGGGAAAATGCGTATGCATTATATTCGTATCTTGCCTGGTGACAAAGTGACTGTAGAGTTAACGCCTTATGATTTGACCAAAGGACGGATAACCTTCAGAGCGAAGTGATATCAGTGAATTGGTTATTGTTTGCGGTATGAATGAAACAGATTTTGATTGAGCGCATTTTATTTTGTGCTTTATGTGTGGTTGAAGTGTAAGGGGGCTGAGATGAGAGTTCAGGCATCAGTAAAAAAAGTGTGTCGTAAGTGTAAAATTGTACGTCGCAAAGGAGTTGTTCGAGTGATTTGTGAAGAGCCACGGCATAAGCAACGCCAAGGTTAATACACAGGTTGTGTTTTTTATATTATAATTGAATGTTCTGAGTTCGGAGTTAGTCAATGGCTCGTATTGCCGGGGTAAATATACCCAACCATCAGCATGCAGATGTTGCCTTAACAGCAATTTATGGTATCGGACGTGTTACTGCGCAAAAAATCTGTGTGGCTGCCGGTATTATCTGTTCTACAAAGATTAAGGACTTGACGGATGCTGATATGGAACGGCTCCGTGAAGGTGTAGCCAAACATACCGTTGAAGGCGATTTGCGTCGTGAAGTCACGATGAATATCAAGCGCTTGATGGATATGGGCTGTTATCGTGGGCTGAGACATCGTCGAGGTTTGCCGCTGCGAGGTCAACGTACGCGAACCAATGCCCGGACCCGAAAAGGTCCTAAAAAAGCAGTACGCGCTTCCAAATAAAGGTTAATTCATGGCTAAAGCTAATATTAGAGTTCGTAAGAAAGTTAAAAAGAATGTTGCGGAAGGCATCGCGCACATTCATGCTTCTTTTAACAATACGATTGTTACCATTACTGATCGTCAGGGGAATGCCTTGTCTTGGGCAACCTCAGGTGGTGCCGGTTTTAAAGGTTCTCGCAAGAGCACCCCTTTTGCTGCGCAGATTGCTGCTGAAAATGCCGGTAAACTTGCCCAGGAGTGCGGTGTCAAGAATCTTGAAGTGCTGATTAAAGGACCTGGTCCTGGTCGTGAATCAGCAGTCAGAGCACTGAATAATGCCGGTTTTAAAATTACCAGCATCGCTGATGTGACACCCGTTCCTCATAACGGTTGCCGTCCTCCCAAAAAGCGTCGTATCTAAGCAGGAGTTTTATCTGTGGCTAGAAATTTAGACCCAAAATGCCGTCAATGTCGCCGTGAAGGCGAGAAGCTGTTTTTAAAAGGTGAAAAATGTTTTACAGAAAAATGTTCTGTTGAACGTAGAGCTTATCCACCAGGCCAGCATGGGCAAAAGAAGAATAACCGCCTTTCTGATTATGGCGTTCAATTACGTGAAAAGCAGAAATTGCGTCGCACTTATGGTGTGCTTGAGCACCAATTTCGTGGCATCTATAAAGAAGCCGATCGTAAGCGTGGCGTGACAGGTGAAAACCTGCTTCAGTTGCTTGAAAGTCGTCTTGATACAGTGGCTTATCGTATGGGATTTGGTGCGTCACGCGCTGAGTCGCGTCAGGTCGTTCGTCATAACAGTATATTGGTCAATGGTAAACGGGTGAATATTCCTTCTTATCTTGTCAAGCCAGGTGATGTGGTTGAGGTGCGTGAACAGTCGCGTGCCCAATTGCGTATCAAGGGTGCTTTGCAAGCTGCCGCTCAGCGTGGATTTCCTGAGTGGATTGAGGTAAATACAATTGAAATGAAGGGTACGTTTAAAGCTGTGCCTATTCGTTCAGAATTGCCTGCGACAATCAACGAGCATCTTGTGGTTGAGTTGTACTCTAAGTAATTCGTTGTCAGACCATAAGGCGAACCATTTATGTTAAGTACCATCGATGATCTTTTAAAACCTCGTATTATCGAGGTTGAATCTATATCTCCACTACGTGCGCGTGTGGTGATGGAACCGTTCGAACGGGGTTATGGCCACACGCTGGCAAGTTCTTTGCGTCGCGTTTTGCTGTCTTCAATGCCTGGTGCTGCGCCGACTGAGATATCCATTTCAGGCGTCTTGCATGAATATTCTACGATTGAGGGTGTGCAGGAAGACGTTGTCGATATTTTGCTTAATCTCAAAGGATTGGCTTTAAAGCTTAATCATCGTTCTGAAGCTATTTTGAAGTTATCCAAGTCTGTCGAAGGCCCTGTGCTCGCATCTGATATTGATGTGGGTCATGACGTTGAAATTGTTGACCCGAATTATGTGATTGCTCACCTGAACAAGGGTGGTAAATTGGATATGGAAATTAAGGTGCAGCAAGGCCGAGGTTATCAACCGGTTGCTGCCCGTCGTCCTTTGAATGATGAAACGCATGCGATTGGCGTTATTCAGCTCGATGCATCGTTCAGTCCAATTCGTCGCGTTTCTTATTCAGTTGAAAGCGCGCGTGTCGAACAGCGTACTGACCTGGATAAGTTGATACTTGATGTTGAAACCAATGGAACGGTTGATCCTGAAGAAGCTGTACGGTATGCGGCACGCGTTCTTGTTGAACAATTAAGTTTGTTTGCAGAACTGAAAGGTACGCCTGCTGCTTCTGAGTCACCTAAATCGCCTCAAGTTGACCCGATGCTGTTGCGCCCGGTAGATGATCTCGAATTAACGGTTCGCTCTGCAAACTGTTTGAAAGCCGAAAATATTTATTATATCGGTGATTTAATTCAGCGATCTGAAAACGAATTACTTAAAACCCCCAACCTTGGTCGTAAATCTTTGAATGAAATTAAGGATGTTCTTGCTTCAAAAGGTTTGAGTTTGGGTATGAAATTGGCAAATTGGCCACCTGCTGGCCTGGAAAAGCCTTAATTATTAATCATAAGGAATACAAATCATGCGCCATCGCCTTGCCAATCGCAAGTTGAATCGCACTAGCAGCCATCGTGCTGCTCTGTTACGTAATTTAACTAATGCGCTTTTGCGTCACGAAGCCATTCGTACCACGCTACCGAAAGCCAAAGAGCTTCGTCGTTTTGCTGAACCTATGATTACTTTGGCTAAAACCCCCACTTTAGCAAACCGTCGTTTGGCTTTTAATCGTCTTCGTGATCGCGAAATGGTTGTTAAGCTGTTTGATGAGTTGGGCCCGCGGTTTTCTGCCCGTCCTGGCGGCTATTTGCGTATCCTTAAATTTGGATACCGTCCCGGTGACAATGCCCCAATGGCGCTCATTGAAATGGTGGATCGTACAAATACCGAATTAGTGGCTGAGTAATTGGTTTGAGTCATGGGCATCAATATGGCATTGTGACATCACTTGTTACGATGGTTTTTGATGCCCTTTATTTTGTTTCTTGCGGGAATGGTTTCCTGTACTTCGTGACAGATATGAACTAATATGGCGGGCGCATAACAGGTGATTTGAGATAATCATCTTGTCAGGCTTTTCAATGCTTGAGCGTGATAGATTGCTCGCCATGATCGTAACGTGATTCTCTTTTTATCTGTAGCCCGGTTAGTTCTAGTGGTAAAACAAGGCACTCGTAACGCTTAGTCGTCAGTTCGATTCTGACACCGGGCACCACTGACCAGTTTCAAGTATTCCAAAGCCTTCCAAAAAAGCCTGTTAAACTCGATAAATATAAGGGTTACGGGCTTTTTTCATGCCTAAGCATTCCAGCCCGTGTCTTATCAGCCCAGGATATTTTATGTCACATGACGCCAATCAGCGCCTCATTGTAACCAGCGGGTTTTCTAAATCCGGTTCAATTTGTGAAGCCTGCCATTTCCCTATTTTTGTTTGATCGAATTCGCTGGCGGTTTCGTGTGCGGCGGCGCGTGCAGCGGTGTCCTTCATTCGCACTGTGTGTTAAAATCAAAAGATTATTTGCATTTCTCAGGGCGTCATTCGATGGAACAATTTGCAAAGGAAACACTGCCTGTCAGTTTAGAAGAGGAAATGCGTCGTTCTTATCTGGATTACGCGATGAGCGTGATTGTTGGACGGGCATTACCGGATGTGCGTGATGGTTTGAAACCAGTACATCGCCGTGCGCTTTTCGCTATGCATGAAATGTCCAATGACTGGAACCGCGCTTACAAGAAGTCGGCACGTATTGTGGGTGATGTCATTGGTAAATATCACCCACATGGTGATACGGCCGTTTATGACACCATTGTTCGGATGGCGCAGGACTTTTCCTTGCGTTATCCGTTGGTAGACGGGCAAGGCAATTTTGGTTCTGTTGACGGCGATAATCCGGCTGCCATGCGTTATACCGAGATTCGGATGTCACGGATTGCACATGAGTTGCTGGCCGACCTCGATAAGGAAACAGTCGATTTTGGCCCTAACTACGATGGCTCTGAGCGTGAGCCACTGATTTTCCCCGCTAAAATACCTAATCTTCTCATCAACGGCTCATCGGGTATTGCGGTAGGCATGGCGACGAATATCCCGCCACATAATTTGTCGGATGTGTGTGATGCTTGCATTTTATTGCTGAATGCCCCTGAAACGGATATTGAGGCGCTCATTGACGTTGTGCGCGCGCCGGACTTCCCCACAGCGGGGATTATTTATGGTTTGACCGGTGTTCGGCAAGGTTATCTGACTGGGCGTGGGCGTGTGATTATTCGTTCCCGAACCCATTTTGAGGACATCGACAAGAATGGAACCCGTCAGGCTTTGATCATTGATGAGTTACCATATCAAGTGAATAAAGCCAATTTGCTGATTAAAATTGGTGAACTGGTGCGCGAAAAGAAAATAGACGGTATTTCCGACCTGCGTGATGAATCAGATAAATCCGGCATGCGCGTGGTCATCGAACTCAAGCGGGGTGAGGTGCCTGAAGTGGTATTGAACAAACTGTTCAAACACACGGCCATGCAGGATAGTTTTGGCATGAATATGGTTGCCCTGGTGGATGGACAGCCTCGCCTGATTAACCTGAAACAGATGCTTGAAGCATTTTTGCGCCATCGTCGTGAGGTCATTACCCGCCGGGTGCGTTTTGAGTTGCGTAAAGCCCGTGAGCGCGGGCATTTGCTTGAAGGTCTGGCAGTGGCTTTGTCCAATGTAGATGAAATTATTGCTTTGATTAAAGCCGCACCCACACCCGTCCAGGCCCGTGATGAACTCATGCTTCGGCGCTGGCGTTCTGCATTGGTCGAAGACATGCTTGTGCGGGCAGGGTCGAATGTACAATTTTTCCGCCCCGAAAGTTTGGCGGCAGAGTTCGGCTTTGGTGATGAGGGTTATCGCTTGTCTGAAATACAGGCCCAGGCGATTTTGGATCTGCGTCTGCAACGGCTGACGGGCCTGGAGCAGGAGAAGATTTTTACTGAGTACAATGAGGTGGTGGCAAAAATTGCCGACCTGCTCGATATTTTGGCCAAGCCTGAGCGCGTGACACAAATTATTGGCGATGAAATCAAACAAATTAAACAGCAATTCGGTGACGCGCGCCGTTCTGAAATTGTGACCTATGCGCAGGATTTATGCATGGAAGATTTGATTACACCGCAAGATATGGTGGTGACCTTGTCGCATGGCGGTTATATGAAGTCTCAGCCTTTGGACGATTATCAGGCACAAAAACGGGGTGGTCGCGGCAAGCAGGCGATGCCGACGAAAGAAGATGATTTTATCGAGCGTTTGTTCATGGCGAATAGCCATGATTACATGCTGTGTTTCTCTAACCTCGGGCGGGTTTATTGGTTAAAGGTCTACGAAGTACCCCAAGGCAGTCGGACTTCAAGGGGGAAACCGATTGTTAATTTGTTGCCTTTGGCCGAGAATGAAAAAATTAATGCCATATTGCCCGTTAAGGAATTTGTAGCAAGTCGCTATGTATTTATGGCGACGGCATTGGGTGTGGTGAAAAAAACCCAGCTGTCCGATTTTTCCAATCCGCGTCGCGCAGGGATCATCGCGGTGGACTTGGACGAGGGGGATTATTTGATTGGCGTTTCCCTGACGGATGGGCAGCATGACGTGATGCTGTTTTCAAATTCTGGCAAGGCTGTCCGTTTTGATGAAAATGATGTGCGTTCCATGGGGCGTGGCGCACGTGGTGTGCGTGGCATGAAATTGGCAAAAGATCAGAAAGTGATTTCTTTGCTGGTGGCTGAAAATGAACAACAGTCGGTGTTAACGGTGACTGAAAATGGTTATGGCAAACGCACCAATATCGCCGAATATACCCGTCACGCCAGAGGCACACAGGGCATCATTGCAATACAAACCACTCCCCGAAATGGGGGTGTGGTGGCGGCTACGCTGGTCGAGGCAGACGATGAAATTATGCTGATTACTGATGGTGGGATATTGATTCGTACCCGGATCAGGGAGGTGCGGGAAATGGGGCGTGCCACACAGGGCGTCACCTTGATTCATCTTGACAGTGGGCAGAAACTCATTGGCGTGGAGCGTGTTTTGGAAAAGGATGAAGAGGAATGATGGTGCGGTCATTGTATGCAATGACCGCTGTGTCGGGATGAGTCATTAAGTTGTACGATGATGAGGCACAAGGGAGCATGAGGTGAGTCACGATTTAGAGGATGGAATGGGCATCGGGCAATATAATTTTAGTGCTGGCCCGGCCGTATTGCCCAAGGAAGTGTTAACGCAGGCGCGAGACGAAATGCTGGATTGGCATGGCTCTGGCATGTCTGTGATGGAAATGAGTCATCGCGGCAGTGAATTCATGTCCATTATTCAACAGGCTGAAGCAGACTTGCGGGCGTTGATGGGTATTCCCAGTCATTATCATGTGCTGTTTCTGCAAGGCGGTGCATGGACACAGTTTGCGATGGTGCCAATGAATTTGCTGCGTGGTCGGCATACTGCCGATTATGTGTACACGGGTATCTGGGCAGAAAAAGCCATCGAAGAAGCCAGTCGTTATTGTGAGGTGAAATTGGCGGCGAGTGGTGCTGCGCAGGGATTTCACATGATTCCCCCATACTCACAGTGGAATTTGAATCCCGAAGCGGCTTATGTGCATTACACGGCCAACGAAACCATAGGTGGTGTTGAATTTAACTGGATACCCGAAACGGGTGAAGTGCCGCTGGTGGTCGATATGTCGTCAGATATTCTGTCCAAACCGGTGGATGTATCACGTTTCGGCTTGATTTATGCGGGTGCACAGAAGAACATTGGCCCTGCTGGCTTGACCATTGTCATTGTCCGGGACGATTTGCTGGCAGAGCCTTTGCCCGGTACCCCCACCATGATGGATTATCGTACCCATGCGACACATGGTTCGATGTTTAATACTCCACCTACCTATGCCGTATACATGGCGGGTTTGGTGTTCCAGCATTTGAAGCAAACGGGTGGGTTGCAGGCCGCCGCTGAACGGAATCGCAAGAAGGCAGGGTTATTGTATGCATATATTGATGGCAGCGGGTTCTATCAAAACCCGGTCGCATTAGACTGTCGTTCTTTGATGAACGTCCCATTTACTTTGCGCGACCCCAAATTGGATGAGTTATTTTTACAAGGTGCTGAGCAGCGGGGTCTGATGCAGCTCAAAGGCCACCGTTTGGCGGGCGGGATGCGCGCCTCTATTTATAACGCCATGCCTTTGGCGGGGGTGCACGCACTGGTGGATTATATGCAGGATTTTATTCGTTTGTACGCGTGATATGACAGAAGATATTCAACTACTTGCGGTGTTGCGTGGCCAGATTGATGCTTTGGATACGCAGGTGCTGTCCCTGATTAACCAGCGTGCCATGTTGGCGCAGGCCATCGGTCAATTAAAACAGGGCGTCGTGTACCGCGCAGAGCGTGAGGCGCAGGTTTTGCGTCGTATCGGTGATCTGAATCAGGGGCCTTTGCCGCGTGAAACAGTGGTGCAACTGTTTCGGGAAATCATGTCGGCGTGTTTGGCATTGGAACGGCCTCTCAGTGTGGCCTATCTGGGGCCGCAGGGGACGTTTACCCAATCTGCCAGCATACGCCAATTTGGTCACGCTGCGACACAACAACCATGCATTTCAATCGATGAGGTGTTTCGGGAAGTTGAAGTGGGCAACGCTGATTACGGCGTGGTGCCGGTGGAGAATTCGACTGAAGGAGCGGTCAATCGTACCCTGGATCTGTTACAGACCACTCCCTTACATTTATGTGGAGAAATTGAACTGCGTATTCATCAATCTTTGCTCAGAAAAGTTGATGGCATGCTCAATGCTGCTGTGGTGTATTCGCATGCGCAATCTTTGGCGCAGTGCCACGACTGGTTGTCGTTACATTTGCCGGATGTGGTGCAGGTGGCTGTGGCGAGCAATGCGGAGGCGGCCAGGCGGGCTGCTGAAGATGATTCGGCGCTTGCTATTGCTGGAGAACAGGCTGCCGAAACCTATGGGTTAATACGTTTGCATGACCGGATTGAGGACGAGCCAGATAACACCACGCGCTTTGTGGTGATTGCGCGCAATGATGTGGCGCAAGCCAGCGGCAGCGATAAAACCTCATTGTTGATGGCTGCGCCCAATAAGCCGGGTGCGATAGTGAGCCTGTTAGAACCGTTTCGTGAGCATGGTGTGTCGCTCACCAAGCTGGAATCACGTCCTGCGCGGCATAGTATGCTGAGCGCTTTGGGTACGGCATCACCCTGGGAATATGTATTCTTTGTTGATGTTGAAGGACACCGTGAAGATATTGCAGTGAAAAGGGCTTTGCAGACAGTCACTACCGAAGCGAATTATGTCAAAATACTCGGTTCATACCCGAAGCGTGTGGTGTAATCCGGGTGAAGATATTCAATTAATCTTTAGCGATATTATTTTATGATTTGTGATTTGGCACCTGATTACGTGCGCACGATTGCGCCCTACCAACCCGGAAAACCCATTGCAGAACTGGCGCGTGAATTCGGATTGGAGCCACGCACTATCGTCAAACTGGCTTCCAATGAAAACCCCCTGGGCGCCAGTCCATTGGCACTGGCTGCGACGGAGCAGGCCTTGCCCGATATTGCACGTTATCCTGATGGCAGCGGTTATATCCTGAAAACAGCACTGTCTGCGAAACTGGGGGTGGATGTTGCACAAATCGTGCTTGGTAATGGCTCCAATGATGTGTTGGAGCTGGCGGCGCGGGCATTTTTGCAACCAGGTCTTTCTGCGGTCTATGCACAACATGCTTTTGCGGTTTATCCGTTGGTAACACAAGCCATTGGTGCAAAAGGCATCTGTGTGCCTGCTTGCGATTTTGGACATGATTTGGATGGTATGCTGGCCGCTGTGTCCACCGACACCCGTATGGTATTTATTGCCAACCCCAATAATCCGACGGGCACTTTGTTGTCGAATGAGGCTTTGCTTGCCTTTCTGGAGCAAGTCCCCCAACATGTGCTGGTGGTGCTGGACGAAGCATATGGTGAGTACTTGCCGGAGACATTGCGTTCGGACTCGCTGGCATGGTTGTCGCGTTTCCCGAATCTTGTTGTGACGCGCACTTTCTCAAAAGCCTATGGCTTGGCGGGATTGCGGGTTGGCTATGCGCTGGCTGATCCTGGGGTGGCAGCCATGCTCGAACGTGTGCGTCAGGCATTCAATGTCAACAGCCTGGCCTTGGTGGCCGCGACGGCAGCGCTTGAAGATACCGATTTTATTGAACGCAGTTACGCCGCAAATCGCTTGGGCATGACCCAGTTGGTGCAGGGTTTGAATTTGTTGGGGGTAGGGCATATTCCTTCCTTTGCCAACTTTTTGGCATTTCGTATTGGCAATGCCACCGCGATGTACCGACGCTTACTCGAACAGGGTGTAATTGTGAGACCGATTGGCGCCTATGACATGCCGGACCACTTGCGGGTCAGTGTGGGGTTGGCGTCCGAAAACCACCGGTTTTTGCAGGCGTTGGAACATGCCATGGGCAAAGATTAAATTGAAAGAAAAAATTTTAAGGAATTAATGATGATTATTGTAATGAGCCCAGGTGCCACCGAACAACAGATTGAAGCTGTCGTAAAAAAAATAAAGGAATACGGTTGCGAGGCCAATATATCGCGAGGTGTGGAGCGCACGTTGATTGGCGCAATTGGCGATGAGCGCCAGATTAATCAGGAGCTGATTGACTCATTAAGCGGCGTGGAGCAATCCATGCATATCGTCAAACCCTACAAAATCGTGACCCGTGAATGGCATAAAGAAAACACTGTGGTGGATATCGGCGGCGTGCCAGTGGGTGGAAAAACAGTTCAGGTCATCGCCGGTCCATGTTCGGTAGAAACTCAGCCACAAATGGATGCTGCGGCACGTGCCGTCAAAGCCGCTGGCTGCCGTTTAATGCGCGGCGGGGCCTTTAAGCCCCGCAGCAGTCCTTATGCATTTCAGGGAACGGGCATAGAAGGTCTGGAAATGTTCCGCCGTGCTGCAGATGAGCAAGGTTTACCCATTGTGACGGAATTGATGGATGTGCGTATGTTGGACACTTTCCTGAAGTGGAATGTGGACGCCATTCAAATTGGCACCCGCAATATGCAGAATTTCGATCTGCTCAAGGAAGTGGGGCGTGTCAACAAGCCCGTTATTTTAAAACGGGGCATGTCAGCGACCATTTCAGAATGGCTCATGGCGGCGGAATACATTGCTGCGGGCGGTAACCACAATATTATTTTCTGCGAGCGCGGAATTCGCACATTTGAGACAGCTTATCGCAATGTGCTGGATGTCACCGCTATCGCAGTCTTGAAGAAAGAAACCCACTTGCCGGTGATTGTTGATCCTTCCCATGCGGGCGGAAAGGCCTGGATGGTGCCCGCATTGTCACGTGCGGCCATTGCGGCAGGTGCCGATGGCTTGCTCGTAGAAATGCATCCCACGCCATGTGAAGCATGGTGCGATGCAGACCAGGCATTGACGCCGGAAGAGTTATTCGACTTAATGGGTGAACTGGGTGGTATCGCGAAGGTGATTGGTCGGGATATTTGATTTCCAGATCGCTCATGATGGAAACGTCCTTGCCGCCCATCCCCTTAATTTCCCGTTTGTCGATTTTTGGCGTGGGACTGATCGGGGGGTCACTTGCCCTGGCGCTGAAAGCGCAGGGTATGGTGGGCGAAGTGGTTGGAGTAGGGCGTTCGCCATCAAATATGCAGTGGGCGCTGGAACACGGCCTGATTGATCGCATCTGTAGCGATCCAGCTGCCGCCGTCAACGGTGCGGAAATCGTGGTCTTGGCCATGCCTGTCGGACAGATGGCTGCTGTGATGCACGACATCGCACCGCATGTGCGCCCGGGCACATTGATTACCGATGTGGGCAGTACCAAACAGGATGTGGCGGCACTCATGCATGAATACCTGGCGCCGCATTTGGCATACTGCGTGCCGGCGCATCCCATTGCGGGCGCTGAATTGAGTGGCGCGCGTGCAGCCCGTGCCGATTTGTATCAGGCACGAAATCTGGTGTTGACTTCTCTGGCGGAAACTCAGCCAGCTGCCCTTGCCCGCATCAGCGCGATGTGGAAGGCTTGTGGCGCGCAGGTCACTCAAATGAGCCCGATGGAACATGATGCAGTGTTTGCGGCAGTTAGCCATCTGCCGCATGTCTTGGCCTATGCACTGGTGGATATGCTGGCTGCCCGGGATAATGCGGAGGAATTGTTTGGTTTTGCGGCCAGTGGCTTTCGGGATTTTACCCGGATTGCCGCCAGTAGCCCGGAAATGTGGCGTGACATTGCCCTCGCGAATCATACTGCGTTATTGCATGAGATGGACGCCTATTTGGCGACGTTGTCGGCATTGCGTGAGGCACTGGCTCAAGGGAAAGGGGCAGACTTGTTGAGTGCGTTTGAGCGAGCCAGTACCGCAAGGCAGAACTGGCAGCATGCCCATGTTATGTGTTAATGCTTTTTTATTTTTGCGCCGAACATGACCTGTTTTATGGTGTAAAAAGCCGGGTTAGCGGCGTTCATACACCACAAAAGCGTAATGACACTGTTCATTATGATGGGTTTGACGCGATGTTTCGTGCCACAAATTGGTGTCTACCTCGGGAAACCAGGCGTCTCCTTCTGCAATATCCAGTTTGACTTCGGTTAAATAGAGTCGTTGGGCGTAAGACATGGCTTGTTGGTAAATTTGTGCGCCGCCAATCACAAAAATCTCATCTTCTTGTGCGCAGAGTGAAATGGCTTCAGGGATGTCGTGCGCAATGAGGCAATTTTCAGTCTGAAAGAGCATGTCACGTGTCAAGATGATGTTGGTACGGTTGGGCAGCGGGCGGCCAAGTGACTCATAAGTTTTCCTTCCCATGATAATGGGGTGCCCCACCGTTAATTGTTTGAAATAACGCAAGTCTTCAGGTAAGCGCCAAGGCAGGGTGTTGCGGATACCGATGACACCGTTCTGGGCGACTGCGGCGATGAGTGATAGGGTTTGCGGCATGAGGACTCCTTGAGAATGTTATTGTAACCTGGATTTTTCATAAATGAACATGCGTCCTTGCCCGGATTAAATATGAGGTTAAAATTTGCTGGGTGTATGAATCACTGTAGTAAACTTTCATAAAGTTCATCAATAAAATGATACGCGCCGTATTTTTCGCGTGAATTTGTGCGCAGTCAGTGCTAAGGGTAGGTAAATCAATTCGTTAGGGGTTTTGATGACAGGTAGTTTGGCCTTACGTTTGCATGCAAAGCCGATGCTTGCTTTGCTGTTGGCGCAATTTTTATCTGCACTGGCAGACAATGCATTGTTGATCGGCGCAGTGGCGAGTATGAAGTTGTTGGGACAGCTTGACCGCATCAGCTGGGTACAGAGCGGCTTTCTCATTCCCTTTATTGTGCTGGCACCTTATGTGGGTAAAATCGCAGATGCACTGCCCAAAGGCCGAGTCATGTTGATGGCCAATACGGTTAAATTGTTTGGAACACTATGCATGGCGTGGGGCCTAAACCCCATTGCCTCCTATTTGATTGTGGGGATCGGCGCGACACTCTATTCTCCAGCCAAATACGGAATTTTGAGTCAGTTGTTTCATACCAGAAGTTTGGTTAAAGCCAATGCGTTGTTGGAGTCTTCAACGATTGTAGCGATTTTGTTGGGTGTGGTGGCGGGTGGTTGGCTGGCGGACTGGTCTGTGACAGCCGCGATATGGATCATCGGTGGCATTTATTTGATGGCAGCCCTGGTCAATCTGATGATCCCGCGTTTACCCCCGTCAGTACGACACCAGAATTGGGGTGTGCGGACGACAGTACGGGCATTTTGGCATTCATTATGCCTGCTATGGCATGATGCTGAAGCACGCATCAGCCTGATTGGCACGGGACTTTTTTGGGGCAGTGGCGCCACACTCAGATTGATGCTGTTTGTGTGGGTGCCGCTGGTGTTGCATATTACCAATAACCACACGCCTGCAAACATGATGGGAGTGCTGTCAATCGGTATTGTGGCAGGTGCCGCATGGGCGTGGTGGGCAGTGGGTTTGACTACGATGCGCCGGGCCTTTGTGGCAGGGATGTTTATCGGCCCCAGTATTATCGTGCTGGTATTTCAAACCAGTGTGTGGGCGACAGATCTTTGTTTGTTGGGAATGGGTGTCGCCGGGGGGATGTTCGTGGTGCCGCTCAACGCTTTATTGCAAACACGCGGACAATATCACACCGGGGTGGGCCAGGCGTTATCCATACAAAATTTTGTAGAAAATATGAGTATGTTGGTTATGGTGACAGTTTATGGTTGGGTAGAAAATGTGTCGATTTTTGTCATGATGCTTGCGTTCGGTGTGCTGATGACGCTGGGGGTGGGCGCATTATTGCGGGGGAGTGGTCAAATCATCCAACGCGGTGCGGGGAATGAATAGGCAGTTGTTGATCATGGTGGGAAGATGAATGTCTGTTTTTCTGCCTAATCCCAATAGAAATGTCTGCTTTTCTTGCATCTAACAGGTTGCGATGTTAAAATCTGCCGTTTCCGAAATAACAACTGGAGTATTTAATGGCCAACAGCGCACAAGCTGAAAAGCGCGCCAGACAAAATGACAGGCTGCGTGCCCGCAATGCGGCCATGCGTTCCATTTTGCGCACAGCGATCAAGAAAGTCCGTAAAGCCATTCTGGCTGGGGATAAAGCCGAAGCATCGACTACATTTTCTGTATCGATGGGGGTGATAGACCGTATCGCTGATAAAAAAATTATTCATAAAAACAAAGCAGCGCGTCATAAAAGTCGTTTATCTGCTGCGGTAAAGGCGATGCACGCCTAAGCCATAAGTTTAATCCCATTGCATGGTCTTCCAGACAGTGTGCCGGTAGGGTACATTGCGTGGAAGACAATGCGTCATGCCATTTAAATGGATGTTGTACGCTTGTTGATTGTAATACACCGTTTTTTGCAACACCAGAGTTAAATGTCATCATTGGCGCTATGAAACGAAAAATGGCATGAAGCTGCCAGCAGAACATCCCCTGGAAGGTTTTTTCTCGCCACCATTGCCGCAATCGGTTTTTCTTCCAAGGCCATTTTCGTTAAACTGGCCTATCAAGCTGCGCCCATTGATGCCATCACCCTGCTAAGTTTGCGTATGGCATTTTCTTTGCCAGCATTCGTTGGTTTTGCGTTCTTCAGCCATAACAAACCTGCACAACAACCACTGAACCGGCATGATTTATTATTAATATGCGGGCTTGGTTTGGTAGGCTATTATTTATCAAGCCTTCTGGATTTTATGGGTTTGCACTATTTAAGTGCGGGTTTGGAACGCTTGATTTTGTTTCTGTATCCCACTTTAACTGTGTTGTTGTCGGCGATTTTGCTTAAACACGCCATCACACGCAAGCACGCCATGGCATTGCTCTTGAGCTACGGTGGTATTGCACTGGCTTTGCTCCATGAAACACCTCATGGTGGGCCTGACCTGTGGCTGGGTGCGGGGTTGGTCTTTGCCAGTACCTTGAGTTACTCTGTCTATTTGACGGGCGCTGGTCATGCTATCGCGCGCATCGGCAGCGTGCGTTTTACAGCACTGAGCATGATGGTTGCCAGTGCAGCCACATTGTTGCAATTTGGATTCACGCACCCATTCAGCAAACTGATATTGCCGATGCATGTTTATGCGCTGGCTATGGGGATGGCGCTGTTCTCGACGGTATTACCCGTTTTTGCCTTGTCTGCAGCGATTCGTCTGATTCAGCCGGGACGTGCCGCACTGATTGGTTCTATTGGGCCGATCAGCACGATCTTTATGGCCTATTTCATATTGAATGAAGCAGTTACTGTCGCACAGTTGGCGGGTTCAGCGTTGGTGCTGGCGGGCGTGTGGTTGATTGGACGCGACAGAACACCACAATAATGTGGTGTGACGTGTTTTGTCATGTTTTGATCCGCTTAATACTGCCTGGTTTTAACCTGCTTCGTACCAGTCTTTGGAAGCGTTGACGGCTTTGACCACCAACAGCATCACGGGAACCTCTATCAACACACCTACCACAGTGGCCAATGCAGCACCGGACTGAAATCCAAACAGGCTGATGGCAGTGGCCACGGCCAATTCAAAGAAGTTGGATGCGCCGATTAAGGCCGATGGACCGGCAATGTTGTGTTTTTCACCCAGCTTTTTGTTGAGCCAGTATGCTAATGAGGCATTGAACACCACTTGAATGAAAATGGGGATGGCTAACAGGACAATCACCAGCGGTTGCTTCACGATGGACTCGCCCTGAAAGGCGAACAGCAAAACCAGCGTGGCCAGCAAGGCAGAGATGGACCATGGGCCTATTTTTTCCAGAATGGCGTCAAAATGGGCTTGTCCGCGCTGAAGCCATTGTTTGCGTAATAACTGTGCCAAAATCACCGGAACGATAATATAAAGCAACACCGAAATGAACAGCGTCGACCACGGCACCGCAATGGTGGACAAGCCTAAAAGCAAAGCAACCAAAGGCGCAAATGCCACCACCATGATGGCATCATTGAGTGCCACTTGTGAGAGTGTAAACAGCGGGTCGCCATGGGTCAGGCGACTCCAGACAAACACCATCGCAGTGCAAGGTGCGGCGGCCAATAAAATTAAGCCGGCAATATAGCTGTCGATTTGTGCCGCAGGCAACAGGGCGGCAAACAGGTGACGAATAAAGAGCCAGCCTAAAAACGTCATGGAAAACGGTTTCACCAGCCAATTCACAAACAGTGTCACGCCAATGCCGCGCACATGCTGTTTGACTTCATGCAAGGCGCCAAAATCGACTTTCACCAGCATGGGGATAATCATCACCCAGATTAATGCACCGACCGGCAAGTTCACTTGCGCGATTTGCAAATTCCCCAGCGTTTGAAAGAAGG
>JAJYMO010000031.1 GCA_021786845.1 Pseudomonadota bacterium | reverse complement strand
GCCTGACATCAGCACCGAATGTCCCCCTGCCGCTGCAATTTCCAGCGCACGTTTCACTGTGTGCTGTGATTTCACCTCCTGGAAATCAGGCCAAACCATGTCATCGGTACAAGCTGGTGTGGGGGTTTGAGGCGTCAGCAAAGCCCGGCCTGTCAAATGCGCACACACGGCCAGCAAGGACGCAGCCGGGTAAATCGTCGCTCCCTGTATCAATGCGGCTTCTTCCGCATTGGTAACTGGCAAAATGAAACCCCGTTGCTGTCCGCAAACACCCATGGTCATGGCCAGTGCGCCACGTACCGGACGTAAGGCACCAGTTAAGGCCAGTTCACCCGCAAACTCATAATTATTCAACGCCGCCACCGGAATTTGACCCGAGGCAGCCAGAATTCCCAACGCAATGGGCAAATCATAACGTCCTGATTCTTTTGGCAAATCAGCTGGCGCAAGGTTGACTGTGATGCGACTGACCGGAAAATCAAAACGCGAGTTTTGTATGGCCGCCCGCACCCGGTCACGCGACTCTTTCACTTCGGTTTCAGGTAAACCAACGATGGTAAAACTGGGTAATCCATTGGACAAATGTGCTTCCACGGTCACCTCGGGCGCATTCATGCCCGACAACGCCCGACTGCGCAGAACGGCGATGCCCATTCTACTTATTCGGCAACAGGTGAAACCGTTTCAGTTGCGGGCGATACAGTCGCCAATTCCAGCGCAACAATCCGCGCCTCAAGCGCCACCAGTTGCTCACGGGTGCGCACCAGAACCTGTTGCTGCACATCAAATTCTTCACGAGTCACCAGGTCGAGCTTTTGTAACAGGCTCTGCAATAAGGCGCGCAGATTGCTTTCCACATCCTTCAACGGACCCGATTGCAAAGTTTGGTTGAATTTACTGCTGACTTCATCAATCAAATTTTGATTGAACAACATGATTACTCTCCGTCAATAAATTAGATCACCCTATTCTAACTCGTATCCAAACTGAATATAATGCGTTCATAAAAAATACCCGCCACATTCAGCACCAAATTGGTGCATAACTTTTCTGTGAACGCGCTGATATAGTGCGGGGCAAATCGAAGTGGAAGCTAAAATCAACAATCCGAATGCGATACCAACCTCAACCATTAAAAAACCGCCTTGAATTACATATTGTTACGATAAAAATCAGTCTTTGGCACAATGTGTGCTTAATAACACATCGCAATATTGCGTTTTTATTATTCGGAGCATGATGATGAACAAAATGAACAAATCTTTATTGGCTATCGCTCTGGCAGTCTTGGCTGGTCCTGTTTTAGCGGATGACGCGTCTTCTGCCGCACCGGCTACGGCTCCAGATTCCGCCGCCGCCATTGCTGTTGCGCCACCCATGGTCATGCCCAACATTACCCAGATGCTCGCTGCTTCTAATGTCATGGTAATGGGCTATCTGGATACAGGCTTTACTAATCTGAACAGTACCGGGTTATTTACTAATGGTGCTCCGTCTCGCGTCTTCGACGCGCCCGGTGCGGCATCCGGACATAATTTCAGCAGTTTTAATCTGAATCAGGCAGCGCTCACCGTTGCGATGCAACCCAAAGAAGGCTTTGGCGGCCTGGTCAATATTACCGCCGGTCAGGATGCGAGCACGATTGCTTCCTATGGCGAAGGCGCTGGCAATCCTAATCATAACTTTGATCTGACCCAGGCTTTCGGAAGCTATGCCACAGGTCCTATGACCGTCATCGCCGGAAAATTTGTAACCTTAGCCGGTGCTGAGGTCATCGCCAGCCCATCAGACACCAATTATTCCCGTTCAATTCTGTTCGGTTACGCCATCCCCTTCACCCATACCGGCGCACGGGCCACCTATGTGGTCAGCGACGCCCTGAGCCTGATTGGCGGCATCAACAACGGCTGGGACCAGGTATCGAGCCTGAATGGCGACAAGACTGTTGAATTAGGCTTTGTCGCTACTCCGGTCAAGATCTTTTCGCTCTCGGGTGTGTATTACGGCGGCAATGAAATGACGGGTACGCCCTCAAACACTTTTACCTTATGGACCTTGCCCAACGGTGGCACTATAGCACCAGCCAATGGCATGCGTAATTTGTATGACTTTGTCGCCACCATCACCGCCACCAGCCAATTGTCTTTTGTCCTGAACTACGACTATGCCAACCAGGCAAATGTTACCTTCGCTAATGGCACCATCGGTACAGCCACATGGGATGGTCTGGCCGCCTATGCGAATTACCAGTTCAACGATCAGTGGCGTCTGTCAGTACGCGCAGAAGATTTTAACGACCAAAATGGTTATCGTACCGGCATAGCGCAGCAATGGAAAGAGGGAACGCTTACCCTGGCTTATATGCCTACTGTGCATGTCGAACTGCGTGGTGAATTGCGTCAGGACCGGTCGAATCAGGCATCCTTCCTGAATTCTGCAGGCGTCGGCAAGGACAGTCAGACTTCAGAAGGCCTGGAAGCTCTCTATAAGTTCTAACTTTCCGAACTGTTTTTTTAAGAAAAAAATATGCAATTTGATTACCCACTCTATTTCACATACACATAGAGCCAATTATTTCTGTTAAATTATGTGGCTACAGATATGAAATCTGCGCCCAATTAAAAAGGAGCTCACATGAAATTCGTTACGGCAATTATCAAGCCGTTCAAACTGGATGAAGTCCGTGAAGCCTTGTCTGCCATCGGCGTACAAGGCATTACGGTGACTGAAGTCAAAGGTTTTGGACGCCAAAAGGGGCACACCGAATTATACCGTGGTGCGGAATATGTCGTGGATTTTCTGCCCAAGGTCAAAGTCGAAGCCGCTATTGCAGACGACCTGCTGGATCAAGTCATCGAGGCGATAGAAAAATCAGCCCGCACCGGGAAAATTGGTGATGGGAAAATTTTCGTATTCAATCTGGAAGCGTGTGTGCGAATCCGCACAGGCGAATCCGGTCCTGAAGCACTTTAAGGGGAGAACAAAATGAAAAAATGGCTCATTGCGTTAAGCATGTTGTTCACTCTGGGTGCAAACGGCGTGGTGTTGGCGGATGACACCACACCCGCCACAGCACCACCGGCGGCAGTTTCGACAGCCGCTGCGCCTGCGGCTACCGCAGCACCCACCACACAGGCTGCAGCAGCACCTGCGGCCGCACCAACGCCCATTGATAAGGGCGACACCACATGGATGCTGATTTCTACTGCCTTGGTGATCATGATGACCATCCCGGGCCTGGCTTTGTTTTACGGTGGCCTGGTTCGCACCAAAAACATGCTGTCCATGATGACGCAAGTGTTCGTCATTTTCTGCCTGATCTCGGTGTTGTGGATGGTGTATGGTTATTCGTTCGCCTTCACCGATGGCGGCTCGCTCAACAACTGGATAGGCGGTGCCTCACGGGTATTTATGCACGGCTTGAACCCGCAAGACGTTTTGGCGGCCACGGAAACTTACACCAAAGGCGTGTATATTCCTGAAATCGTGTTCATGGTATTCCAGATGACCTTTGCTGCAATCACCGTGGCTTTGGTAGTGGGTGGTTTGGCTGAACGGGTGAAATTCTCCGCTTTGCTGGTGTTCTCGGTACTGTGGTTCACCTTCGCTTACCTGCCGATTTCCCACATGGTATGGTTCTGGGGTGGCCCTTCATCCTACCAGGCACCTTCGGGTTTCCTGTTTGGCAAGGGTGCGCTGGACTTCGCTGGTGGCTCTGTGGTACACATCAACTCTGGTATCGCCGCGTTGATGGGTGCGATTGTATTGGGCAAGCGCATCGGCTACGGCAAAGAACCCATGGCGCCACACAGCATGGTCATGACCATGATCGGTGCGTCCCTGTTGTGGGTGGGTTGGTTCGGCTTCAATGCGGGCTCTAACCTCGAAGCTGCATACCCTGCCGTCCTTGCGATGGGTAACACCATTATAGCGACCGCAGCCGCTGCGTTAACCTGGATGTTCATTGAGTGGTTGTTGCGTGGCAAACCCACCTTGTTGGGTGTTGTGTCGGGCGCTGTCGCAGGCTTGGTGGCTGTGACGCCAGCTTCCGGTTTTGTCGGCTTGATGGGTGCCCTGGTGCTCGGTATGGTGGTTGCAACGGTCTGCTACTGGAGCGTCAACAGTTTGAAAAAAATGTTGGGCTACGATGACGCACTGGATGCCTTCGGTGTTCATGCTGTGGGCGGTATCGTGGGCTCCATCGGTACAGGCATCCTGGTTAACCCGGCGCTGGGTGGTACAGGCGTATTTGACTACGGTGCAAACAAAGTGGCTGCGTATGTGTTGCACGATCAACTGATCAGCCAGTTTTGGGACATTGGTGTGACCATCGTGTGGTCGGGTGTGGTCAGCTTCGTGCTGTTCAAACTGATCGACATGACCATGGGCTTGCGTGTTTCTGCAGATGATGAACGTGAAGGACTGGATATCACTTCACACGGTGAACGCGCTTACGATATGTAAGTCGATTTCCACTGGCAACAACAGAACAGGGCACCTTTCGGGGTGCCCTGTTCTGTTTGGCAGGCGGCGAATCCCTCTTATCCATCTATTGAGTGTTCTGAGCATATAATGTAAGCAAAATGATGGGCAATACCGGTATCTGCCATGGCCTGCCTTTGTCATTTTGCGCAGGCTCCAATAATTTCTGTTAAATTATGCGAGCACACACATTAAACCCATACTCAATTAAAAAGGATCTGATATGAAATTCGTTACAGCAATTATCAAGCCGTTCAAACTCGATGAAGTCCGCGAAGCCTTGTCTGCCATTGGTGTGCAGGGCATCACAGTCACTGAAGTCAAAGGCTTCGGTCGTCAAAAAGGGCACACCGAGTTATACCGTGGTGCAGAATATGTGGTGGACTTTTTGCCCAAGATCAAAATTGAGGCAGCCCTTGCGGATGACCTGCTGGATCAAGCCATCGAAGCAATAGAAAAATCGGCCCGCACCGGCAAAATTGGCGATGGCAAAATTTTTGTGTTCAACCTGGAAGCGTGCGTGCGAATCCGTACAGGTGAATCCGGTCCCGAAGCACTTTAAGTGCCGCAACAACTCCGAATGGCTATTCATTCAGGGGTGAATCAACACCACCATATGTCGCAAAGGGCGGGCAGTTCGCACTTGTTGCGCACTCGCCGAACAACCAAGTTGTGAAATGATGAAACTTGTACGGCTGATGTGTTCGGTGCAGGTAACGCCACAGGGCACGCTTCTGAGTACCCTTTTTTTGTTGAGCAGTATGCTAAAATGAGCCATCTTCTCGTCGTTAAACCTAAAAACGGCAGTTGACCGTATATTTGTTAAGGTTACGACATGGAACCAAAGCGTATTTTCACTGTTTCACCTCTCGCCTTATGGGTGAGCACGTTAATTTAACCATGCGCTCTGACCCCCACTCAGCAATAGGCGTCTTCGATTCCGGTGTCGGCGGTTTAACCGTGGTGCGAGCACTCATGGAACGCTTGCCATTTGAGCACATCGTTTATTTTGGTGATACAGCACGCGTACCTTATGGCGTAAAGTCCGTGGAAACCATCGCGCATTACACCCAGCAAATCGCTCAATTTCTGCTCGAAAAAAACGTTAAAATACTCATCATTGCTTGCAATACCATGGCCGCCGTTGCCGCACAAACGGTGCGTGATGCAGCACCAGTGCCTGTACTGGATGTGATTGAAGCCGGCGCTCAGGCCGCCGTGCAAGTCTCGATTTCAGCCCAGATTGGTGTCATCGGCACACCCGCCACCGTCAACAGCAACGCCTATGCGCGAGCGATACACGCCCAGTTGCGCGGTGCACGTGTGTATTCGCAAGCCTGCCCATTATTTGTTCCCCTGGTGGAAGAAGGTTGGCTGGAACATGAAGTCACACGCCTCACCGCGCAAGAGTATCTGCGCCCGGTGATTGCCGAAGGCGTAGACACGCTGGTGTTGGGTTGCACCCACTACCCCCTCATTAAACCGTTGCTGCATTCAGTGATGGGAGAAGGCGTGCGCCTGGTGGATTCCGCAGAAGCCATGGCGCAAAAAACCGCTGAATTACTGGCTGCGCAAGGCTTGCTGAATCCCAGCCTGAATCAACCTGACTACGATTATTACGTGACCGATGTGCCGGTAAAATTTCAAACCATCGGGGAACGGTTTCTGGGGCGTTCCCTGAATGACGTCCATGTGGTGAAGTGGTGATCAGCGCATCACCAAAATGGTGCTGTTCGCAGACCTGTCTTCCACGATCTGGTTTGAGTTTATTCCTGTCATGACACCCAAAAGGCCTCTAACTGTTACAACGGATGTCCGCATCGCTGCCGACCAATCCATACGCCCACTGAGCAAAGCACAACAAACTTTCAATACACTGATTCAAAAAATAAATCAAAACAGACAATGCCTTGCAGAATGGGAAACCATTCTGCCCGAATTTCACCGTAAATGGCAGAAGGATTTCCTTCCCGCTTATCAAAAAATAGACCGTTTGCGGGTAGAATGGCTATTCTGTATGGACAGTGTCATTGACCAGAAAGGACTGAGTCAAAACGAGCGCGACCAGCTGCGAGAGCTGATTTGCGAACACAGTGCCCGGCTACTTGAAGACAGTGAGGATGAGCAACTGAAAGACCTCTATAAAAAACACAGTGGATCAGACTTTGATGAAGAAGAAGCCGAGTTCATGGCTGACTTAAAAGCCAGGATACAGGATGACCTGGACATTGATTTAAGTGAAGCCGCGCACATCGACAACCCTGAGGACATGCTCCGCTGGATGCGGCAAAAAGCCGCTGAACAAGATGAGAAGGGTGCGCATGGCAACACAGAATACGCCTCGTACGCCGAGTCAAAAAAATCTGCCCGGCAATTTGCCCAGGAAGCCAAAGCTGCCGCAGAAATGAAACTGTCGTTACGTGAGATTTATCGCAAATTAGCCAGTATCCTGCACCCTGACCGAGAAACGGATGAGCAATCCCGCGCGCAAAAAACGCTGTTGATGCAACGCGTCAACGATGCCTACTCCAGCAATAATTTACTGCAACTGCTTGAAATACAATTGCAGGTTGAACACATTGATCAATCCACAATCAACGCACTCACGGATGAACGCCTGAAACAATACAACAAAATCTTGCGAGAACAACTGAAAGAACTGGAAACGGAAATCTTGCACAGGCAACACACCACAATGGATCAATTGCAAAGCCACGCCCATTCATTCCTCACACCCAGGAATCTGATACGTCAACTGGCTGAGAAAATAAACTTGACGAAACGAAGAGCAGAGTTGATTAAACAGGAATTAACCGTCTTCCAGGACATTAAACAAGTTAGATTATGGCTTAAAATGATGCGGCAGACGCGGTATATGGACGATTAAAACCCAAAGTTGGAGCGTTTTTGATGATCACTGAGTTCTTTCCCAGAACCCCGCAATTGGATGGCGACAATGTTGACGCGCTACGCCAACAAATTCGCGTCTATTTTAATGCGACCTTTTCGCGCTACGAACAATTATTCGAAATACTCACTTGTGATGAGGCCTACTTTCACAAACCCATTCCGCTACGCCATCCCCTTATTTTTTATTTTGGCCACACCGCCACATTTTTCATCAATAAACTATTGATTGCCGGTTTGATTAGCCAGCGCATCCATCCGGAATATGAAGCAATGTTTGCTGTGGGTGTGGATGAAATGAGCTGGGATGACCTGGATGAAAACCATTACACCTGGCCCACTGTGGCAGAAGTCAAAGCTTACCGAAGTGCGGTGCGCAAGGCGGTAGATACCCTGATCGCTCAAACCCCATTAAGCTTGCCCATACACTGGGCGCACCCCTGGTGGACCATTTTAATGGCGATAGAGCACGAACGCATCCACCTGGAAACCTCATCCGTCCTGATACGGCAACAAAGGATCGAATGGGTACACCCTCATCCTGCCTGGCCTGCCTGTCCTTTAACAGACCAGACACCTGAACATGCCCTCGTCAACATGACAGCAGGCCAGGTAAAAATGGGCAAACCACGTAATGACCCCCTATACGGGTGGGACAATGAATACGGTGAGCAAATTGTCGACGTAGCCGGTTTTCAAGCCGGTAAGTATCTGGTTTCCAATGCCCAGTTTCTGGCATTTGTTGAGGCTGGCGGCTATGAAAACACCACATTCTGGGATGAGGAAGGCTGGGCCTGGCGGTGCTTTACTCAGGTGCGACATCCTGAATTCTGGTTAAAATTAAACCACTCCTGGCAACTGCGCCTGATGACTTCCCTCATTGACATGCCTTGGGATTGGCCTGCGGAAGTCAATTACCATGAAGCACACGCGTGGTGCCAATGGCACGCCGCCATGACTGGCCAACCCGTGCGTCTGCCGACTGAAGCCGAATGGTATCGCTTGTACGATACGGCCCATCGAAAAGAATTGCTGCCGGATGCCAGGACAGATGCCAATTTGCATCTGGATTATTGGGCGTCGGCTTGTCCGGTTACACAGTTCGCTCAGGGCGAATGTTTTGATGTGGTCGGCAACGTGTGGCAATGGTGTGCCACGCCAATTTACCCGTTTCCGGGTTTCGAAGTACACCCCCATTATGATGACTTCACTGTTCCGACCTTTGATGGACATCATATGCTCATCAAGGGGGGTTCCTGGATTTCCACAGGCAATGAAACCCGACGTTCCGCGCGTTATGCCTTTCGCAAGCACTTTTTTCAGCATGCCGGTTTTCGTTATGTTGTGGGCGAGGCACCACCCCCTCCCCCTGATCTGTATTATGAAAGTGATCAGCAGCTGGCGGAATATGCAGAATTTCATTATGGCGCTTGCTACTATAACGTGGCGAATTTTCCAAAAACCCTGGCTGAACTGGCCATCTCGGCCATGCAGGGCAAAGCCATGCACACCGCGCTGGATTTGGGATGTGCAGTAGGGCGCGCCACATTTGAGTTAGCACGCACATTCGACCATGTCACCGGTGTGGATTTTTCAGCACGATTTATTCAAATGGGTGCAATGCTTGCGCAATCGGGCCAAATTCGTTACAGTCTGGTCGAAGAAGGCGATCTGCGCACTTACACCACGCGAGAATTAGCCGCCATGGGTTTGGATGCGGTACGCCATAAAGTACATTTTTTACAGGGCGATGCCTGCAATTTAAAAACCACATTGCGCAATTTTGATTTGGTACTGGCGGCCAACCTTATCGACCGGTTATATCGCCCCGAATTATTTTTGCGTGAGGTGCACAGCCGCATCAATGCAGGCGGCGTACTGATGATCACTTCACCCTATACCTGGCTAACAAGCCATACCCCACGAGAAGAATGGCTGGGCGGCTTCAAGCGCAATGGCGAAAACGTCACGGGGCTGGATGGGTTGAAAGCAATTTTAAGCACCCATTTCCGGCTGATGGCACCACCCGTTGATATACCCTTTGTCATCCGCGAAACCCGACGCAAATTTCAGCACAGCCTGTCAGAGGTAAGTTTATGGGAGCGCCTGTCCTGAACTTCGATTTCGATCAGCCACTTGACCGCACCGGCACGCACAGCTTGAAGTGGGATGGCTGTTTATCGCGCTTCGGCAACCACGACGTGTTGCCTTTGTGGGTAGCCGACATGGATTTCCCCGGACCGCTACAGGTCACAGAAGCCCTGATCGCACGCGCAAAACACCCCATTTATGGGTATACCATCGCCCACCAGGGTGTGTATGACAGCCTGATCAACTGGACACAAGATCAATTTGACCTGTCACTCCAGCGCGATCAAATTTTATTGGCGCCGGGCGTACTGGCTTCCTTTCGCATGGCACTGCAAACATTCACCGCACCCGGTGATGGCGTTATTCTTCAAACGCCACTCTATGCGCCATTCCAGTTAGCCATTCATGCCAATGGTCGCGTTCCGGTTGAAAATTCGCTGGTTTTGGAAAACATCGACGGTCACTTGCATTACCGCATGAACTTGCCGCACCTGGAGCAGTGTGCAGCACTGGGTGCGAAAATATTGGTGTTGTGCTCTCCACACAATCCGGTGGGCCGTGTTTGGCAACAAGATGAACTGCAGGCCGTCCTTGAGATTGCCCGACGTTACCAATTACTGATATTCAGCGATGAAATCCATGCCGATCTCATTTATCCCGAATTTCGGCATATACCGCTTGCGCAACTGGCACGCGAAGATGACCGCCTGATCATGGCGGTCAGCCCGGGGAAAACATTTAATCAGCCGGGACTGGGTTTAGCTGCCTTAATCATTATGAATGATGAGACGCGAGCACGCATGCTGTCGGTGATGACGGACATGACAACACATAACCCGTTCAGCCTTACGGCCTGGGAGGCGGCTTACCGCCATGGCACGACGTGGCGCAACGCACTGATGCTGTATTTGCGTGACAGCCGGGAGCAAATCCTGCATGCCATACACCAGCATTGGCCGCTGGTGCGCCCCATTTCACCGCAAGGCACGGTATTAATATGGCTGGATTGTCGTGCTTATGGTTTGGATGACAGGGCACTGCAAGCCCTGTTTGTAGAAACATACCATCTTGGTTTAAGCCCCGGCATTCAATTTGGTCACGCAGGCAGCGGGTTCATGCGATTGAATTTGGCCACCCCACGTCAGCGTTTGCTGGCAGCCATCGCAACAGGCAAGCCACGCCAATTCCAACAGGCATCACCCCACAGCCAGACTCTGTGTTAATCCTGCACGTCGCCAAAATCGCAATATATCCCGACGAGTCATGCGCCAGCTTAAAACCTGCCCGGCGTATTCACTCCATATTTCGAGGCTGTCTAATTCAGCCCGTTTCAATTGGGTAAGCCACGGCACAAACCAGTGCTGCTCAAGCTGAAGCAAATTTTCGCGCCAGGTGGTGTAATCGCCATATTGCGCGCTACCTTCCAGCGCATCAAGCAACAGCATACCTGATTGCCGAATCAGCTTGGCCTGCCCGGGTGGAGCGGCATACGGAATATGTGAAAATTCTGCCACAGCACACAGATCCGAATCGGTACTCCATAGAAAACTGTCTTTTTTGGCCGTTTGCACAGGCAGAATGCCGCCGCCCCAACACCAAAGACTGTTCACCGGCAATTCACCGCGTGATTCGCGAGCGGTATTCACTGGCAGGTCAAAAAACAACATTTGAATTTCATTGTACAGGCGATGCCAGTCCAGAGCATCTTCACCCTGTGGCAGCAATTGATTGATGGCCTGTCCGCTGGCGCTGCGCAAGGGATGTGTACGTATCCGGGGAGGATGAGCCGTTTGCAGATACCAGCGTTTGGGGTGCGGTGCCAACAGTCTGTAGTCACGATCACGAAAATGCTGGTTAAAGGCGTCTACCAGCTGTGTTGCCTCACTTGCATCGAGCGCAAAAGCAGCTTGATCGACCAACATCAGCTGATCGCGTGCCGGTTGTAAATGAACAGGGTCGGCACGATACCAATGGGCTTTTTCTGGGGCATGTCCATCACGCAACAAGGTAATGGGTGCAACCGGCCAATCGGTTTGGCGGGCGATGCCCAGCGCGGCATACAAAGCCCCATGCAGGCTGTCGATACCGGTGTGGCGCGTGAACTTTGCACGGGCCAGTAACGTACCCAGGCCGGGCATCGCCATGTCGGTCAGTAAAGGCGCAAGCATGGTCGATGCGGGAATCAAGCCTGGTATATAAGCGATTAACTGTTTTTTTGTGGAATGGATCATCGGCACATCAAGTCAAACGATACAGGGAGCCAGGGCATGGACGGTGCAATGACCGGGCAAAAGTTGCAACTTTAACTTGCGTCGACATATTCATTGATAAAAATTCAAGTCAGGCATCCAGCGCATCAATACGCAAAGAAAGGTCAATGGCACGTATATGTTTGGTCATGCCCCCAATTGAAATGCGCTGCACGCCGGTCGCCGCAAGCTGCGGGATGTCCGCCAATGCGATACCACCTGAAGCTTCCAGCACAGCTCGGCCTGCCGCCAACGCAACCGCCGCACGCAACTGGGCAATGTCAAAATTGTCCAGCAAAATAAGGCACGCCCCCGCATCCAGGGCACTTGCCAATTCATCCAGATTTTCAACTTCTATTTGCACCGGCACCGTAGCATTCCGCGTTGCAGCCAGCACCGCAGAGATGCTTCCCGCTGCGGCAATATGATTTTCCTTGATAAGAATACCATCGAACAAGCCAATACGTTGATTACTGCCGCCGCCCATCAGCACAGCGTACTTTTGCGCCATGCGCAAACCGGGCAAGGTTTTCCGTGTGTCCATAATGAGGCTGGTTGCACCCGCCAGGGCAGTGACATATTGTCTGGTCTGTGTGGCTGTCGCGGACAATGTTTGCAGAAAATTCAATCCGGCACGTTCCGCAGTGAGGATTGCGCGAGCATTGCCATGCATCTCACAAAACACCTGATCTGCAGCAAGGGTATCGCCATCTTGCGCATGCCAAATCATTTCAATTTGCTCATCCAGTCGGCGAAAGCAGGTGTCAAACCAGGCTTTCCCGCACAATACTGCGGCTTCGCGACTGATGACACGCGCATGCGCCTGGGCAGATGCAGGGATCAATTGTGCGGTGAGGTCACCATTGCCCACATCTTCCTGCAGGGCATCACTGACATTACGTTGAATGGCCTGAGCAAGCGCGTATTGGTCAAGCATAACTCATGGCTTTTGGAAACATCTCAAACTATTCCTATCTGATTTCTCAGCATGACAATTGAATGAATGGCAGATTCAAGTTCAAAGTACAGCGATTCATCGCGCTTGGGTGCAACGCCTTTCCACTCAAAAAAGTTACGCTGCTGACTTGACTCCGCAAATCTTAATCTGCTTCGTCTATCCACGTCATCTGAATCGCTTCAAGAATTTTTTCATTTGAACGCTCTGGCACGTCGGCAAAATTGGGTAGTGCGACCACCCAAGCGTGCAGGTCTGTAAAGCGCACATAGCGCGGATCAATGTCGGGATGCATTTCAAGCAGCGCAATGGCAATGCTCTGGGTATCTGTCCATTTCATTTTAGTGCCCTTCCTTGACCATGTTGACGCTGTATTTTGGAATTTCAATCACCAAATTCTGTGTGCTGACAATGGCTTGGCAAGACAAACGGGAATGAGGTGCGAGCCCCCAGGCTTTGTCGAGCATATCGTCTTCAAGTTCATCCGAGGGCACCAGTGAATCGAACCCTTCCCGGACGATCACATGGCAAGTGGTGCATGCGCAAGATTTTTCACAGGCATGTTCAATGGCAATACCATTGTCCAATAAAACGTCGCAAATACTTTCGCCCTCGGGCGCGTCGAGCACGGCGCCTTCCGGGCAGAGCAGGGCATGGGGTAAAACGATCAGTTGTGTCATAAGTTTCTCCGTACTTACCCGAATTTACTGGAAATTTCATCTAAATTCTGCCCTGCCAGGGCTTGACGCACATGGGTATCCATACGGCGGGCAGCAAATTCGGTGGTGGCTTGATTCAGCTTTTCTGTTGCCGCCTTAATCGCCAAATGATCCGTACTCAACAACACTTCACTCAAAATTTGTACCGCAGCCAGAATGTTTGCATAGTCATCGCTACTTAATAACCTGGTGCCATCTTCTTCCAGGGCGGTTTGCGTCGCATCAATCAGTCGCTCGGCATCTACGCGCACTTCCTGCAATGCCCTCGCTCCCATGTCTTCGCGCGCAAAAGTGTTGCCCGCCTGCAACATTTTCGCGATATCTTCTTCACCCAAACCATAAGTCGGCTTGACGGTCACCGCAGCCTGCACGCCGCTTTGCATTTCCTGTGCTGCCACGGACAACAATCCATCCGCATCCACTTGCAAGCTCACACGAATTCGCGCCGCGCCCGCCACCATGGGAGGGATGCCCCGCAACTCGAAACGCGCCAGCGAACGGCAATCCGTCACCAACTCGCGCTCGCCTTGCAGCACATGGATGCTCATGGCAGTTTGCCCGTCTTTGTGGGTAGTAAATTCCTGTGCGCGAGCAACGGGCAGCGTGGTATTTCGTGGAATAATTTTTTCCACCAAACCACCCATGGTTTCTATGCCCAGGGACAATGGCGTAACATCCAGTAACAGCCAATCTTCCTCATCCTGACGATTACCCGCCAGCACATTGGCTTGCATGGCAGCGCCTAAAGCCACGACTTTGTCGGGATCAAGGTTAGTCAAAGGCGTTTGTCCAAACAAAGCAGCGACTGCCGCCTGGATACACGGCATCCGTGTTGCCCCACCCACCATCACCACACCACGGATATCTTCAACATTGAGTCGTGCATCACGCAAAGCTTTACGCACCGGCTGCAAAGTTTTATTCACCAATGCCGCAGTCAACTCATTAAATTTTTCCGCCGTCAGCACCATATCAATGGTCAACCCTGAAGCCAACACGGCGGTAATCGACACTTCCGGACGCTCTGTCAGTGCCTCCTTCGCCACACGGGCGTGGGTCAACAGCAAACGGTTGTCTTCAGGCGTCAAATCAGGAAAATGTGCCTGTTCGAGTATCCAGCAAAATAAACGCTGATCAAAATCATCGCCACCTAGCGCAGAATCCCCATTGGTAGACAGCACCTCAAACACACCCTGTGACAAACGCAAAATGGAAAGATCAAATGTACCGCCACCCAAGTCATACACCGCATAGACCCCTTCGGCAGCATTGTCCAAACCATAAGCAATCGCTGCCGCAGTCGGCTCATTGAGCAAACGCAATACGTTGATACCGGCAAGTTGAGCGGCGTCCTTGGTGGCTTGGCGCTGCGCATCATCAAAGTAAGCGGGTACAGTAATCACCGCCCCCATCAATGCGCCCCCTAAAGTGTGCTCAGCGCGTATACGCAACACGGACAAAATTTCAGCCGACACTTCAACTGCATTTTTCATACCGGCCACGGTGCGCCATTGCACCATACTGGGTGCGTCGACAAAATGGTAGGGATAACTCGCCGCGTCGGGGATGTCAGCCAGCGCTCGACCCATGAAACGTTTGGCTGAAACAATCGTGTTAAAGGGATCGCGTGACTGCATATGTTGTGCAGCATGCCCCACCACTGGCGCGATGTTGGTCTGATAACGCACCACCGAAGGGAGAAGAGCACGCCCATCCGGGTCATTCAGCACCATCGCCACGCCATTACGCACACTGGCCACTAACGAGTTTGTGGTCCCCAAATCAATGCCCACGGCCAGCCTGTGTTGATGTGGCGCAGTACTTAAGCCAGGTTCGGAAATTTGCAATAATGCCATGATTTACATATCCAATGCGGCGTAGCTGTCGTCGATTTCTTCGTGAATTTTATTGATAAATTTAAGTTGGCGTACCGTTTGGGCGGCAACAGACCACTGCTTGCCCCCATCCATTTCTTCAGCCAACCGTGCTACAGTCATCTTTTCAGCTTGATTCAATTCGCGCTCAATCGTTTGCAAGGCGGGTAAATCACCTGCGTTCTGCGCTGATTGTATGCCTTCCCGCCATTCAATTTGCTGCATCAGAAACGTCATCGAAAGCTGGGTGTTCTCGGGGGCCAATGCGTTTATTCCGTGCAGCGTCAACAAATAAATCGCCCGATTAAGTGGCGTTTTAAGTGCTTGATAGGCCTCATTGACACGAGTTGACCATTGCATCGACACCCGTTGCTCTGATTCAGGCAAATGGGCAAACTTGTCTGGATGGACTTGCACCTGTAAATGCCGATAAGCCGCATCCAGCTGCGCCCCATCCAGTTCAAAGCGCTCTGGCAGACCAAACAGTTCAAAATGCGTGGATTTAAAATCGGGTAGCATTGGGCTAACCATTAGGGCTCGTTTAACAAATAACCCTTAAACATTAAAGCTTTCGCCACACCCACACGCATCCTTCACATTCGGGTTGTTGAATTTAAACCCTTCGTTAAGACCTTCACGCGTAAAATCCAGCTCCATACCATCAATATAAGGCAAACTCTTTGGGTCCACCAAAACGCTGACGCCATGGTCTGTAAAAACCAGATCGTCAGCTTCAATATGATCCGCAAATTCCAGCTTATACGCCATGCCTGAACAACCGCTGGTGCGCACCCCTAAACGCAGACCTACACCCTTACCCCGCTTTGCAATAAAATCGGCGACACGTTGCGCTGCTGATTCCGTGAGTGTGATGGACATCATATTTACCCCTGTATTTCAGCCACGACTTGTGCATGTTTGTTGCGGTAATCTTCTACCGCGGCCTTAATCGCATCCTCAGCCAAAATCGAACAATGGATTTTTACGGGCGGCAAAGCCAACTCCTCAGCAATGGCGGTGTTTTTGATGTCCAACGCTTGATCGAGGGATTTTCCCTTGACCCACTCGGTAACGAGGGAACTGGACGCGATGGCTGAACCGCAGCCATATGTCTTGAATTTGGCGTCTTCAATGATACCCGCATCATTGACACGGATTTGCAGTTTCATCACATCCCCGCAGGCAGGTGCGCCCACCATGCCCGTGCCAACGCCTTCATCCTCAGCTGCAAAGCTGCCCACATTTCGTGGATTTTCATAATGATCAAGTACTTTTTCACTGTATGCCATGATAGCTCTCCTAAATTAATGTGCTGCCCATTTGACCGTATTCAAATCAACGCCCTCTTTGTACATATCCCAAAGGGGTGACAAATCACGCAACTTTTGAATTTTTTCATGCAGCAGCGCAATGGTATAATCCACCTCTGCTTCAGTCGTAAAACGACCGATCGAGAAACGAATGGAACTGTGTGCCAATTCATCGGGCAGACCGAGCGCTTTCAGTACATAGGAAGGCTCCAGACTGGCTGAAGTACACGCTGAACCCGATGAAACGGCCAAATCTTTGATGGCCATCAACAAGGATTCGCCCTCTACATAGTTAAAGCTAATGTTCAAATTGTTCGCAACGCGTTGCACCATGTCGCCATTGACGTGCACTGCCTCGATATCAGACAGGCCTGCCAGCAAGCGATCGCGCAAACGACGAATGCGCACATTTTCAATGGCCATCTCTTCACGCGCAATATGAAACGCTTCACCCATGCCCACAATCTGATGGGTGGCCAGTGTGCCTGAGCGCATTCCCCGCTCATGTCCTCCGCCATGCATTTGCGCTTCCAGGCGGACACGCGGTTTGCGGCGCACATACAATGCACCAATCCCTTTTGGACCGTAGGTCTTGTGGGCTGAGAACGACATCAAATCCACTTTCAGCTTCTTGAGATCAATATCCACTTTCCCCGTCGCTTGCGCAGCATCCACATGAAAAATGACACCGCGTTCACGGCAAATTTCGCCCAGTGCAGCCACATCCTGAATCACACCGATTTCATTGTTCACGAACATCACAGAAGCAACAATTGTATCGGGGCGTATCGCCGCACGGAACAAGTCTATGTCCAGCAATCCATTGGCCAACGGTGCCAGGTAAGTGACTTCAAAACCTTCACGCTCCAAATCTCGCAACGTGTCCAGGGTGGCTTTGTGTTCAGTCATCACGGAAACAAGATGCTTGCCCTTGTCTTTGTAAAAATGTGCCGCACCCTTTAAAGCCAGATTGATGGCTTCTGTCGCACCGGAAGTCCAAACAATTTCTTTTGAATCAGCATTCACCAATTGTGCGACTTGTTCGCGTGCGTGCTCCACCGCTTCTTCAGCGGCCCAACCAAAAGAATGTGAACGACTGGCGGGATTGCCGAATTGCTCGGTCAGCCAGGGAATCATTTTTGCTGCCACACGCGGATCCACCGGCGTGGTAGCTGCATAGTCCAGATAGATGGGTAAATTCATTTCTTTCAACTCCAATTTAAGGCACAAAGCCTTATACGGTTTCAGCCATTCTGGTCACTTTCGCTACCTGAGGTTCCAGGCTCATTTTCGCACAACGATCTTTCTTTGCGAGTTGGGCATTCACCAGGCTGGCCAAAGTCACCGTTTCCAAATAATCACGAATATGTGTGTTCAAGTTACTCCACAACTCATGCGTCATACAGGGGCGTTCTTCACCTTGACAGTCTTGTTTCCCGCCGCATTGCGTGGCATCCATAGGCTCATCCACCGCGCGGATAATTTGTCCCACTGTGATATTTTCAAATGGGGTTTCTATCAAATAACCACCGCCTGGTCCACGCACACTTTCGACCAACTTGCGACGACGCAACTTGCCAAACAACTGTTCCAGATAGGACAAAGAAATTTTTTGCCGCTCACTGATGGCTGCCAGTGTCACCGGCCCTTGTTGATGGTGCAAGGCCAAATCAATTAATGCCGTGACGGCAAAGCGACCTTTGGTTGTCAAACGCATAAGACACCTCCACACCGATAACAATATGCCATGAAGCATATAATACCCAAATATTTTAGTCAACTATTTTATTCAGATAATCGGGATCGAAATCATCTGGCTTCGGTGCTGATTCAGGCGCACGATTTTCCATTTGCTGAATCTGGTTTTGTGCCCAGGCCAGCCGCTCGTCCAACTTTGCCACGTGATTGATCAAGCCATGCATGGCTTTCACCATGGGGTCATTCATGTCAGCACTGATTGCGTAGGCTGTAAAATCAATCTGTTTCAATTCGGCAGGTCTTGGTACAGGCTTGACGTCAGCTTGCGGGTTAATAATTCGCGCAGGGATGCCTACCGCTGTTGCGCCGCCTGGCACATCCTTGACAACCACGGCATTCGATCCGATCTTCGCGCCATCACCAATCATAATGGGGCCAAGAATTTTAGCGCCTGCGCCCACGACCACGCCACATCCTAAAGTAGGGTGGCGTTTGCCCTCACGCCACGAGGTTCCGCCCAGAGTAACCTGGTGATAGAGGGTGCAGTCATCGCCAATCACTGCCGTTTCACCAATGACCACGCCCATGCCATGATCAATAAACACCCGTCGTCCAATCTGGGCACCCGGATGAATCTCTATCCCTGTCGCCCAACGAGCAAAGTAAGCGGTAAATCGCGCCATCCATTTCCAGCCAAAATGCCACATACACGCCGCCCATCGATGCAAAATCAAAGCATGAATGCCGGGATAGGTCGTGAGCACCTCAAACACCGAACGTGCCGCAGGATCCCGGTCAAACACCACAGCTATGTCTTCTCGCAGTTTATGGAACACGATTGGTCTTTACCGCCGCATTAAAAATACCCGTGAGTATGCAATACAGAACAGAATTATTCAACCAGGAAACAGTCAACCGTCATGTTCGGGTTCAATCACGCGACGAACGCCCTCTTTGGGCTGATGGATACGTTTTAGTATGCCCATCAAAATATTGAGCTCTTCCCTCTCGATGCGTGCACGGGCATACAAGCGCCGTAGCCGCGTCATTAAACGCCTTGGCGCCGCAGGATTCATAAACCCAATTTCAACTAGCGTATGTTCCAATAATTGATAGTAGTGCTCCATTTCATCGTGCTGCGCCAGCGGCAAATCTGCCTGATCCGGCATAATTCCGGCACCACAAGCGATACGCATCTCATAGGCGAGTATTTGTACCGCTGCTGCCAGATTCAACGAACTGAAATCCGGATTGGCAGGGATATGCACGAGCAAATGACATAAATTCAATTCGGCATTGGTCAAGCCAGACATTTCTGTGCCGAATACCAATGCCACAGGTGAATGTGCAGCCTGTGCTGCCATCTGGGGTGCAGCGTCGCGGGCACTCAACATGGCATGTGATAAACCACGCGTGCGCGCTGTGCAACCCGCCACCAATGTCACGCCAACCAAAGCTTCCTCCAGGCTACCGACCACTTGCGCGCTGTCCAGCAGATCCGCAGCACCTACAGACATCGCTACCGCAATGGCATCAGGGAACCGCTTTGGATTCACCAGATACAAACGGGATAGCCCCATGGTTTTCATGGCCCGTGCTGCCGAACCGATATTACCCGGGTGGCTGGTATGACTGAGCACCACACGTACCTGACTCAAATTTTCAACCTGATTTTGTTGCATGGTATTTTTCTAAACCTTGGGCCTGAATATTCCACACCATTAATAATGGGTAAGGACAGGCGAAAACATATCGAATCGTGCAAACTACGCGATTTAGGATAAAATAGCCACTGTTTTTGCTTACCTACTCCCATCATGCACCCTATGCTCACCACGGCCGTTAAAGCCGCCCGTCGCGCCGCCGCCATCATTAACCGCGCTTCGCTCGATCTCGATCAACTCACCGTACTTACAAAACAGCATAACGATTTTGTCAGCGAGGTTGACCGGGCCGCAGAAGCTGTCATTATCGAAACCCTGCTGGAGGCCTACCCTGATCATGCCATCCTCGCGGAAGAAAGCGGCCGCCAGGGTTCGTCAGACTTCCAGTGGATTATTGATCCGCTTGATGGCACCACCAACTTTATTCACGGTTTCCCGCAATATTCGGTTTCCATCGCGCTGGCGGTCAAAGGCCAGCTTGATCAGGCTGTGGTGTATGACCCAACCCGCAACGATTTATTTATCGCCTCACGGGGCAAAGGCGCTTACTTAAACGACCGTCGAATTCGTGTTTCCAAACGTATCCGGCTTGCCGAGTCACTCATTGGTACCGGATTTCCTTATAAGGATTTTAAACATATGGACACTTACCTCGCCATGTTCCGTGATTTGCTCCAAAAATCAGCCGGCCTGCGTCGTCCGGGGTCCGCCGCACTGGATCTGGCTTATGTTGCAGCGGGGCGCCTGGATGGCTTTTGGGAAATTGGACTGTCCAAATGGGACATTGCTGCCGGTTGTCTGCTTGTCCAGGAAGCGGGCGGTTTAGTGGGTGATTTCAAGGGGGACGACAGTTACATCGAAAGTGGTAACATCGTTGCAGGCACGCCAAAGGTGTTCGCACAATTATTACAGGTTTTAGCACCCCATTTGACACCGGAACTGACTGAGATTTAACGCGACACATCAACTCGCCAAAACCACTCCGCTCGGTTAGAATAGCGTTTTGACATGATATACAGCAGAAATGTAACGAACCTATGGCTTTAATTGTACAAAAATACGGCGGCACCTCTGTCGCCAGCGTTGAACGCATCAAGCATGTCGCCGAACGCGTTGCAAAATTCAAGATGCTGGGTCATCAGGTGGTGGTGGTGCTCTCTGCCATGAGCGGTGAAACCAACCGGCTGATTGCTCTGGCGAAAGAAGTGCAATCTGAACCTGATCCACGCGAACTGGATGCGCTGATTTCTACTGGCGAACAGGTCACTGTTGCGTTGCTGGCCATGGCACTGAAAGACCTCGGTTTGAAAGCCCGCAGCTACACCGGCTCGCAAGTCCGCATCCTCACCGACAACGCTCACACCAAAGCACGCATTGTCAGCATTGAAGAACAAAATATGCGGCAAGATTTGGAATCTGGTCGTGTTGTGGTGGTGGCGGGCTTTCAGGGCGTCGATGAGCAAGGCAACATCACCACCTTGGGACGCGGTGGCTCAGACACTACCGGTGTTGCACTGGCTGCCGCGCTCAATGCTGACGAATGTCAAATCTACACCGATGTTGATGGTGTTTATACCACTGACCCGCGCATTGTGTCCAATGCCCGCCGTTTGGATACCATTACCTTTGAAGAAATGCTGGAAATGGCCAGCCTGGGCTCCAAAGTGCTGCAAATCCGCGCTGTTGAATTTGCGGGCAAATACAAAGTCAAACTGCGCGTGCTGTCCAGCTTTCAGGACGAAGGTGAAGGCACGCTCATTACTTTCGAGGAAGAACCTAACACCATGGAACAAGCAATCATTTCAGGTATTGCGTTTAATCGCGATGAAGCGAAAATCACCATCCTGGGCGTGCCAGATACCCCTGGCGTCGCTTATCAGATACTGGGGCCCGTTGCGGAAGCCAATATTGACGTGGACATGATTATCCAAAATACTGGTGCGGACAAGACCACCGATTTCACCTTCACGGTAAATCGCAGTGAATACCCGCGCACCATGCAGCTGCTTACTTCGCTTCAAGCCAAACTGGGTGCCAAAGAGATCAAAGGTGACAAGCATATCGCCAAACTGTCCATCGTCGGCGTGGGCATGCGCTCCCATGTCGGCATCGCCAGCACCATGTTCAAAACACTTGCACAAGAAAACATTAACATCCAAATGATCTCTACCTCCGAGATTAAAATCTCTGTGGTGATTGATGAGAAATATTTGGAACTGGCTGTGCGCGTCTTGCATGATGTGTTTGAGTTAGAAAAGCCACGTTGAATCAAAGCACTCCTTCACAGAGGCCTTTTGATCACCGGCTTGCGCCAACTACATCACACCGATGAAAATTTGACTGAACGCACTTCTTGGGATACTATTCGCGCCTGTATTGAACTGCAATACACGGAGAGATGGCCGAGTGGTCGAAGGTACTCCCCTGCTAAGGGAGCGTAGGGTTTATAGCCTTACCGAGGGTTCGAATCCCTCTCTCTCCGCCAGTACGTTGCAAGAGTGTTAAACAGCATCCAATACCTCCCACCAGTCGGCGCGTAAATTTGCCATCTGTTTTTTAGCGAACCCATATGTGGCAAGGCTTTTTGATCTGTGCCACTGATGCTGAAAATAATGGCAACTGGAAAAATCAGGACGCGGCCTGACACCCACCCCTTCATTTTGGTTCCGTCGTTTCGCGAACAAGCGGTAACGCTACAGTGACGGTGGCCATTTGACCATCCCTTAAGGCGGGTCAAAATTGTTGGCCAGTAGTGGGTCAAAATTAATGGCCATTGACAGTCACCTCATCAGGTCGCCGTGCGAACAGGTCCAGGACGTCCTTTGATGCCACAGAAAACGAAACGATCAAGTCTTTGGCAATTTGACTGGTTGCACCGAGGATGGCAATTTACATCTTATTGATAACCTTACTGTTAACCGTATAAAATTTGCAGGCCAAGCCGCCCCTGGAGAATTTCGCACGCTGTTTGCCGCCGAGCAATCAGCTTTCAATTTTGCGCTCCAGCCTTGATATGCATGGTCCATCGTTTTGGATAGCTCACGGATAAGGGGCTTCCCAACTTGAATGCACCTTGCTCTCTGTGCAACTTTTTCTCTATGGATGCCAACATCCAGCACATTAACTCAGCGGCTTCACTGGCGATATTAATGAGTGCAGCATTTTTTTCTGCATCGTCAGGATAATCATGGGTAAATTTGTTTCGGGTATGGCGTATGCCCTGCCATGCTTCTGTACTGATGAGATAACCCAGTTTTTCCAAACGGTTCAGTTTATCCAGCATGGGGCGATCTTCATAGGGCTCTTGCAGATATTCCAATATTGAAGGAAACAAATGATTACCCATTGCGTCCTGTAATTTGGTAAATCTCAAATTGACATCCTCCCCCAGCTAAAGCAAGGAGATTCCTGCGGCGCTCAAGCAAGGACTGCTTGAGTCACTTCGGCGGGTTCGTGCTTCACAGCGCGGCCTTGTTGCACCGTCACTCCACACGCTAACACGGCATGTCCTGCCGCCAATATGTTGATTGCACCAACCAGGTCTGCATTTTCAGCATAGCCACATTCCACACACTCGAACTGGGCTTGCGTGAGGCGATTCTCTTTGGCAATGTGACCACAGCAAGGGCAAGTACGGCTGGTGTTGCGTGGGTTGACCGCAATGACCTGTCCACCCGCCCATGCTTGTTTGTACTCAAGCTGTCGCCTGAATTCAAACCAACCTTGATCCAGAATGGATCGGTTCAAGCCTGATTTGGCTTTGACGTTCCTGCCCTGGACTTCAACAGTGCCTTTTGCACTTTTGCTCATATTGCTGACCTGCAAATCTTCAATTACTATCATGGCGTGGTTTTGGCTGATAGCGGTCGTCGTTTTGTGCAGGTAGTCTTTCCTGATATTCGCAATGGTGCTGTGTAACTGGGTGATTTTGCCTTTCTGCTTTTTCCAGTTATTGCTGAATTTCACTTTTCGGTTTAGGGCCCGCTGATAGCGCGCCAGTCTGGCTTGCTTTTGTTTGAAGCTGTTGATGGCTTCAAACACTTGACCATTGCTGAGCGTGGCGAATCGGGTAATGCCTACATCCACACCCACCATGCTGATGGATGGGTGATTGGCTTGTTCTACTTCCCGTTCGGTTTGAATGGATGCATACCACTTGCCACATTTGAGCGACACGGTGATATTCTTGACTGCACCCAATATTTCACGGCTGTTACGGTAACGTATCCAGCCCAACTTGGGCAGACATATTCGATTGTTTTGTTGCTCAAGCTTGTAGCCTTGCGGGAAGCGAAAGCTGTCAGATTGACCTTTCTTTTTGAATTTAGGGAAGTCGGCACGCTTGGCGAAGAAGTTTCTAAAACTGGATTCTAAGTTTTTGAGTGATTGTTGTAGTGTTTGGCTTGGCGCGTCTTTGAGCCAAGCAAGCTCTGCTTTCCATTGTGGCAACAGGTTAGCTATTTTGGTGTAGTTGAATTTGAATGTGTTGTCGGCTTGGTATTGTTCGTTTTGCCATGCTAAAGCTTTGTTGTACACCACACGGCAGCAACCCGCGTATTGACGCATGGCGCGTGATTGCTCACCATCGGGCATGAGTTCAAACTTGTAGGCTTGTAAGCGTTTCATGTGTAAATTTTACATTAAATACAATCAATTAAAACAATATTTTGCATAGAAAACATGGCGATTTCAAGACAAGGACGGCTACGCCGTCCGCGCTGTCCATCCCCGCCCTGAACGGCGAGGTTTTACGCGCCACTGATAAACTGGTCAATAATACGTACCTGTTCATCTGTGAGTTGTGTGTATATCTTACCCGTCATCGGCATAACAGGATCAAGCAAAGTAATGGCCAGGCAAAGATGATAGGCATTTCTCTCACATTCACGCCACGCATCTTGTAAGCGCAAAACAGACACGTCGGCAGTCATAATACAACACCCGTTTGTTTCGCCACCTGAAAAATAGGTGGATAAGTAAGACGTGAAGGGTAATCCAGCAAGATATCTATCTTTTGCTCTCCCAGTTTGGCTTGTAGCATGGTTTGCAAATTAATTTCAGCACGCGTTACGTTCATTGCATCGCCAGTTTGGGATTTAATCAGCAAGTCAATATCTCCACCACGCTGGTGGTCATCCACCCGTGATCCAAACAGCCACACCTTGGCATCAGCGCCGAAAATTTCCATCACTGCCGCACGAATGATCGCTCTTTGCTGTTCTGTTAATCTCATCATGTCGCCTTTCGGTTCTATTGAGTAAAAGGAGCAAACCACTTTTCACTGAAAATCGTAACCTCCCCATAACCAAGGGTCAGTCAATGACGGTTATTGTACCTGTCAAACAGCATGATATGCGCTTCCTGCATGATGCCCTCTAACGAAGTTAAGCTGGGCTGATACCCAAAATCTGCAGCACGCCGGTTTAACGAATAGTAATGTGGCTTGCCGCCTGTGGCATTGACGCTTGTGGTGGTTGCGGCGACTTCATACTGCAAACCAAATTGTTCTTGCATGGCTGCCAGCAAAGCTGATTTGGAGATCGGTGCCCGCGTGTAGGCATCCACCACGGCATTGGCTGGCGGGGCTGACAACAATGCGCTCACCAAGCCGTAAAAATCGGTCGGGTGCAGAAAGTCGCGCGTGATGTGGTCGACGGAGGTTTGCATAACGGTTTGATCACGAATGGCACGCAGCATATCGGTGATGAGAAAACGTGCCGCGATGTCCTGGCTGCGGCTAAAATAATTGAATATGCGAATATCAATGATAGGGAGCGCAGCCTGCGCGCGGTGACGGCATTCGGCATACAACTTTGCCACACCATACCAGTCTTGGGGACTGAGTGTATTGATGGGTACCAGCGCAGGCGTGGTGATGCTGACAGGTTCAGTGAATTGTGCGCCATACGCTGCGCCACTACTCAAAAAAATATAGCGGCAAGTTGGGTGTTGACGCACATAGTCCATCGCTATGCCGTCAAACTGGTGCGTGATGTCGAAGATGGATGCACCCATTTCCACCACCAGCGCAGGATTGCCAACGCCAATAAAATTGATTACGGCATCAAATTCATGGCCAGCGAATACGGCATAGTCCGATGCGATGTAGCGAGCCTTGATGCCCACGGCGTCCAGCCACTGCGTCACTTCATCAGGTCGTCGTGCGAACAGGTGCAGGGCATCATTCGACGCTGTGGAAAATGAAACGATTAAATCTTTGGCAATTTGGCTGGTTGCGCCGAGAATAGCTATTTGCATGATATTGATGAGCCAGCTAACTATTTAACTTGGGGAACTGTTCATCCAGTTTCGATCCAAAAGCTAAGCGAGGCCGGCATTCCGTCGCTCCATCCATCATAATCTCAATGAGTAACGGGCCTTTGTGGTCAGCGATCAACGCTAGCGCACGATCTGTCTCTGCCGCATTGGTGGTACGATAAGCCTCAATGCCGTAAGCTTGTGCAATATCAGTAAAAGAGGGGCTGCTATAGCCTTTGCGGGTTGATTGGTCGCGGCCATCGAAATACATATCCTGAAAATTTTTAACCATACCTAACACCGAGTTATTCATGACGATAATCGTCATATCCAGCCCCAAGCGATTGAGCGTGTCCAGTTCTTGAATATTAATTTGCAGGCTGCCATCACCTGTAATAACAATGACTTTATGTTGAGACTGTATCGCAACGCCAAACGCAGCAGGCAAAGCAAAACCCATTGCTCCCATGCCGCCGCTGTAGTGAACGGCTTGATTGGGAGACAGGCGCAGGCTTTGTGCTGCCCACATTTGGTGATTACCTACGTCGCAAACATAATCAACTGCGTATTGCGCCAAACTCTGATTTAAATTTTTAAACACCTCGCTGGGACTAATTTCCCAATCTGTATATTCATTGATCTGAGCTTGCGCGCGTCGTATGGACAGTTCAGCCAGCCAGGCTCGGTCAATATTTGGAAACATACTGGCCTGGAGAACAAAAATGTTAAAAAAACTTGCTGCCGTTGAACAGATACTCAAGTCAGCCTGCACCCGATTATCTAATTGAGCAGGATCAATGTCTATCTGGACAATCCGCGCATTGCGGGCAAAGTCTTCCGCATCGGAACCCGTTTGCCGAACATCAAGTCGCGCGCCCACGACTATCAGCACATCGCAATTCTGGACTGCCCAATTAGCCTCACGATTACCGTAACTGCCGATCATATTGAAGTAGTTGTTACGGGAAATCACTCGTTCATGTCCCATTAACGTTGACACATACGGAATGCCGAGTGTATCTGCGGCGAAAAGCCAGTCATCCATCGCATCCGCCCATCGCGCACCGCCGCCAATGCAAATCAAGGGTCGCTGGGCATCCTTGCACAGCGCCTCCAATTGCTTCAGGTTACTTGCACCTATTCCACGCCCTGGGACAATATCCAATGGAATGTTTAGCCATTTCTCGATCAATGCATCTGGAATATCCGCCCGCTGTACATCGTTGGGTATATCCAATAACACCGGGCCTTGGCGACCACTCAGCGCGATTGACAACGCGCGGTGCAATGCAGGCAATAAATCATCAGGATGATCGACCCTCTCCGCATATTTGGTCAGCGAACGCACCACTTCAACAATATCCAGCTCCTGGAAACCTTGCTGCCTGATCGCTCGCTCACCCTTGAGTTCTCTTGTGTTGACTTGCCCGGTAATGAATAAACAGGGCACAGAATCAAACCAGCAACTCCCCAGTCCAGTGATCAAATTGGTTGCACCTGGGCCACTGGTTCCCATTGCCACCGCCATTGTTTTGCCTTTGCTCTGCCTTGCCACACCCTCAGCAGCGAATGCCGCAGATTGCTCGTGGTGCATGGAGACGATGTTGAACTGCCCTGATTCAGCAAAACTATCAAGAAGGTGCGTGATCATGCCACCCACCAGTTCAAAACAGGTTTGAATTCGATGAGCAATAAGAAATTTAGCAAGTGCGTCAGAAGCCTTCAATGATAAATCCGTCCTCTTAATAAAAACCCACCCCAAAGTAAGCCTCAATCTTACCCACCACAAATTCCAGCATTTCTTCTGTCAGTCCCGGATATACGCCGACCCAGAAAGCATTATTCATCGGTGCGGGTGAGTTCGCCGCTGACACGAAAGTTTCTGCCCAACATGTAAGGTTGGCGAGTAAAGTCTTACCCTCTGATTGCTTTCTTTAAATTTAAGTGGCCCTAAAATAAGAATGACAAAATGTCAAAAGTAATGCCTGACCCTGCTTCCTGCGCTTCCTGTGATTAAAGTCGCTTAACGCCGATTTTATCAGCAGCTTTTACCAGCACATCATCCAGCGTAGCAAGCGGTACAGCTTTCCTCATCGCAAGTTCCAAATATGCGGCATCATACGATGACAAGTTGTAACGTCGCGCAAGTTGTAAGGTTTCACTCATGGCATATTGACAAGTTTCCGCATCAACTTGTATCGCCATCCGCTGTAACACATGCACAAATTCTGAACTGCGTGCCTCCGTCAGTCCATATTTGCTTTCCGCTCTGGTTATCACGTTAGCAACCTCAAGACACCATATCGCAGGTACAAGCACATTTGCGTCTCCAATCGCTGCCAACACCCGTTTTGCGTAAATCTGATCATTAGACGAACCATCGCCAAATAACCAACGCATCGTGACAGAGTTATCAAGAACGAACCGCGTCAATCCCGTCCGTCCTCAATCAGTGCTTTCGTGTCAATGCCTTCCATGGCATCATGCGACGAGATAAATCTTTGCATGTCTGCAACGGCCTCAGCAGCAGCATGTTGTTTGGAAATGTCTGGTGGTATCAATTCTGCCACAACTAACCCTCTAAGCGTAATCGTATACCGATTGCCAAGTTGCACACCGCGCAATAATTCGGGTAGCTTCGTCTTTGCTTCATACGATCCAATTTCAATATTCATGGCATGACTCCCACCGTTTGATATCAGACCAGTTTATAGACCAGTCTTAAATTGTCAAGCTGAATTTTGCATAGAATGCACGGCGTTCCCGGCAACAGAATGACAAGGGGCAGATATTATTCATCAAAACCCCACCCCAAAGTAAGCCTCAATCTTGCTCGCCACAAATTCCAGCATTTCTTCTGTCAAACCCGGATACACGCCGATCCAGAAGGCATTGTTCATCACTTCATCGGTACGGGCAAGTTCGCCGCTGACCCGGAAATTTCTGCCCAGCATGTAAGGTTGACGGGTGAGGTTACCTGCAAACAACAGGCGGGTGCCGATTTTGTTTTGATCCAGGTAATTGATCAAGTCCACCCTGTTCACGCCAGCACTTTCGCGGATGGAGATGAGGAAGCCAAACCAGGAGGGATCGCTGTTGGGCGTAGCTTCGGGCAAAATCAGAAATTCTTCGCAGGATTTCAGGCGAGCTTTGAGGAAAGCATAGTTGTGCTTGCGTGCGGCGATGAACTCGGGCAAACGGTCCAGTTGCGCCAAGCCGCACGCGGCTTGCATGTCGGTGATTTTGAGGTTGTAGCCCAAATGACTGTAGGTGTACTTATGATCGTAGCCCTCGGGCAAATCGCCCAATTTCCAACTAAAGCGTTTGTTGCAGGTGTTGTCTTTGCCAGGCGGGCAATAGCAGTCGCGTCCCCAGTCACGGAAAGATTCAGCAATCTTTTTCAGTTCGGCGTTGTTGGTGAACACCGCACCGCCCTCACCCATGGTGATGTGGTGCGCAGGGTAAAAACTGAGTGTGGCAATGTCACCGAAAGTACCGACCATTTGCCCGTTGTACGTGGCACCCAGAGCGTCGCAGCAATCTTCCACCAACCAGAGTTTATATTTCTTGCACAGCGCAGTGACCGCATCCAGGTTAAACGGGTTGCCCAGACTGTGTGCCAGCATGATGGCTTTGGTTTTGGGACTGATCGCCGCTTCAATCAGGCTGGCATCAATGTTGTGGGTGGCAGTGTCCACATCCACGAACACAGGCACTGCGCCGAATTGCAGGATAGGGTTCACGGTAGTAGGAAAACCTGCCGCCACGCCGATGACTTCATCGCCCGGCTTGATGGCTCGGTCGCCCAAGCGGTGCGAGGTCAACGCGGAAAACGCCACCAGATTGGCGGAAGAACCCGAGTTGACGGTAATGAGGTGTTTCACACCCAAATATTTGGCCAGACGGGCTTCAAATTCGGTGTTAAACCGACCAGTTGTGAGCCATGCATCCAGCGAGGCTTCCACCATGTTCTGAATTTCCGCAGTGCCGATAACTTTGCCGGAGGGTGGGATGACGGTGGTGCCGGGTTGGAAAGCTTTTTGTAGCTGCGTGGCTGAGTGAAACTGTTCAACTTGATGCGCCATAATCAAACGCATGACTGCTTCCAGGGTTGGGGTGTTTATTTCCCCGATTTCACCAGCAAAAAACCTTGTGGAAAAAACCATTTGTTTACTGATTGGAAACACGGTGGGTTTATCTAAACCACTGGACGCCATCTCTCGTGGGTCAATAATCACTTGATGAGTTTCGTTCCATTGGTGCATCTGTGAGCTGCCAGGAATACCCATCACATCACCCTTGCTATTAGGCAATGAAGTAATGATCACAGGACGTGGCTTGGCAGCATGCCCTTCGACAAAGGGGACTTTATACACATGAATCGTGCCAGGATGGAACTTAAAATTATTTGACATATTTTTCCCAGATTGCATCCTCTTCGGGGTCGTTATCAATCACTGCAGAATAAGCAGCAAGCATAAATTGCTCATCGTCACTCAGCGCATTTTTGGCTAATTGAGGACGCAAAGGCAAAACGATCACTTCAAATTCATCACCCATGTCTGCGGGCACGTTAATGTGTAATTGGTGGTTTTCATCTACACACAAATTTCCTCTAAATATTGTTTGCCTCATTTATATTTCCTTATTTGTGTCCACAGGCAGGCCAATGCTCTGCCTACTACATGCACTATTGCAGGTCAGGTTTTAACCCGACAATTCAACGTATCTTTTATCACCGCGTCAGGCTGAAGCCTGACCTACCCTTGACCTCATTTCACCCGTTCACATTATATTGGGCAATTTGGCACAATGACACATCACGCATGTTTGCAGCGTTGTGATGTGCTTGATGCCATTCGACTATTTTACTGAGCGTTTCATCCAAATGCCATCTGGGCTGCCAGTTTAAGCGCGCTTGCGCTTTGGAACAATCCAGTTTAAGATAATGCGCTTCATGCGGATGGTTGCCGCCATCCAATGTCCAGCTTGCGCCTTTGCCCCAATGTGCCGTCAATTGCGCTACGATCCATTGCACGGGTTTGGCGTCCTGGTCATGCGGGCCGAAATTCCAGCCTTCGCCGTAAACTGCACCTTCTTCATACAGTTTTTGTGCAAGAATCAGGTAACCCGACAAGGGTTCAAGCACATGTTGCCAGGGACGGATCGCATGCGGATTGCGAATATGGACGGGCTTACTCTGGGAGATCGCACGCATCATATCGGGAATCAGCCGGTCTTCCGCCCAATCGCCGCCGCCAATCACGTTGCCAGCTCTGGCCGAAGCCAGTGCCACGCCATGCTCTGCATATTTTTCAGGATGAAAGTATGAGTTTCGATAGGCTGCGGCCACCAGTTCCGCACACCCCTTGCTGCTGCTGTAAGGATCAAAGCCGCCCATGGCTTCGTTTTCCCGGTAGCCCCACAGCCATTCTTTGTTATCGTAACATTTGTCGCTGGTGACATTCACTACCGTCTTTACGCTGGCGGTGCTGCGTATCGCCTCAAGCACATTCACCGTGCCCATGACGTTGGTGGAATAAGTCTCAACAGGTGCCTGATAGGAATAACGCACCAGCGGTTGTGCAGCCATATGGATCACGATTTCGGGTTGGTGTGTGCCGAACGCTGCACGCAATGACTCTAAATCCCGTATATCACCGATGATACTGGTCATGCCTTGAGCCACTTGGGCCACGTCAAACAGACTCGGGTTCGTCGGTGGTACAAGCGCATAGCCCACCACTTGCGCGCCCATGGACTGTAACCAGAGAGACAGCCAACTGCCTTTGAAACCGGTATGCCCGGTCATCAATACGCGCTTGCCGCGCCAGAATTCTGCATTCACTGCCATGTTTAGTCCCACTTTTTCCATGGCGCTTTGCCATTGGCCCATAATTCTTCCAAATAATGCTTATCGCGCAGGGTGTCCATGGGTTGCCAGAACCCCTCGTGCTGATAAGCCATCAATTCACCGTCTGCAGCCAATTGTGCCAGCGGTTCCTGTTCCCAAATGGTGTTATCGCCATCGCGTATATAAGACAACACCTTGGGGGACAATACGAAAAACCCGCCATTAATGAGCGCGCCATCGCCTCTTGGCTTTTCCTTGAAGCTTTTGACTTGATGGTTTTGAATATCCAAAGCACCGAAGCGCCCAGGCGGATACGTGGCGGTCAGCGTCGCCGCTTTACCGTGTTGGCGATGAAACGCAATCGTGGCGGCAATGTCTACATCGGCCACCCCATCACCATAGGTCAAACAAAAGGATTCTTCGTCTTTCACATGCTCAGCCACGCGTGCAAGTCTTCCGCCTGTCATGGATTCATCGCCTGTATCCACCAAGGTCACCTTCCAGGGTTCAGCACGTTTCTGGTGAACATGCATACTGTTGGCCTGCATATCAAAAGTCACATCCGACATATGCAGAAAGTAATTCGCGAAATATTCCTTAATTATGTAACCTTTATAGCCGCAGCAAATAATGAAATCATGGATCCCATGCGCCGAATACATTTTCATGATGTGCCAGAGAATAGGCTTGCCGCCTATATCCACCATCGGTTTGGGGCGCAGTGCCGTTTCTTCACTGAGTCGCGTGCCGAGACCGCCTGCTAAAATCACTGCTTTCATGTTGAGTATCCAAAACTAAATTAATCCCAAATAATCTATTAGCTTCGTCATTCCCGCGAAAGCGGAAATCCAGCCACACAAACACGCTGCGAAGCAGACAAGACACCGGTTTTGTCCCGTTACACGGGAATTATTCAACCCACTGGATTCCCGCTTTCCCGGGAATGACACATTTTTTGACCTCATATAGACAACCTGGGTGAACAATTACTGCTTACACAGCCCACCCATAGCAGTCATCAAACCACACAATATCATCCTCACCCAAATAGCTACCCGATTGTACTTCAATAATTTCCAGCGGGATGGTGCCTGAATTGTGCAGGCGATGCATTTCGCCCAACGGGACGCAGGTGAATTGGTTTCCTTCAGCAAGATCACTTTGTCGCCACAGGTAACTTCTGCGGTGCCCGACAACACGAAAAATTGTTTTGGGAACCCCGCACGAGACAGCGGCAATAGGCGTGTGCCGGAACCGCCACACAAGATGACAGGGGTGATCTTGTTCATGGATGCTGGTTTCCATTCTGAGGTTTGCCATTGTGCGCGAGATCAATATTTTCCTGCTGCAAGGATTCGATTTCCAGCCGCAATTGCCCATACTCTTCCATTTTGCGTTTGAGAAAGCGGCCGGTCAGGGTGGCTTTTTCGACGATGCCTGCCGGGGTGAGCAAGTAAGCATAGGCCAGCTTACGCGTGCTGCTCTGGAAATTGTGTATTTTGATTAAGTCTTTATCCAGCAAGGCTTGCAGGCAATAGTGCACACCACCCAGGCTGATGCCCAAGGCTTTGGCCAGCTCACGTTGGGACAGATTTGGGTTGTCTTGCAACAGGCGCAACACCCTGAAACGGGTGTCTTCTTGCAGCTTGCTCTGGCGGCTGGTGGACGTGGATTCTGGCATTGTTGCTGCATGCCCACGAAGCAGGCGGGGTGGGATTAAGGTTCAAGTTGAAACATTGTAGCACGCTACTCTGTGCGAATGCACTGATTATGGATGAATTTTTTGGACAGCTACGGCTCAACAGCGAACGAATTGGGGCAACCACAATTCATCTGCCTATGACTCCCAATGCAGTCTGTCATGCCTTCGTTTCCTTATACGTCTCAGTCGGTGGCCTCCCCACCACCGCTTTGGGTCTCCAGCACTGGGCAATAAATCTTCAAAAACATGCCGACCCTGCTACCCCGAGAGTCAGCGGATGCCAGCAGATCCGGCAAGGGAAGCTGATTAAAAAACTGAATGCGTCGCTTGTGGCAGGCGTGATATTGTATGCGATGTTGCTTAGGTAACACAGAACGATTAGTATGCATACGGGCTGGCCTTGTGTGGCCGGAAAGGTTTGGTGACTAAATCTTGCCACCAAGCTAGCAAGTTTATAATTTAATTCATATGGTTACAGATTAAGACTGATTCTGATGTGCGGCACCTCGCCCTTCGCTGTTGCTGCCCCTGAAGAAATTCAGGCCTACATGGATGAAATGGATGCCCCGGGACAATATGGCTTAGATCTGCACACCAACACTGTTCCGTCAGGCAATGATGCTGGCACTTACCCTGGGGTACTGCCTTCAGCTCACCTTTTTCGTTTCACCCCCGAGTTTTCATCTGACCTCACACCCAATTTAGAACTTGGTGCTTATGTGTTAAGTACAGACAATGCGACCACCGGCGCTCAAGTCGATGGTGGGAAGGTGCGCATCAAATTTATCGCGCCCAAAACAACCGGTCAAATTTATTTTTGGGGTGCGAATTTTGAAATTGGCAAAGTCAGCACCGAATTAGATCCCAACTCATGGAATGCAGAACTCAAAGGTATTTTCGGCCTGCGATATTTAGGCTGGACTTTTGCCGTAAACTCCAATTTGGATTGGGTGGTATCAGGTCCAGTGCCTGCACCCACGACAGTAGAATGGGACACAAAACTGGCGTATGCCGTCACGCACGTCACGCAACCGGGTTTTGAAAGTTATAATGGACTCGGTGTTGCCAATAACTTGGGCAATTTAAATCAATACAGCCAAATGTTATAGGGTGTGATAGACACCAGCCTGGACAAGTGGGATCTGAATTTAGACATAGGCCGAGGGCTCAATGCAGTCTCTGACCAATGGGTGCTCAAAGCCACTATTGGCGTACCGATTGATTGAAAAATCATCAGCCAGCGTCCAATACTTTGCAAATGGTCACCATTGTACTATAAATTTCAAGGAGTCATCTGATGCCCTATAAAACCAATAAAGACTTACCGGACAATATAATCCATGCACTTCCTCCCCATGCACAGGATATTTATCGGGAAACCTTTAATCATGCCTGGCAAGAATATGCGAGTCCCGAAAAACGCCGTGGCGACATTTCTCAGGAAGAAACTGCGCATAAGGTGGCATGGTCCGCGGTAAAGAAAAAATATGAAAAAATCGGTGATATATGGACAGCAACATATTGATTATCATCCGTAAATAGGTTTAGGCACACAAGGCGGGGGACAGCTGTTGTTTATGAGCGCCTTGCCCCCTCAAGACTGTCTGTGAAAGCCAGTGAAACCGGGAATACATTTGGTCGAATGACAGGCCCCTTGTGTCCCGGATTAATATAACCCACTCTCTGTGCAACAAATAGTGTGTTAAAGTTACACCAGTTCCTTTCACATTGCGGGGGCCATTTTGGTACTGACAACACCTGATACCCCCATCTCGAACAATATCGCACCAAATCTGATTTGATGAAAAATCCGTAGCTGTTTTCGGAGGATTTAGCACATGTCTGACAAAACGCACAAGACTGGCAAAGACCAAACAAAACCAGCCGCTGAAATTCTTGGACCAGGCGCCGTTTCAATGGTGCTTAATGTCAATGGTGTTTCACAGTCAATTGATGTGGAACCACGGACGACGCTGGCTGAGGCACTGCGAACTTCATTAAACCTGACTGGAACAAAGGTTGCCTGTAATCATGGCGCGTGTTCTGCTTGCACAGTCTGGCTTGATGACCTGCCTGTCGCCGCATGCAGCGTATTGGCAATTGAAGTCACCTCACAAAAAATCACCACAATCGAAGGTCTGAGCGAAACAGACCATCTGCATCCCGTACAAAAAGCCTTTATCGAACACGATGCCGTCCAATGCGGCTTTTGCACGCCCGGCATCGTGATGAGTTGCGCAGCCCTTTTGGCACACAATCCTCACCCTGACGCTGCGGAAATTGAGGTCGCCATCAGCGGCCACCTTTGCCGGTGTGGCACCTATCCCCATGTGATACAGGCCATGTTGTCCTTGGCCAATAAACAGGAGGGCAACCATGAATGACAACACGCCAAAACATCATGAACGGTTATCGGCAGGCATGGCTCATCTCGGCCTGGATCAAGTTACGCGTGAGATATCCGATAGTGAGCCTCCCGCGCTGGCCCCCAATGCCGATCTGAATTTTATTGGCCGCAACACACCGCGCTGGGATGCCGTGGGCAAAGTCACTGGGGCAGCCTGTTATACGGTTGATGTGCAGTTGCCGGGTATGTTGTTCGCAGCTGTGATGCGCTCACCCCTTCCTCATGCCAGAATTCGGTCCTTGGACCTTGCGCCTGCGCGCAACTTCCTGGGCGTGCGTGCCGTGGTCACCGTGATCGAAGCGCTGTCTGACGGCCATGCACCTGCAGTGCGCTACGTCGGTCAACCCATCGCCGCCGTTGCTGCGGAAACGCTCGCTGCAGCGGAGGCCGCCATCAAGTTAATCAAGGTTGAATTCGACCCCCTGCCCTTTGCCATCGATATCGAGTCAGCCATGAGGTCGGATGCCTCGACCATTTATCGGCAGGACGAGGCGGCTCATATTCCCGTCGCTGGATTTCCATTCGTCGCCGATCTGCCACTTGAAGGCAACGTGCGTGGCCCCAGCAAGAGGGAGCAAGGCAATGTGAACGATGGTTTTTCTTCTGCGGATTTTATTGTGGAAGAGACATTTTTCACCCAAGTACAGACCCATTGTTGCATGGAGCCGCATGCCATCGTCGCTGACTGGCGCGAAGAGGGTCTGGACGTGTGGATGTCGACACAATTTACTGCGGGCGTACGCGCGCAACTTGCGGCGACCTTTCAGTTGCCGCTGTCACGTGTACGGGTCCGTGCACAGGCCATTGGCGGCGGGTTTGGCTCCAAATCACAGCTTGGTCAGTATGGAAAGATCGCTGTCACGCTGTCACGCCTGTCCAGGGCGCCTGTCCGCCTCGTGTACCGGCGTGATGAGGAACAGATGGACAGTGGAAACCGTCCATCCAGTCAGCAACATTTGCGGATCGGTGCCCGCCGCGACGGCAAACTCACCGCCATCTCGCTGCATGCCTGGGGGAGTGCCGGTATTGCGCAGGGCGCAGGCGTGGGTGATATTGCGATGGCTCTCTACGCTTGCCCAAATCTTAAGTCATTGCAATTTGATGTTTTCACCAACACATCGCCAAGCACCGCCATGCGCGGACCGGGTAACACACAAGGTGCTTTTGCGTTAGAGCAATCGATTGATGCACTCGCAGAGAAGCTCTCTTTCGACCCCCTCGTGTTACGTGAGGTGATCGACCTCAGCCCCGTACGGCGTGAAGAACGACGGCTCGGCGCCCTGAAAATTGGTTGGGCGCATCGCAAAACACCCGGCTTTGATTCCGGCTCCATCAAACACGGCTTGGGGATGGCCCAGTCACTATGGATGTCTAATGTTCAGATCAACTCGGCCTGCGAAGTGCGTTTGTGGCGAGACGGCAAGGTGGAAGTGCTGTCAAGCGTACAAGATATTGGCACCGGTATCGGCACACTACTCCAGCAGGTTGTTGCGGAGGAATTAGGATTACAGCCCGACGCGATTGGTGTACGCATCGGCGACACGGAGTTTCCTTCAGGGCCGCCATCTTACGGGAGCCGCACTTCGGCATCCATCACCCCTCCGGCTCGCTCTGCGGCATGGCAGATCAAAAATGCGCTGCTGCAATCGGTCGCGTCACATTGGAATCTTGATCCGCAGCAATTAAAAATACAGGACGGCTGGGTACAGTCGGCAGACACGCCGCCCCGACGTATCCCATGGAAAGAAGCAGTCCGCACGTTGCGTACCGACCGGATCAGTGCCGTCGCCAGCCGTAGCGATGACTATGCCGGCTTTCATAGCCGCAATGGTGATTCAGCGATCGCACTGAATGATTTGGGTGGGGTGCAGTTCGTGGCCGTTACGGTAGACACACAAACCGGTGTCATACACATCGAACGTGTGGTTGCCGTTCATGATTGCGGAAGGCCCATCAATCCTTTGCAAATCGAGAGCCAAATCCACGGCGGCATCTTGATGGGTATTTCTTATGCCTTATTGGAAGAGCGAATCATTGACCCCCATACTGGCTGCATGATGAATCCCAATTTTATCGACTACAAATTCGCCGGGCCAAGCGGACTGCCAAAAATCGATGTCATGGTACTGGAAAATTATCAGGGCTTGAGTGCCACCGATGCCTATGGCGTCGGCGAACCGGCAAATATCGCGACAGCCGCCGCTATTGCTAACGCTGTCTATAACGCCATCGGAATCCGAATCAATACTTTGCCCATGACACCTGCCAGGGTTCTTCAAGCGCTGCGTGACGCCAACAAGGGGCCTGTTGATGGAATCTTTTGAATGGCAACAGGCAACGTCGTTTGAAAACGCAGCCACTTCGGCAACACACACCACCACTGAGGCGATGTTAGGCACACAAGGCAAACCTGTTGCGTCTCAAGCCATGCTCATCAAGGCCGGCGGCGTAGACCTGCTTGACCTCATGAAAGAGGGTCTGGTTAGTCCCAGGCGTTTGATTGACATCAACCATCTGTCTGAATTTCAGAGCATTTCGGAAGATGCCGATGGCGGATTCACGATTGGTGCATTGGCTACGCTGGCACAAATCGCCGCGCATTCCGGCGTGGGGAAATACTTTCCTGCGCTTGTCCAAACAGTCACTGCGGCAGCAAGTCCGCAAATCCGCAACAGGGCGACGTTGGGAGGCAATCTTTTGCAACGTCCACGATGCTGGTACCTTCGTTCGCCTGCACATCATTGCCTGCGTAAAGGTGGCGAACACTGTTTTGCCTATGCAGGTGACAACCGGTACCACGCTGTATTTGCCAATCATGACGGATGCGCCATTGTCCACCCTTCCACGCCGGCGACAGCATTGCTGGCTTTCCAGGCTCAGATTAAGTGTGTCAGCGCCCAGGGTGCGCAACGGGTTATTCCCATCGACGATTTTTTCATGCTACCCTCTCGTGATCCGCGCCATGAAAACATTCTTCAAGCAGGAGAACTGATCACAGCAGTCAAACTCCCCGCACCTCACCCTGCGCATCGATCCGCCTACCTGCAACTGAGTGAAAAAGCGGCTTTTGACTGGCCACTGGCGGCTGTTGCGGCCGTTTTTGTTATTGATCATAATGATATTTGCCAACAGGCCCGGATTGTCCTTGGCAGCGTCTCCCCAACGCCCCGAAGAGCACAAGAGGCTGAAAATATTCTGACAGGCGCTAAAATCGATCCGGACAATGCGAGGACTGCAGCAGAAGCCGCCATCACCACTGCGACCCCTTTATCCGGGAACGCTTATAAGCTACCCCTGTTGTCCGCATTAATCAGCCGCACCATTCTGAAGGCCGCCTCCTGCGAATCACCACATGAACGCTTATTGTGATCGGAACCACTTGTTTGTTAAGGTAATCACATGCAACGAAAGCCTATTTGCTTCGCCACTCATCAGCGTCATAAACAAGCCACGCATTAAGCGGCCAATCCCAGGATGATCCAGGGTCTGATACTTGCTGCAGGGCAATCGCGACGCTTTGGAACCGACAAGCGGCTTGCGCTCATCGACGGCCAGCCGATGGTGTTGCACTGTGCGCTAAAATGGCTCAATGTCATGGATGATGTGCTCGTCGTCCTTCGATCTGAAGATATTGCATTGGCACAACTGCTGTCCAACGCTGGCGTCGCCTGTACTCACTGCTCACAGTCTGATCAGGGCATGGCACTCAGCCTCGCGCATGGGGTGATTGAGACAGCGAATGCTGGAGGCTGGGCAATTGGTCTTGCCGATATGCCTCATCTGCATGCCTCCAGCATCAGGGCTGTGGCGCAAGCATCAAGGCGAGGACAGATCATTGTGCCGCTGTATGCTGGCAAACGAGGCCATCCGGTGTGTTTTGACCATGTTTTTGGTCCCTCACTGATGGTCTTGCAGGGCGACAGGGGTGCCCGCTCCTTGTTACACACCCATGCAGAAGCGATTCTGGAATTGGAACTGAATGACCCAGGGGTGCTGTTCGACGTGGACTTTCCAGAACAACTGCCGTTCTTGGCCTGAACTCACTTAAAGTGATCGGCAACCCGATCCAGGGTATCGTGCAATGTTTTCCAGGTTTTGTCAGTGCCGGTCTTAATGTCTTCCCACGCTTCAGCACTTCGAGTACGCAATTCCACCAATTGCGCTTCAGCGGCAACACGGTGTTCTTCCAACACGTACATTTTTGAGTGAAGATTCGATTGCACCTCAACACCCGCATTTTTTGCCCTGGCTTTGAGATCCTGGTATCGAACATCCCAAACCGCAAGCTGCGTGGTAAGTTGCTGTTCAAAAGCTTCCTTCTGGCTGGCTGCATGATCATACACACCCTGCATCTTCGCCAATATCTGCTCGGCCTGATGCTTCAAATCATCCCACGTAGAAGTGGTACTGGCTTGCAGTGCATGGAGGCTCTCTTTAAGCGCCTCACGGTTGGCAGTTATTTCGCTGATTTGCTTCCTGATTTTGGCCCTGGCGGTTGTCTTGGCCATTGTGGCATTTTCAGCCAACTGGTCAAGACGCGCATCCCAACGCAGAATCTGCTGACGAAGTGTATCTTCAAAAGAAGATTTCTTTTCCATCATCCCGAAAACCGGATGCAATTGCCGATCGATTTCCGCCTCGGCTTCAATCCAGTCCTGTGCCATGTTTGCGCCAGAAAACCCACGATTTTCAGCCCGAAAATAAGCCGCTTCAGCAATCATTCGGTACCGTTGTTCTGCAGAGATGGATGGGGTTGGTTCGATCGTATTGCTGGTGGTCATGGTTTAAGCTCCTTTGTCGCGTATTGAAATAAAAATATCATTCACCCGAAAAAATCTTAAACTCCAAGCGTGGAACAAAGCATCAGGGTAATCATACCATACCACCATCAAACTACAGAAACCGGAGCGACATCACACCGACCCCTCGTCAACACGCTTTTTTTGGACCGACTGACACGACTTGCAATGGCCGACTGATTTCTGATCGAGATCATGTGCGCCAGAACAGATACTGCAATCTCCGGTGGCGTACGGCTTCCTATCGGTAAGCCCACAGGCCCATGCAACCTGTTGATTTCTTTTTGCGTAAGGTCGAACAAGGCCAACCTCGCGCGCCGTTTCATATTATTGGCTTGAGAACCAAGCGCGCCGATATAGAACGCGGGTGTTTTAAGCGCCTCCAGCAGCGCCATATCGTCTAACTTGGGGTCGTGGGAAAGCGCCACAATGGCCGTACAGGCATCCACCTCAAAAGCCCGTACCACTTCGTCAGGCATCTCACTCATCAGAATGGCGTCCGGCACATGCCACGTCTGACGCAACGCTTGGGTCGGGTCGCAAACAGTGACCTGATAATCAAGCGCTTGGGCCATGCGTGCAAGATAACCGGAAGTTTGGCCAGCGCCGATGATCAATAACCGCCAGCGAGGGCCATGCACCATGGTCATTTGTTCACCGTCAAAAGTGGTCGTTTCGATTCGACTGGCGTTATCCAGCAATACCCGCATGGATTCAAGATGTACAGTACGACGTATCAGTTGATGAGATTGAATGGATTGAAGGACGCGTCCGACCCAATCCGGATTCCGCACCGGTTCGATGACCAGACGCAACGATCCACCACAGGGCAGACCAAAATTTTGCGCGTCTTCCTGAGTCACACCATACATCACCACTTCACAACAATCGCCCTTTAGCTGCCCTTGCACTGCTCGACTCACGAGATCAGCCTCAATGCAACCTCCCGATACTGAACCCACCACAAGGCCATCACCTCGCAGAGCAAGCATCGCACCCTTCGGGCGAGGGCTTGAGCCAAAGGTCTCCACCACAGTTACCAGCCAAAGTGGAAGCGCTTCCGTTTGCCATGCATACAGAGATTTCAGGACAGAAAGATCAACACTATCCACAGCATTGCTCCAGCTATGCTTCCAAAACTTAACTCGTGCGTAATCCTAACACGTCCTGCATGTCATAATAACCCTTACCCTTGCCCGCCAGGAACCGTGCTGCGCGCAGCGCCCCCTGGGCAAATGTCATCCGGCTGGAGGCTTTGTGGGTGATCTCTACCCGCTCGCCCAATCCAGCGAACATCACGGTGTGCTCACCGATAATGTCCCCAGCACGTATCGTTGAAAATCCGATGGTTTGTGCGTCGCGTTCACCGGTGTTACCTTCCCGACCGTAAACTGCACATTCGGCCAAATTTCGTCCGAGGGTATCTGCGATGACTTCACCCATCCGCAACGCTGTCCCGGATGGCGCGTCCACTTTGTGACGATGATGGGCTTCGATAATTTCGATGTCATAACCCTGGTTCAAAATTTTTGCTGCCGTTTCCAGCAGACTGAGGGTTAAATTAACACCCACACTCATATTGGGGGCAAATACCACGCCAATCTTGTTGCCAGCTACTGCAATACGCTGTTTTTGTTCGGCGTTAAATCCCGTCGTACCAATCACAATGTTGATGCCCATTCGCTCGCACAGTTGCAAATGCTGCATGGTGGCTTCCACCCGGGTAAAATCAATCAACACATCGGCACCGATTAAGGCGGATGGCACATCGTTGCTGTCAGAACGGGACAATACGCCATGTAACGCACAATCAGGCGCTTCCGTTACAGCCTCCAGCAAGGTTTTCCCCATGCGTCCTGAACTGCCGGCAATCACCACTTTCAACATCATCTCGCGTCCTAATGGATTATCTGGGTTAATTTTTGCCGGGGATCATATTGGCGGTTGTCGATACAGGTGTTGCAGCCACTGGTGTTGCCACAACAGGACTTGCTGCAACAGGTAATACAGAAGACGGCACTGCAACAGCAGGTGCAGGTGCAGGTGCAGGTGCAGTAATGACAACCGGGGTTTTCCCGAAGTCATTAACGATCCGACTCAATTTATCCTGTTCAAAATACAATTCCAGTTTATGGAATTCCACTGTTTTGCCATCATGCTGCAAGCTGTAAACATAATCCCAACGATCTGGGCGAAAAGGATCGATAAGCAGCGATGTGCCCATAATGAACTGTACCTGAGCGCGCGTCATCCCCAGTTTTAATTTATCGATTTGTTTGGGATCAAGCGAGTTACCCTGTCGAATATCGATTTTAAATGGTGAAAGGGCGCTAAATTGTGACAACCATTGCACCCCAGGCAAAGAGGAACAAGCCGTCAATTCAAGCAGACAAAACATCAAAAACAGGCGCACGGTCATAATCAATACTTGCAAAGTAAAGCAAAGCCTCTATGATAGCCTATATTCTCATTAAAACGCACGAATTGTCATGAGCACACCGACCAACTTGAAGAGCACGGGCCTGAAAGCCACCCTGCCACGCCTTAAAGTACTGAAACTGTTCGAGCACAGTACCAGGCAACATCTTGCTGCCGAAGACATTTACCGCATGTTGATTGCAGACGATATCGATATTGGCCTGGCAACAGTTTATCGTGTACTCACCCAGTTTGAACAGGCTGGCCTGTTGATCCGCCACCATTTTGACAGCGACAAGGCGGTATATGAACTCAATGCCGGGCAACATCACGATCACCTGGTCTGTCTTCAGTGTGGTCATCTTGAAGAATTTTTTGATGAGGAAATTGAACGCCGGCAAAAGAGTATCGCTACAGAACGAGGCTTCACTATCCACGATCATTCGTTGCATCTGTATGTGGACTGTAACCGGGTTAATTGTCCGCATCGGGGTGCTATAAAGTGATTGAACACTCTGCACAGATGTATGGCATCCCAAACTGCAGCACCGTTAAAAAAGCGCGTCTTTGGCTGGATGCCCAAGGGATCCAATACCAGTTTCATGATTTCAGGCAATGTGCCCCGACAAAGCAACAGCTGGCTGCCTGGTCTGAGCTCGCCGGTTGGGAAACCCTGCTCAACCGCAAGGGCACGACCTGGCGCAACCTGACCGATACGGATAAAGCCAGCATCACCCATGCCGAAGCCGCTTTCACTTTGATGACAGCACAACCCAGCGTCATCAAACGCCCTGTTTTCTGCTTCGACCACACCGTACTGGTTGGTTTTGATGCTGACACCTGGCGGCGGCTCATTCCCTAATCATCCTCCAACAAATTTTGACCATTATGTCTGATACGCTGCAACTCACCAAAGACCTCATCGCCCGCCGCTCTTTGACGCCGGATGATGCGGGCTGCCAAAAACTCATCCAGACCCGTCTCGCACCGCTGGGCTTTACCTTTGAAACCCTGGTATCGCAAGGCGTTACGAATCTGTGGGCACGACGCGGCAACACCGCACCACTGATTTGTTTTGCGGGACACACCGATGTGGTGCCCACCGGACCACTTGAAGCGTGGCATTCCGATCCCTTTATCCCCACTGAACGGGATGGATTGCTGTTTGGCCGCGGTGCCGCTGACATGAAGGCCTCATTAGCGGCTTTTGTGACGGCGATTGAAGGTTTTGTGCAAGCGCACCCGGATCATCCAGGCAGCATCGCCTTGTTGATTACTTCGGACGAAGAGGGTGTGGCATCGGATGGCACGGTAAAAGTGGTCGAATGGCTGGCTGACCAGGGCACCCACATCGATTGCTGCATTGTGGGCGAACCCACCTGCGTGTCCCAATTGGGTGACACCATTAAAAATGGGCGGCGCGGTTCGCTTTCCGGACGGCTCACCGTGAAAGGCATACAGGGCCATATCGCTTACCCACACCTGATTCGCAATCCGGTTCATCAAGCAGCACCGGCGATTGCCGAACTGGCCAGCACGGTATGGGATCAAGGCAATGCACACTTTCCGCCGACCAGTTGGCAAATTTCCAACATTCACGGGGGGACAGGCGCCACCAATGTCGTGCCCGGCACAGTGGTGATTGATTTTAATTTTCGCCACTCAACGGCCAGTAGTCAGGACTCACTCAAAACCCGCGTTCACGCCATCCTTGATCAACATAAACTGGAATACATCCTGGACTGGCCCAATCCTGGCGCACCTTACCTGACGCCTGCAGGCAATTTAGTCGATGCCATCAGCACAGCCATACAGCAGGTGACGGGCATCATGCCCACGCTTTCTACGACAGGTGGCACTTCGGACGGGCGTTTCATTGCACGCATTGCCAGCCAGATCATTGAATTTGGCCCAGTGAATGCCAGTATTCACAAAATAGACGAACACGTTGCCATCGCGGACTTAAAACCATTAAGCCAAATCTATCAAAATACCTTACAGGGATTGCTCAAGTCATGACCCATCAGCATACTCATACCCATGCAGAAACACACTTTCCAGATACCGAATCGCTGATTACCGTGCGAGACTGGGTGCGTTTTGGTGTCAGTCAGATGAATCGGGCGCAACTCGCCTTTGGTCACGGCAGCCAAAATGCTTGGGATGAGGCCATTTATCTCATTTTGCACACCCTGCATCTGCCCCTGGACAATCTGGAACCTTTTTTGGATGCCAGCCTGACAGAGCCAGAACGCACCGAGCTGGAATCGGTGTTGCACCAACGCATTCACCGCCGCATTCCTGCCGCTTATCTGACGCACGAAGCATGGTTAGGTGAGTTCAGTTTCTATGTCGATGAACGGGTCATTATTCCCCGTTCTTTTATCGCCGAATTATTGCAACAACAACTTGCCCCATGGGTCGATGACCCGGAGTGCCTCACCAGCGCGCTGGATTTATGCACCGGATCGGGATGTTTGGCTGTGCTCATGGCCCATGCTTTTCCCAATGCAGACATCGACGCACTTGATTTATCAACCGAAGCACTGGCCGTCGCACAACAAAACATACAAGCCTACGGCCTGCAAGAACAGATTCGGCTGATCCAGTCGGACCTGTTTGAAAAAACAGACCGGCAATACGATTTGATCATCACCAATCCGCCTTACGTCAACGCCTCCAGCATGGCTGAACTTCCTGCAGAATACCGCACCGAACCAGAATTGGCCCTGGCCTCTGGTGAAGATGGGCTGCAACACATTCGCCCTATCCTGCGTCATGCCGCCCAATATTTATTCCCGGGCGGCCTGCTGGTAGCAGAAATTGGCCACAACCGTGACGCACTTGAAGCCGAGTTCCCGCAGATTGATTTCACCTGGCTGGAAAGTGGTGGCAGCGATGAATATGTATTTCTGCTGACCAAGGCGCAACTCGATCTGCTGTGAGTGACCTCTACCCCTCTTCCTTAAGGGAGAGGGGATTCTTGACACAAGCCCTGCTTTCGTTATTTTTACGCAAGCGGGAATCCAGTATTTAGACATCTCCCCACCGCGATGCACCATCCATCAGCGCCCTGCTTGCGGCAAAAATTGGTGACCGAACCCTAACCATCCAGCTCACCGTCTGATCCGAACAACACCTCTCCGGCATGTACATTGCCCATTTTTTCCAAATAACACACCACCGCACTCATATTCTCATGCGAGAGACACCTGTTTTGCGGTAAAATTCACCTCAATTATTTTGAAAACCTCCCCCTATTATGACATCAGCGTATCCATTTCATACCCTTTCCCATTTCAAAACCGGCAATGGCACAAACGGTCAGATGGTTTCACTTCCCGCGCTGGAAACAGCGGGGATCGGTGCAATTTCCCGCTTGCCGGTTTCGATTCGCATGGTGCTGGAATCGGTATTGCGCCATTGCGATGGCCAAAGAATCACCGAACTGCATGTGCGCCAACTGGCAAATTGGCAGCCGAACGGCCCGCGTACGGAAGAAATCCCTTTTGTGGTGTCACGCGTGATCTTGCAAGATTTTACTGGTGTGCCTTTGCTGGCCGATCTGGCTGCCATGCGTGCTGCCGCAGTACTGGCCGGCAAAGACCCTGGCCTGATTGAACCGCTCGCGCCGGTGGATATGGTGGTGGATCATTCTGTACAGGTGGATGTCTTTGGCCAAGCCGATGCGTTGCAACAGAACATGGCCCTGGAGTTTTCACGCAATCAGGAGCGCTATGAACTGCTGAAATGGGGTATGCAGGCGTTTGACACATTTAAAGTAGTCCCACCTGGCATCGGTATTGTGCATCAGGTCAACATGGAATATCTGGCGCATGGAGTGATGCACAAGGGCGGCATGTATTTCCCTGACAGCCTGGTTGGCACGGATTCGCACACCACCATGATTAACGGCCTGGGCATCGTGGCCTGGGGTGTGGGCGGCATTGAAGCCGAAGCCGCCATGCTGGGTCAACCGGTGTACTTTCTCACCCCCGATGTGGTGGGTGTAAATCTGCTCGGTCACGTGAAAGCGGGTGTCACCGCTACCGATGTGGTGCTGACATTGACTGAAATGTTGCGCTGCGCCAAGGTGGTGGGCAAGTTTGTCGAATTTTTTGGCGAGGGTGCGCGGGCACTTTCCTTGCCGGATCGTGCCACCATTGCCAACATGGCCCCGGAATACGGCGCCACCATGGGTTTCTTCCCGCCAGATGAGGCCACTTGTGATTACTTGCTGGCCACCGGACGCGATCCGGTGGATGTGGCCACGTTGCGCAATTACTTTCAGGCCCAGGGTTTGTTTGGCATCCCACAGCCAGGGGCTTGCGATTATTCCGAAACACTGGTGTTCGATTTGTCCACTGTGGTGCCTTCTGTCGCTGGCCCACAGCGGCCGCAAGACCGTATTGCGCTCGATCAGGTGGCGCAAAAATTTCACGAGTTAATGGCGCGCCCCAAAAAAGAAGGCGGCTGGGAAAAATCCATCGCAGATCAGGCAAGTCTTTCGCACGCGCAAGTCAAGGTTGCGCCGGGGGCAATCGGACACGGCGACATTGTGATTGCGGCAATCACCTCTTGCACCAACACCTCTAACCCCAGCGTCATGCTGGCAGCCGGCTTGCTGGCTAAAAAAGCCGCAGCACGCGGAATGCGCGTGCCTGCACACGTCAAAACCTCTTTGGCACCGGGATCACGCGTGGTCACCGATTACCTTCAGGCCGCCGGGTTGTTCGAACCGCTGGCACAATTGGGCTTTAATCTGGTCGGTTATGGCTGTACCACGTGTATCGGCAATTCGGGCCCTTTGTTGGCCGACATTGAAACGGCCATTGTTGAGGGTGATTTGGTGGTGGCAGCGGTACTGTCCGGTAACCGCAATTTTGAAGCGCGTGTGCACCAGAATGTGAAAGCCAATTTTCTGATGAGTCCCCCGCTGGTGGTGGCCAGTGCTCTGGCAGGCAATATGTGCATCAACCTTGCACAGGATGCACTGGGTACCGATGCGCAAGGGCAGCCGGTTTATTTACGCGACATCTGGCCGAGTGCAGAGGAAATTGCGGCCGTCATGTATACCGCCACTGACCCGGCCAGCTATCGCGCCCGTTACGCCGACCTCAGCGCAGACAATCCGCTGTGGGCAGCAGTCCCTGCCCCCAGCGGGCAGGTATACGCCTGGAATCCCGATTCCACTTATATCCAGCAACCACCTTTCTTTTCCGGCGAAGTGCCCGCCATGGGAGACATTCATCACGCACGGGCACTGGCAATTTTCGGTGATTCGGTCACCACAGACCACATCAGTCCTGCGGGGTCTATTCGTGCCGATTCCCCTGCCGGACTGTACTTGCAAGCGCATGGTGTCGACAAGGCAAATTTCAACAGTTACGGCGCGCGCCGTGGCAACCATGAATTGATGGTAAGAGGCACATTTGCCAATGTACGCATCAAAAATCGCATGGTGCCCGGCAGCGAAGGCGGCATTACCCGCTTCCAGCCCGGGGGTGAAATTCTCCCTGTTTACGATGCGTCCATGCGTTATCAAACCCAACACACGCCGTTAATGGTGTTTGCGGGCGAAGAGTACGGCACTGGTTCATCGCGAGACTGGGCGGCCAAGGGCACCCGCTTGTTGGGTGTGAAAGCAGTCATCGCCAAAAGTTTTGAGCGCATCCACCGCGCCAACCTGGCCGGCATGGGCGTGCTGCCCTGCCAATTCAAAGCGGGTGACAGCACAGAAAGCCTGCAACTGGATGGCAGCGAACAATTCGATTTATTGGGCCTGGACCAGGGCATCACCCCGCAACAGGACGTGCAACTGCTGATTCGTTATGCGGATGGCCGCACCCGCACGGTCATGTTGACCTTGCGCATCGACACGCCGATCGAAGTCGATTATTACCGCCATGGCGGTATTTTGCCGTATGTGTTGCAACAACTGTTAAAATGACGATCTGTCGCAGATGCGTGTTGAATCATATCGAGGTGGAAAATTGGATGATCTGTCAGATACCCAGACACACTTTCCCCCTTTAAAAAAGGGGGATTAAGGGGGATTTGCTGCGCGTCATTCGGCACCACTGCAAATCCCCCCTACCCCCCCTTTGCAAAGGGGGGATCAGAGAGGTCTTATTTCAACAACATTTAGCGACAGAGCCTAAAAAAAGAAGGTGCATCATGTTGATGCATCACATTGAATATAATTTAAATATCGATAGAATGACTTATGACCCGTAAAATTTTAGTCACTTCTGCGCTGCCTTATGCGAATGGCGCGATTCATCTTGGCCACCTCGTGGAACACGTCCAAACCGACATTTGGGTCCGATTCCAGAAGATGAATGGCCATGAATGCTACTATGTGTGCGCTGACGACACGCACGGCACGCCCATTATGCTGCGCGCCCAAAGCGAGGGTATCTCACCAGAGGCACTCATCTCACGCGTACACCAGGAACATCTGCGTGACTTTACCGGGTTTAATGTCGAATACGACAATTATCACTCTACCCATTCGGAAGAAAACCGTACCCTGTCGGGCGAAGTATTTGTGAAGCTGCGCGAAGCGGGTCTGATCGAACAGAAGACAATTGAGCAGTACTATGATGCCAGCAAAGACATGTTTCTGGCGGATCGCTTCATCAAAGGTCAATGTCCTCGCTGCGGGGCGGCAGATCAGTATGGCGATGGCTGCGAAATATGTGGCGCCACCTATTCACCCACCGACCTCATCCAGCCAGTTTCTGCCCTGTCCGGCACCGTACCGGTACGGCGGCTGTCTGAACACTACTTTTTTAAACTTGGCGATTGCACTGAATTTCTACAGCAGTGGACGCGCTCCGGCACCTTGCAACGCGAAGCTGCCAACAAACTGGATGAATGGTTTAAGGTCGGCCTCCAGAATTGGGATATTTCCCGTGACGCACCCTATTTCGGCTTTGAAATTCCTGGTGCGCCAGGCAAATATTTTTATGTGTGGCTGGATGCGCCTATCGGTTACATGGCCAGCTTTGCCAATTTTGCCAAAAAGAAACAGCTGGATTTTGATGCGTGGTGGCGCGCCGGCAGCGATACCGAACTCTATCATTTCATCGGTAAGGACATTCTTTATTTTCACGCCCTGTTTTGGCCAGCCATGCTGCACGGCGCAGGGTATCGCACACCCAACGGCGTCTTCGTGCATGGATTTTTAACAGTCAACGGCGCAAAAATGTCCAAATCACGCGGCACGTTCATCACCGCCCAAAGTTATCTGGACAGCGGCATGAACCCCGAATGGTTGCGCTACTATTTGGCCAGCAAGCTCAATGGCAGTATGGAAGACATTGATCTCAATCTGAGCGATTTTATTGCCCGTGTCAACAGCGATCTGGTGGGGAAATACGTCAACATCGCCAGCCGCACCGCCGGTTTCATCCAACAGCGGTTTTCAGGCAAACTGGCCACACAATGCCCCGACAATGCCTTGTTGACCGCAACACAGCAGGCGGCTGACAGCATCGCCAACGGTTACACTGTGCTGGATTATGGCCGGGCATTACGTGAAATCATGGGCTTGGCTGATCTGGCCAACCAATACGTGAATGAACACAAACCTTGGGACATCGCCAAACAAGCTGGGCGCGATGCCGACCTGCATGAGGTGTGCAGCGTGGCCATCAACCTGTTTCGCCTGCTCACTCTGTATTTAAAACCCGTGCTGCCCCATCTCGCCCGCGATGCCGAGCGATTCCTCAATATCGCACCATTGCAATGGTCTGATGCCCAACACCTCCTCAGCGACCACACAGTCAATATTTACCAGCACCTGATGGCGCGTGTCGACGCCCGGCAAGTGGATAAAATGCTGGATGCCAACGCCGCACCTGCCACTGCTGCGCCTGAACCCGTCGCGGCACCCGCAACAAAAGTTGCTGCGCCATCGGCTGAAACGACGCAATCCGACACCATTCATGTGGACGATTTTGCCAAAATTGACTTGCGCGTCGCCCGCATTCTCAACGCTGAACACGTTGAAGGCGCAGATAAATTGATCCGCCTCACTCTGGACATTGGTGAAGCCACACCGCGTAATGTGTTCGCCGGCATCAAATCGGCCTACGATCCCGCCGGGCTTATCGGTCGGTTAACGGTCATGGTCGCCAACCTCGCGCCACGAAAAATGAAATTTGGTCTGTCTGAAGGCATGGTATTGGCTGCTTCTGGCGACACGCCGGGACTATTCCTGTTGGCACCCGATGAGGGTGCCCAGCCGGGAATGCGGGTGAAATAAAGGAATAGAGACCTCTGTTCAAAACCGGTAACCGGCCTGAATCCCGACTTGGTTAACAGAAGGTTTTACAGGGTTAGTAAGGTTAGCAGGGTTAGCAACGATACCTTCAGTCGTCGTTACGCCTGCCAGTCCGGTTAATTCCCAATTTTGATCCAGATGATAATTCACACCGACATGAAATCCTGCAGGCCTGTCTTGTGGGGCAACCAGGGCATTATTTATGGTGGGTAAGGGAAGACCATTCCCAACATCAAGACCGAATCCATCGACAGCTTCTGCCCCGCTTGCCTTTCCCACCTTCGGGAGAGCACTTTGCTGGGAATTTATTTTAACCGGCTCGCTAGCGACGGGTTTTGTCAGCAAGTCAGCCGTCTGTATCTGACGTATCACAGGTACCCGCTCTGTGCTTTTTTGTTGTGCCTGCACCACCGGTTTCACAGGTTGACGCGAGATATTTACTGCAGCAACAGGTGCCTTATTTTCACTTGACCAAGCCGCGTGATGCGGCTTTTTCTTCATGACCAGCTGCACAACTTGCGGATTAATCTGTTGCCCAATTTGCGGATTGATCTGGACGAACTGTTGTCCGGTTTGAGGATTTGGCTGAACAGGAACATGTGTGTGAAACTTGCCACGCAGGACAAGCACGACGATGGCGCCTGCCAAAACAACGGCCACACTGAATACTATTTTTCGCAAGATATTCATCACCCCAGTTCGACCACCGAGAATACTTAAAAGTTCTCGGGCGTATCCACTTCCCTGCATCCGGATTTTCATTTGGGGTGCGCAGTATTCCCGTTGATTTGATCAACCAGCGCTTGCTGGAACAAATTTCCACTCACCGGCTGTTTGGTTTTTGGTCCTGTTTTTTCCCTCAAGTTATAAATAAATCATGTGGTTACCACCTCATTCCCGATAAATTGATACCACGAAAATTTAAATTTTATTGTTTTATATCAACGTGATATTAATTATTAGAGATTAACTGGCCGCTCACCAGGATGAAAGGATGAACTTTTTATAACAATGTTTATCTCACCATCGTCTGGTGTTACTTGTTACACCCTTCTTCCATCAATCTGCATTTGACGTCAGCCATTTCCTTTTAACCAACATTTTCGGGTTTAATCAAACACATTCGGTACCAAAGAGCTGTCCCCAACCGCCGTCTGCTTCCTGCGATGTGACACAGGCTTCATTTGTTTATTAAACAGGAGCGGAAACGACATGTATCTACCTGTCATCACAATGATCGCGAATACAAACTTTTTCTATGGAGAGGCTAAAAAATGTCAGTCAACAGTAAAGTGGTTCCAATGATCCATCCAGGGGCGGCACTACGTAAAGAAATTCGTAGTGGTCAATTTGTTGCGCCTTTTATCGGTATTTTTGATGCATTTTCCGCGACCATTGCCTCCAAACACTCCACCAACCTGTTTTACAGCGGTTTCGGCTTTGCCGCAAGCCACTATGGCTTGCCAGACCTTGGCTACATCGCATGGAGCGATATGGTGCAGGCAGCATGGCGTATCCGTCAGATACTTCCGGAACATAAGTTGTTAGTGGATATTGACGATGGCTACGTGGATGCATCAGTTGCCTGCCATGTCAGCACCCAACTTGAACGCATGGGTGTCGCAATGATTATGCTTGAAGATCAAAAACGTCCCCGTCGTTGCGGGCACTTTGACGGCAAGATTCTGTTACCACTTGAGGAGTATATGGAAAAACTGGAAATGGTTCTGGCGCAACGCACTGATTTGTGTGTGCTGGCACGTACCGACGCTGTCGGTGATGAGATTTACCGGCGTATAGAGCGTATTTCCATGACTGATGTTGATGTAATCATGGTTGATGGGGTGCACTCCATCGAAACATTGCGCGAGGCACGAAAAATTACCGACAAACCATTGCTGTTCAATCAAATTGCCGGGGGTAAAAGTCCGCGCGTGACCCTGTCTGAGCTGATGGAAGCCGGGTCAAAATTGGTTCTGTATTCCACACCCTGTCTATTTGCAGCACAAACAGCGATAAACGACTCACTGTCTGCCATTTTTTCCAATGATGGACGATTACCCGACACGACCAGTGGACGTTCAGTCAGCGTTGCTGAATGCAGCACGCTGCTACAAGAAAATATGGCCCTGCACCTGCCGGGAAGCCGTGCAGCAAAGCTCAAGCAAGCATAATCGTGTATTCCACATCTGCTCATTTACATGATAACCGGCTACGCAACCGCTTATCTTGCGGGATATCCCCAATTCCGTTGCAATGGTCCGAACAGACAATCCGCTTCCACCATCGTGCAATGCCCTTAATTTTATGTATCACAACCCACTCCTTCATTTCGGTCCCGTCGTTTCGTGAACAAACGGTAACGCTACAGTGACGGTGGCCATTTGACCACCCCTTAAGGTGGGCCAAAATTGTTGGCCGGTAGTGAGGCCATTTAATTGACCAGTAACACTCGGCTTAAGATTGAATCTGCGCTGGCTGAAGTTGATCTTTGCGTTAGCCTTGTTCGGCGCTGCGTGGAACATATTGTTTCTTTAGAAATTTATGGAAAACCTGAGCACCAGCCAATGGTCATTGGTCTGGCGCCGCGCACCAATCGCTGATCCTCAATTGCACTTCTGCGCTGTCCCTGTAGCAGTTCCAATCCAGCTGGTACACCGCATGAATGGTTTCAGGCAAGGTTTCATTACAGTGAAACAAAATGCTGTTCCAGTGTTGCGAACCTTGGGACAAGCGCAATTTCAAGTGCTTCTCTTTGAGTACACGTTGTTGCACCACCCGAAAAATGCCATAGAAACTGGGCTGCGGAAAACCTTGTCCCCACACCTGCTCTGCAATGGCCTGCGCCAAATCGGGCCCCATATTGGCTGCTCCCAATTCGCCATCCGTCCAAATGCTGGTTTGCAAATCTTGTGGTGTGAGAAAAGTTTGTGCGGCCTGCTCAAACCACATGACGAACTCTTTGAATCTGAATTCAGGAATAGACAGCCCAGCTGCGGCAGCATGCCCGCCAAATTTCAAAATTAAACCGGGGACCTGTTTACTGATCCAGTCTAGCGCATCGCGCAAATGCAAGCCAGGAATTGACCGACCGGAACCTTTAATTTCATCCCCTTGGCCACGTGCAAAGCAAATCACTGGGCGATGATAACGCTCTTTCAAACGCGACGCCAGAATCCCCACCACGCCCGCATGCCAGCTCGAATCATACACCGTCATGCTGTAGCCGGACGCGGGGTCAACATTGTTTTGCAGTGCTGCTTGCACTTGATCTTGCATGGTGGCTTCTATTTCACGCCGCTCGGCGTTCAACTCATGCAGGCGCTGCGCCAACTGCGCCGCATCGTCTTCGTTATCGCTCAACAAACAGGCAATGCCTTGCGACATGTCTTCCAAACGCCCTGCGGCGTTCAGTCGGGGGCCGATCATAAACCCCAAATCACTCGCGCTGGCTTGCTCAAGTTGACGTCCTGCCACGGTAAACAGGGCATTCACGCCTGCACAAGCACGTCCCTGCCGAATACGACGTAAACCTTGCTCCACCAGAATCCGGTTATTTTCATCCAGTTTCACCACATCCGCCACGGTGCCCAAGGCCACCAAGTCAAGCAATTGCGCCAAATTCGGCGCGCCATTCAACCACACACCACGCGCTTGTAATTCGGCGCGTATCGCCAACAACACATAAAACATCACGCCTACGCCTGCCAGATGCTTGTCTGGAAATGGACAGCCAGGCTGATTCGGATTCACAATCAACGTATCAGGCACCTGTTCGCCCGGTAAATGATGGTCAGTAATCAACACCTCCATGCCCAATTCACGCGCGGTTTCCACACCATCATAACTGGACATACCATTATCAACAGTCAGAATGACCTCGGGCTTGTCCTCCCAAGCCGCCACCATGCGAACAATTTCCGATGTGAGCCCGTAACCATGAATAAATCGATTGGGTACCCAGAAGCGTATCGGCAAACCCAGCAAACCGAGTCCGCGCACGGCCACGGCACATGCGGTGGCCCCATCCGCATCATAATCGGCAATCACCACCACACGTTCGCCCGCTTGCACAGCATCTGCCAGACGTTGCGCCATGACCTCGATATTTTTCAGCAGGCGATAATGCAGCATACCCGACAAAGCGCCCTCCAATTGTTGCTTGTGGGTCACGCCTCGCGCTGCATACACCCGTGACAAGGCCTGATGCAATCCCTCTGCCATAAGCTGTTTGGCCACGCGCTCATCGTAAGGCCGTTCCACCAGTTGATTCAAATTCAACACATTGATTGACCCGTAGATTGACCCACGTGTGACGGATTAACAGTAGCCAAAAACTCAAGCACTTGCTGTTCAACCTGCGCATACAATTGCATGTCCAGGCAATTCATGGTGCGGACCTCATTCATCCCCCGCAACCACGTCATCTGCCGCTTGGCCAACTGCCGCGTTGCAAAAATGCCGCGCTCACGCATCTCCTGGTAACCGTACTCACCCGATTGATAGGCCCATGCTTGCCGGTAACCCACGCAACGCATGGCAGGTGATTCAGCATGCAAATCATATCGTTGACGCAAATCGCTTAGCTCCTGTAACAACCCCGCTTCCAGCATGGCATCAAAACGCTGGGCAATGCGTTCATGCAACACACTTCGCTCGGCCGGGATCAGTGCTATCGGCAACCAACGAAAATTGGGAGTGCTCGCACGCCCCAATGCCCACAAGCTGGACATCGGTTGCCCTGTCACGCGCACCACTTCCAAAGCACGCTGTATACGCTGAGTATCACCGGGTTGCAAGCGTTGACCGGTTTCAGGATCAAGTTGGGATAATTCATCATGCAGTGCGCCCCAACCCCGCTGGCGGGCTTCGATTTCAATTTGGGTACGCACCGCCTCATCGGCAGGCGGCAATTCACTCAAACCTTCCCGCAAGGCCTTAAAATACAACATTGTTCCGCCCACCAACAACGGCACACGACCTCGCGCATGGGCTGCAGTCATGAGCGGTAAAGCATCCGAACAAAACTGCGCGACAGAATAAGCTTGCAAAGGCGAAATCAGATCAATTAAATGATGGGGGGCCGCTGCAAGCGTTGCGGCATCCGGCTTGGCAGTACCGATGTTCATCTCCCGGTAAACCATCGCCGAATCGACACTGATAATCTCCAGTGGAAACCGTTGCGCCAGGCTCACCGCCAATGCTGTTTTTCCTGAGGCGGTGGGGCCCATCAAGAGAATGGCAGGGGGGACGTCAGAATTGATCATGTTTTGCATGGGGGGAAGTCGTCCAAATTTTGCACCAATTGACAAACCGCCATATCTTTTATCACCACATCAGGCTGAAGTCTGGCCTGCAAAAACGGCACCACCGTTCATGCTGCAGGTCGAATTTTAAGACGAGAATTTGCTGCGCCACTGCTTTGAAGTTCGGACACCCTCCCGAACGCGTGCATGTCGCCCATCATCCTTCACGGAAAACAGAATCCTGGAACACCTCAATCGGCACGGGTTTACCAAACAGGTAACCCTGGTACGCGCGGCAACCGTTGCGTTCGAGGAAGTCACGCTGCTGTTCGGTTTCAACTCCTTCAGCAATGACGTTTAATCCGAGGTTATTCGCCATCCCGATAATGGTCTGAACAATCGCAGCGTCGTTCGGGTCGGTAATGATATCACGCACGAAACTTTGATCGATCTTGATTTGATCCAGCGGCAAGCGTTTGAGGTAGGTCAGTGAGGATTGCCCGGTACCAAAGTCATCCAGCGAGAACCGTATGCCGATACTGCGCAATATCTGCATTTTGTCGATGCTGTCAGCAATATTATCCAGCACCAGACTCTCAGTCAATTCGAATTTGAGTTTAAGTGGATCAATGCCAGATTTATTCAACACCTCAAGCACCTGCTCGATCAGATCCGGCTGACGGAATTGCCGCGCGCTGACGTTGATGGCAAGCTGAAGGTGACAGGTACGCGGATCGCTCTCCCATTGCTTGAGTTGGGCACAAGCCGTTTGCAGTACCCATTGCCCAATCGGTACGATGAGACCGCTTTCCTCGGCGAGCGGAATGAATTCCAGGGGTGAAACCAGCCCCCGCTCGGGATGTTGCCATCGCAGCAAGGCTTCCGCGCCCACAACACCGTGCTCATCCACCTGCACCTGGTAGTAAAGCTTGAGTTGCTGTTGCGGCAGCGCCTGTCGCAAGTCATCCATCAGGGTGGCATGCATTTCCAGTTTAGCTTGCATGACAGGATCAAAAAAATACATCGTATTGCGACCAGAAGTCTTGGCCTGATACATCGCAACATCGGCATGCTTGAGCAAGTCGTCCATGCTGCTGGTCTCATCACCGCAAAACAGGCTGATACCGATACTGGATGAGCCGTGATATTCAATGCCATGAAGATCAAATGGCCGGCTGATAGTCGCAAGAATTTTTTTGCCAACACCTTGCGCCTGGGTCACCGCTTCCTGGGCGTCTTCGCTCAAATCCTCAAGAATGACAACGAATTCGTCGCCACCCAGGCGAGCGATCGTATCATGACTGCGCACACAGTCGTGGAGCCGTTCGGCGACCTTGATCAGCAGCAGATCGCCGATATCGTGACCACGGATATCATTCAGCACCTTGAAATTATCCAGATCGATAAACAGCACTGCCCCGCCACGCCGACTGCGAAGGCTGTCCGTCATGGCCTGCTGCAAACGATCCCGCAACAAACGCCGATTGGGCAGATTGGTGAGCGGATCATAAAAAGCAAGCTCGTGTATCCGTTCATCCGCCTCCTTGCGCAAGGTGAGATCTGAAGACACCCCGACATAATTCGTTACCTGTCCATCTTCATCGGTAATGGCAGTGATGGTTTGCCATGCCGGGTAGAGCTTGCCATTTTTGCGCCGGTTCAAGATTTCTCCCTGCCAGTATTTGTCACGGGCAAGGGTTTCCCACATATTGTGGTAAAAGGCTTCATTCTGCCGTCCGGATTTGAGCATGGCGGGAGTCTGACCGATCGCCTCTGTGGCAGAGTAGCCGGTCAGGCGAGTGAAGGCAGCGTTAACCCGAAGGATGCGGGTATCCTGGTCGGTAATCATGATGCATTCTTGCGTCTCGAACGCCGTAGCGGTAATGCGCAATTCCTGCATGGCTTGCTTGCGCTCGGTGATGTCCTGAACAATCGCGACAAAGACAGGTATGACTTCTTTGGTTGACAGGTGCAGACGAATTTCTACGGGGTAAACACTCTTGTCCTTGCGCTGGTGTTCGGCCTCGAAAACCACATTGTCCACCTTGCCAAGCCTGAGCGGCGCAATGAGGCGCTCGAATATTTCCGGCGTGAGTTTTGGCTTGAGGTCGAGCGGGGTAAGCGCCCTGAGCTCGTCTATGGGATAACCCAAGTTGCGCTGTGCACCAGCGTTGGCCAGTATGAAATGCAACGTCTGCGCATCAAACATATAAAGTTCGTTCGACGAGTCGTCCAGGATACGCCCCAAGAGGCTTAGCATATCTTCTGTTTTCTTGCGCTCGGTGATGTCCTCAACCAGCGAGACGACATAATTGAGACGGCCATCCTCCTTGCGCAGGGCACGTACAGCGACATGCACATAAACGCTGGTGCCGTTCTTGCGGATGAAGCGCTTATCCAGCACATATTCATCAAGCTCGCCTCGCAGCATCCGGTTAAACAGGGTTTTGTTGACGGCAAGATCGTCCGGATGGGTCAATTCGGCCCAAGTCAGACGCATCAGTTCTTCACGCGAATAACCCAGCATCTGGCATAGGGCATCATTGACCTCCAGCCAGCCTTTTTCCGGGCTGGTGGCGGCCATGCCCACCATGGACCGCTCGAAATAGGCGCGAAAATGGCGTTCGCTGCCGAGAAGTGCTGACTGCGTTTGCCTGCGTTCATTTTCCCGATCGAAACTGTCCAGGGCAAACGAGATGTCGCGTGACATTTCATCCAGAAGCCCGATCATTTCGGCGTCAAAAGCGCCGGAATGCGAATGGTAAACGCTAAAAACGGCAAACACTTTTCCTGCGCGCTGGATCGGAAAAAACCCGCCTGCACCCCAGTTATAACGCAAAGCGAGCTTACGCCATGGTGCTGTCAGCTCACTCGTCTGGAAGTCGTTGACGATGACATTACGGTTTTCGCGAAATGAGATTCCGGCCGGGCCGCGTCCTTCCGGCGCGTCCTCTTTCGATGAAATCACGATATCGTTCAGATATTCGACTCCGTTGCCATGGCTCGCCACCGGTTCGATCAAGCCATTGACCTCGTTCAACTGACCGACCCAGGCCATCTCTACACCACCGAAGTCCACCGCCATCCGGCACACCAGCGGAAACAGCATGGAGGCCTCGTCCATCCGCACAATGGCCTGATTGACTTCGCTGAGGGCCCGATAAAGTTTCGTCAGGCGTTCGATGCGCGCTTCCGATGCCTTGCGCCCGGTGATGTCGCGCCCGATGATCGCCAATCCCTTGCGTCGCCCCGCCTCATCAAACATCGGCATCTTGCGCGCCTCAATGAGCGTGCATTGACCGTCTTCCCCTGCCACGCTTTCTTCGCCCACCTGCAATCGCCCAGCCTGCCATGCCTTTTCGTCGCTCGCCAGGCACCCCTCGTGAACAGCACGAAATGCTGGGTGCATATCTGCCAATTCCCGTTCAGTTTTCCCCTGCCAGGGAATGTTGTGCAACTGGAAAAGTTGCTCAGCCTGTTGATTGATGATCAACCAGCAGCCCTTGCCATCCTTTAAAAAAACCGCATCGGGGATGGCTTCAATCAATACCGCCAATTGCTCATTGTGGCGCAGCCTGTCGATCTGCCCTTCGAGTTCGGCCTGCTGTTTGCGCATCGGCCTGAAGACAAGGACATAGAGGGCGGGAGAAATGAACGCAGTGAGTACAAGTGGATCGATGAACTCCCAAAAAATCGGCCCCCTGTTTTTAAAAACCGGATGGAGAACATCGATCAGCAACATGATCAAAAACTCGCCCATCAGAACAGTCACGCCCACCGTGATTACCATCCGTGCAGGGGTATTCAGAAGCGCCGCCAATCTTTTCATATCACCCCCCCATTCCAGACGATCGTCCTGTGCAAACCTTTGAGGCGACATTCGCCACAAGTGACCGGACTGTACCCAGCCCGATAACCGGACTCCCGTGTCCCGCAATCACTCAAGATTCACATCCCCAATTGATCAACCACAACTCAAAACTCCCTGTAATTTTCCTTCAGCACTCATCAGAAAAGCCAATCGATACCCAATCCAATACACCGATTAATGATGCATTTTTGCAAAATACTGATCCGCCACGGTCCGCTGTTCTGGTGTCAATACCGCATAAAACTGCTTGAACGCATCGTCCATCCTTTCAAAACTCGCCAGGCGTTCCCTCATCAGTTCGATATGACGATCAAAACGTTCTGGCGCCGTTTGTGGTTTGTCGTGCATCGCTTCATTCATCCGGTCTCTAATCTCTCTGACATTACGCTTGGTCTTTTCAGCATAGGTCATCCACGATTGCTCTTGATCCTGTGTGATTTTTAACTCGCTTTTGAAAATAGAAAGATGTCTTTCAGCATTCGCGACTGGGTCAGTATGTTGGTGCAACATGCCGTTGCTTCCTCCCGCGACAGGCTCATCAGCATAAACGGGGATGATCATGCTTATCCCTAGCAGCGTAGCGCATACAAATATTGTTTTTCGGATATTTTTCATCAATAATTCCTTACATTTTAAAAAATCAGGGCCTGGACCCCCGGATTGTCACCATGAAATCCTGAGGCAAATTCAATCATCATCACCCATGCCGCCAAACCCCCCGTCACCCATGCCACCGTACCCGCCATCATCCATACCACCAAACCCCCCATTATCCATACCGCCAAAACCCCCGTTATCCATACCACCATAATAACCCCCGCCATATCCTCCACCGCCAACGAATTCACCCATAGGGCCGCAACCCGCCAACGCGAATAATAGCAACGCGTTCACAACGATCATTTTTTTCATTAATCACCTCTCTGTTAGAACAAAAAATAAAACGCTGCCAAACCTTGATAAATAATCATCCCCAACCGTTCGGCGACAAAACCCATCAGTTCGATAACGGTTTAAATGCAGATGGCTCGAGTTGGTGCCTCTGAAGCAACTTGTAAAATTCGGTGCGGTTCCGTTTGGACAACCTGGCAGCTTGCATGACGTTGCCTTCCGATATTTTTAGAACACGAACCAGATAATCTCTTTCAAAACGTCTTTTGGCTTCTTCAAGAGAAATTGAATGCGCTTCCTCTTTATGAATCGCATCTTCTACGAGCGCCAATGAAATAAGAGGTGTTGTACACAAGGCGACGCTTTGTTCAACGACATTCAAGAGTTGGCGTACATTACCCGGCCAGGACGCGCCAACAAGTATTTCCATCGTATCCGGCGTAAATCCATTGATGTGCTTGCCATATTTATCAGCCAGCATCGAAAGAAAATGCTTGGCCAACAAAGGAATATCCTCACGTCGCTGGGACAAGGGCGGAATAGTTAATTTCACCACATTGAGACGATAGTAGAGATCTTCGCGAAAATTACCCACGTCGACCTCCGTTTTTAAATCACGATGCGTCGCAGAAATGATTCTCACATCCAGCGGAATGGTCTGCGCGGAACCGACGGGACGCACTTGCCTCTCCTGGAGAACACGCAACAACTTGGCCTGCAACGGCAACGGCATATCACCAATCTCATCGAGGAAGAGCGTACCACCCTCTGCCACCTGAAACAAACCTTTGTGGTCTTTGATCGCACCAGTAAAGGCGCCTTTGGCATGTCCGAAAAGTTCGGATTCAAGCAATTGTTCAGGAATAGCGACGCAACTGACGGCGATAAAAGGGTGATGTTTACGTCGGCTTGCATAATGAATCGCTTGGGCGAACAGCTCTTTTCCAGTACCACTCTCACCCTGGATGAGCACACTTGCATCACTCTCCGCAACGAGTTTTGTTTTCGCGAGCAACTCAGTCATCACAGCGCTTTGGGTAACAATAGCCGCCTGCCAATTATCCTGATGCGGCACAGTTTTGGTCACCGCGCCCACGGAAAGTCTTAGCGCGCGATCGACCAGATCCAGCAATGCCTTACTGTCAAATGGCTTGCTCAGGTAGCCAAACACCCCGCGCTGAGTAGCGGAAACGGCGTCGGGGATTGTGCCGTGGGCGGTGAAAATAATCACTGGCAAAGTTGGTGTGGTACGATGAACGTGTTCAAACAGTGCCATGCCATCCATGCCGCTCATCTGCATATCGGTGATCACCAGATGCGGGCGCGACACATCCAGATAGTTCAATGCCGCCTCGGCAGACTCAACTGTGACAACTTCAAAGCCTGCAACGGTGAGACGAATAGAAAGCAGCTGCAATAAGTCCGTGTCATCATCAACAACCAGAATACTCGGACGGAATTCACTCATTGCGGTTTGTTCCCGTTAATTGGATTCTTTTCCATGTCTTTGATGGCATCTATTTTACTCTGAAGCACTTCGGCACGTTTCTGCTCTTCTTTGAGTTTTTTCTCCAGATCATTGAAAGCGTTGCCTGATCGTTGCTGTTGCGTAAGCAATGCGCTCAGTAAGCGGGCAAAGCCATGCAGTGCCGAAGGAGAAGTGCCCTCCTCTTTTGGCCAGTTATTAAGCAAATCAAGTGCAGTCGTCGTGTCATGAAATGAGGTATCAGGCAGCGCAAGCAACATCGCCAGACGCAGGCGACTTGAATCACTCGCAGTTTGCGAATAAGCCTGACTGGCTTTTTGATAGGCGTCATTCAACTCCGTAGCCGGCAGTTTGCCCAGATCATCATAATCCAGCATAAGCTTTTCCATTCGACTGGTTTTAAGTGGTTGCGATGGCGGCAATGGCGCCGGTGACACGTCCACACATACCTTATCAATTGGGGCAACAGGAACATTCGAACAAGCAGCGATTGTTGCGCACAGCAGACATACAGTCAGCATCCCCGGGCGGTCTACTCTCATGCGACACCCGCCAAATTAACAACTGGCAACGTCACACGAAAATGCGCACCAACACCCACCTGTGTCACCAGTTCAATGCTGCCGCCATGTTCAAGCACGTATTCTCGTGCAATGGATAACCCCAACCCCGTTCCTTTAATCGTGCTCAGCGGTGTTCTCTGCCCACGATAAAATGCATTAAATATTTTGTCCCGATCAATGATATCAACACCCGGTCCTGCATCCAGAACATCCAGAAAAATATGATCAACTGTCTGACTCACACACACCTCAATACGGGAACCTGATGGGGAAAATTTGACTGCATTGGATAAAAGATTGTCCACAACAATTCTGATTTTTTGTTCATCGCACGCCAGCAGGATATCTGGACAAACAAGTTCAATTTGCAAATTTTTGTTGATAATGGCGAGATCATGGTCCCGCAATACGCCATCCAGAAGCGGCTTAAGCACAACCCGGCGTCCGACAAACCTCGATTTTTCAGTTTGAAACGCACTGTAGTTTAACAGGTCCTCAATGCGTTTTTGCAATTGTACACTGTTACTGAAAAGTATCTTTGCCACGTTTTTCTGCTTCGCACTCAGTTCGCCGACGGCCCCTTCCACCAACAAGTCTGCGCCCTCGCGAATCGAAGTGAGCGGCGTTTTGAGTTCATGCGAAATATGTTGCAAAAACCTGGTCTTTTGTTCTTGCAACTCAAGCAGACGCAAGCGCATCCAATCTAACCTGTCTCCCAGACGCCGTAAATCTTCGGGGCCATTCACCGTCACTGGCCGCAACAACTCGCCCTCCCCCATATGCCGGATCGCCTCGTCAATTTGGCGAATTGGACGGGTGATTAACACAGAAAATCCTGACGCCAACAGCATCGCAAACGGAATCAGCGCGAGCAGCTGCCAAATGACAATTTGGCGTGCCCGAACGGCCCTTTCTTGCATCGCATTGACTTCACTTTCGATGAGCACAAGGCCGTGATCCAGAAAATTTCGTGTCGAATCCAGTAAAGGAGCAAAATCGCCAACCTCGTATTTAAGCGCTTCGGGTGATTGGCGGTCAGCAACCACTTTCTGAAAAATTGCAGTATCTGACAAACGCAAACCATCCAGCAATTGTTGTTGGTCAACACTCAGAGACAAGGCAGAAAGACTTGTTGCCGTCTTTTCAAAATTCGTGTGCGCCCGGAAATAGCCATCAAGCAGAGAAGCATCACCAAGAATGACCGACAGCCTGACACTGCGTTCCATCGAAGACACTTCGTCCACAAGGATACGACTTCCGTGCGCAATTTGTTCGGCTTGATAAACTGTTTTCCGGTTCTGCTCCGCCAGTTGGTCAATGGACATGGCGCTATAGATAAGCGCGAAAATCAATGGCAATACCACAAGGGAAAAACCGGTGAGAATCAGTTTCAGGAAAGATTTTGGGTAGTACCGTAATAACCTCTGGATGGCATTGCCGTGCCCATCCTCTGTTCCTGTCGAACCGGAGTGATTGCTCATTTTAATTCCTCCACCAAACGGCGGCCTGGTTTACTCACCCATCGGGCAAGCGGTGAAATGATGAAAATATTTTTTCGTTGCGGATTGTTAGCCCGTATTTTGCACGATTATCGCGCAGCATGTTGTTTTACAGAAATATTTTATGAAAGCACAACACAGTGACTCATACGCCCAATAGAAGCGAGGTAAGCAGGGATGGCTCGCAGTGCCAACTCGCAATAAAGTTTCTATATGAAACAATAGAAAACAAGTGCATGCGTGTGTTATGCAAAATTCGGGGTTGGTTAACAAACGGCAGTTAACTGCCATTTTTAAAACAATCATTTAACCGGCTTCATAGTAAGACTACTTTATAGCATGCTTCACGCCGCTTGCAAAACCGTCACCTCTCAGCGACAATCATAATTCAATTTATTATCATAACATTATGATATATTTTGAATTATTTTTAAGCAAGATGTCTCCGTCAAACGACAGCTTATCCTGAATCACAGCCTCAATCCACGAATCAACTCATTTTATTTATACAAAAATTACAATTAATCAAAGAAATAACAAAAATTCCTTATTCTGGCCTAATAATTGCTTCATGTACAACAACCCATCAGCACATCCCTTTAACGGGGAACCATACGACATTCCGACGACGACTGTGCCCACTACCCCTCTCCGTCGCGATAGCATACAGCGCGGCAATTTTCCGGAAGGATCGTTGGAAGTCTATTCACTATGGTGCCGGATTTCATGTAAAAACCAATGTGGCTTATTTTCGCTTTGAAGGCAAAACGTTTCCACAAATTTTTTAATTTATTCAGCACAATGTTACCGCTATTGCAAAGCAAATCCACCGGTAATCCCGGAAGAATTGCTGCTTTTATTTCATTTTCATTGTGACCCTCCGAGTTAACTGTGTGTTTGCAAGACGCCATCCCCAAGGGCGTATTCATTCATTTAATCGATACATTACTCACTTGATTTTTATCGAAATGAACCTTAAAACCAAAATATTAGTCGCCACGCAACACATGATCGATTCTCCGGAATGGTGGCTGAAAAGCCTGCTCGCCAGCATCCTGTTCGTCCTCGGATATATGATCGTTACCCGCCTCCTGAATAATGCCACAGCCCACCTCCATGTCCTGCTCAAAACACGCAGCCATCTATCCAATTCCGCATCCAGAAGTTACGTCACCATCCTCCAGCGAATAATCCGCTGGGCCCTGGGGCTATTATTGCTGGTGCTTATTCTGCGACTCTGGGGCGTCGATGTGTCGGTTCTCTGGACGACCTTTATAGGCATGCTGGCCGTCATTGGTGTTGGTCTTTTGGCCACATGGACGATGGCCAGCAATATTACTGCCCGCTTTTTTATCTGGTTTTGGCAACCCATGCGACTGGGTCAGCGGGTCGAAATTTTTCCGGAAAACCTTTCTGGCCGGGTGATCGAAGAAAACCTTATGTTTACCGAATTGCGTCAAGATGATGGACATGTCATCGTCATTCCCAACAACCTGCTTTTTCAGCGCGTCATCCGCCGTGCATCAGAGGAGAATGACAATGAGGACAAAAAGGAGATGCAATAGGCCTGCAGATGTTTGGTTGGGAAGAGGGAATAGCTGTCCGTGTATTGTGGACAAACACGGTCAGACAGAAAAAACGTTTGCGGGAACAGATTCAAAAACAGAAGCAACAATGGGGCGCTGTCCTTCCGCCGCGCGTGACGGATTGTCCTGTTATCCTTTTTCCTTGCTGGTTTAAAACCCCGGCCTTCAGGCCGGTGACCTCATTGCTCGGTTGTTTAAACCTACCAAGTGAGATTTTGATCAATCGTTTCCCAATAGCACGCCTCACACCCCCTCGCAAAACTGTCACCGCTCAGCGACAATCATAATTCAATTTATTATCATCAGGTTATTACATATCCTGAATTGTTTTTGAGCAAGATGTCGCTGTCAGGCGACGGATTATCCTGAATCACCGCGTCAATCCATGAACAAATCCATCCCCTTTATACTAAAAACACAATTAATCAACAAGATAACAAGAAAATCCTGTTCTGGCCCAATAATTGCTTAATTCACTGCAACTCAACACCACCTACCTGCCAGCATGAAACCTTATGACCTCCCGACGATCACTCGGCTTACTGCCCCACCCATCCATCGTGGCAGCATGACGCCACGACCTTGGACCGGATTCTGGCGTGGCCTTTGGCTGGCACTGTTTCACAGCACTGCTGCGGACCTGAAAACCCATGATGCGCTGCCGCCATGGAAAGACGCGGCTTCCCGACGACGCATCACACTCATGGCAATTGCCGTCACCAGCACCGGCATCGCCGCCGCACTGCTTTTTCATACCCAGACAGTGAACAGCCCTCATCCACTCCTGCATTTCATTCAGCTGACATTGTTTGTGCTGCTGTTTGGCTGGGTAACAGTGGGCTTTGTCACGGCCCTGATGGGATTCTGGATGCAATGGCATCCTGATTCCCATGCCCTGTCTCTCGCTGCGGGACGTCATCAGGTTCTGGATAAGAAGGCCCGAACAGCGATCATTATGCCGATCTGTAACGAACCCGCCGCGCCAGTGTTTGCAGGGTTGCGTGCAACTTGCGAATCACTGGTCGAGGGCAAGCATGCCGATCTGTTTGACGTTTATGTGCTGTCCGATACCTATGATCCGATTTTGCGCACACAAGAACTGGCCGCCTGGATCGCTTTGCGGGAACAACTCGGCGACCGCTGCCGCATTTATTACCGTTTGCGCCAGCAGCGCAGTCGGCGTAAAGCGGGGAATGTGGCGGATTTCTGCCGCCGCTGGGGGAAAAATTACCGTTATATGGTCGTGCTCGATGCCGACAGCGTCATGACCGGGGAGACCATTGCCGCCTTGGTCGGCCTAATGGAAACACAGCCCAAAGCCGGTATCATTCAGACCGCGCCCCGTGCCTGCGGCGTACAAACCTTGCATGCCCGTGCTCAACAATTTGCAGGAAGAGTGACCGGACGCTTGTTCACCGCAGGGATGCAATTCTGGCAACTGGGTGAATCGCATTACTGGGGACATAATGCCATCATCCGGGTCGAACCGTTCATGAAACATTGTGCATTAGCGCGATTACCCGGTAATGGGGGGTTGTCCGGTGAAATTCTTTCGCATGATTTCGTGGAAGCCGCGCTGATGCGCCGTGCGGGTTATTACACTTGGCTGGTAACTGATCTGGAAGGCAGTTATGAGCAGCAACCTTCCAATCTGCTGGAGGAACTCCAGCGCGACCGACGCTGGTGTCAGGGCAATCTGATGAACTTTCGTCTCATTGCTGAACCGGGTTTTCAGCCCGCCCACCGTGCGATGCTGATGACCGGTGCCATGGCCTATGTTTCCGCCCCGTTGTGGCTTTGCTTTCTTTTACTTAGCCTGGGTGTGCGACTATTGGAACCCCATACGGCCATGGCGAATCCATTTTCCTGGCTGGGCATGTCTTCTACGCTGGAATTATTGTGGGCACTTACGCTGACGCTGTTACTGTTACCGCGTGTGCTGGCAGTACTCACCGTCATGGGTAAAGGTGAGCAGGCAAGCTATGGCGGCAGTGCCGCGCTGATCAAAAGCGCCTTACTGGAAACCGTGCTTTCCGCCTTGCAAGCGCCCATACGCATGATGGCCCATACCTTGTTCGTGCTCACCGCGCTGACCGGGCTGAACCTGGAGTGGAAATCGCCAATGCGCGAAGCCCATTCCATTCTGTGGCGCGATGCATTACACCGCTTCATGCCCATGATGCTCCCCGTCATGCTGGGCTTAGTGGCCACATTTCTGTTCCACCGCGATGCGGTATGGTGGTTATTGCCAACAGGGTTGCCGCTCATGTTTTCCGCCCCATTGACCGTGTTCACCAGCGAATCCCGTTGGGGTCTGTCACTGCGCCGTCATCGCTGGTTACTTACACCAGAAGAACGTACCATTCCGGCGGTGCTGGCGCGGGCTTGGGCATGAAACTTGCGCGCAAATGACGTCATGCATACCCTTTGTACCCGTGAATGAATAATAAATAGCCATTTATTATTCATTCACGACTTCTTATCATTAAAATATCAAGGTTTTATTTATGCCCGAATTCAACCGTCGCCAATTTCTTGGTCTGCTGGCCACTGCCGCTGCCTCTGCTGCAATACCATGGTCTAACGCTCTGGCCGCAGATGCCGGACTGGCATTGGGTGCGGCGAACATTTTTTCCTGGGATGGCCTGATCGATGAAGCACGGCTGCTGGCACAACAGGCGTACCAACCAGCCCGACAACCCGACGCGGACATACTCGAACAAATTGATTGGGCCGCGCATGGAAAAATCCATTTCAAATCAAAAGATGCGCTATTTGCTAATGGCCCCGGACAATATCCTCTCGCATTTTTTCATCCGGGGCGTTTTTTTCAATCCCCGGTACTGATGTACCGGCTTGATCATTCTTTGGACGGATCACAGCCGCAAACGACTGCGCGAGAAATCCTGTTCGACAAACGACATTTTGAGATCCCTGCCGACAGCCCGGCTCAACATCTGGGAACACAGACTCATTATGCCGGCTTTCGTATTCAGGAAAGCCGGCTCGGCGATCAATCACGCCTCAATTGGCAAGGCAACGACTGGGCTGCCTTTTTGGGCGCCTCTTATTTCCGGGCTATTGGCGATGATTACCAATACGGTATCTCTGCACGGGGCATTGCCATCAATGCGGTTGAACCGGACCAGCCTGAAGAGTTTCCGGCTTTCACCCGTTTCTATTTTGATCCGCCCAAAGACGGCTCTCATACGGTCATCGTGTACGCATTACTCGATGGTCCGAGTGTGACCGGCGCCTACCGGTTTGCCATCACGCGAACAACTGGTGTGGTGATGGACATTGATGCCAATCTTTTTCTTCGGCGGGATGTCGCCCGTTTCGGGATTGCACCCGCCACGTCGATGTACTGGTTTTCGGAAAAGGACAAGGAATTCCAGATCGACTGGCGACCTGAAGTGCATGATTCGGATGGTTTGGCGCTGTGGACCGGTGCGAATGAACATATTTGGCGCCCGCTTATCAACCCCAAGGGGATTAACGTGTCTGCCTTTGCCGACCACAATCCACGAGGATTTGGCTTGATGCAACGAGAACGGCATTTCGACAGGTATCTGGATGCCGTACATTATGAGCGCCGCCCCAGTCTCTGGATCGAGCCCCTGGAAGACTGGGGTGATGGATCGGTACAACTGGTTGAACTGCACACGGAAGAAGAACTCTATGACAATATCGTCGCCATGTGGGTGCCTCGTGCAAAAGCCACCGCAGGCTCAAGTTATCGTTTGCACTACCGCCTGCACTGGATGAAGGAGGAACCATTTAAAATCGATCTGGCACGCTGTGTGGCCACCCGTATCGGACGTGGTGGTGAGCCGGCAAAGCGGCCCCCCGACGTTCATAAATTTGAGGTGGAATTCAGAGGCGGCGCACTCGACCAGCTGCCGGCAGGTGTGTTTCCCGAAGCCGTTGTGACGGTTTCACGTGGCGCGATATCTAATGTGGCCACTGAAATCGTTCCCAATGGCGGACCCGCGCATTGGCGAACACTGTTCGATCTGGGCCCGTTAGCAAAAGGAACAGCCCCCGTTGAAATACGTCTTTTTCTCCGTAACGGAGGACAAACGCTCAGTGAAACATGGCTTTATCAATATCATCCCGCCTAAAGTCTGGAACAGGGTTCTATGCAGCAACTGATCAATCAAAACATGGCGCGCTCCATGAATTGGTCATGAATCGGGATACTCGACGATTTTGGCTTACAACCCCATGACACCGCCCAATGATCTCATCAGGCAGGTTGGCATCACTGCGCCAGCGAAACAGACTGCCTTGTTCGTCTGTCAACACCCAATCGGTGTGCAAACCGGTACAAACTCAAAAGCAATGGGGTTGCGGTCTGTTGCTGCATGTTTTTCGGGCGAATACTGCCTCACGACACAAAAAAATAAAAAAGGAAATAACAATGCGAATCAAATTACCTTTACCCAAACTACTTGAAACCCGGTGCATTGTGCTGGCTACCGATCTGGATGGCACACTGCTTGCGGGTCCGCAACCAGCCCGACGCATCCTGCGGGAATTATTTAGAAGTAATATACCCAGCTCAAAACTTATTTTTGTGACAGGTCGGGGCCTTGAGTCAGTGTTACCCGTTCTGAACGACCCGACCGTGCCGCGCCCTGACTACATCATTGCCGACGTGGGTGCGACCGTTGTTTACGGTGAAAGCCTGCTGCCCGTCACGCCGCTGCTGCAAGAAATTACGGCGGCATGGCCGGGAACCCAGCAAGTACTCGAAGCACTGGCTCCATTTACCTATCTTGAACGGCAAACCGTACCGCAAGAACGCCGATGTTCATTTTTTGTCCGGGAAGATATGATTGACGAAGCACTGCGACACGTTGTCGACGAGTTAGGTTGCGAACTTCTTTTTTCCTCACAACGGTATCTTGATGTACTTCCCAAAGGGGTAGGAAAAGGCGCCACCTTACGACGGCTCTGCGAACAACTTGGCTTCAGCCTCGAATCAGTCATCACGGTTGGCGACACACTCAATGATTTATCGATGTTTACCACTGGTTTTCACGGTATCGTGGTGGGTGGGGCAGAACCCGCCCTGGTCGACGCCGTACGACATCTCGAACATACCCACATTGCGACAGGCGAAGGGTGCGCTGGCATTCTTGAGGGCCTTGCACACCACAAGGTACTGAGCAGTGAGACACCCGTAACCGCCGACAGCTGGGGAATGGCTGATCTGGTCATGGTGTACCACCGGCTTCCGTTTGACGAAACGGCAGAGGGGAAGAGAAGACGCCCCAAAAGCCCTAATGGGATCATTCCCACCCTGCTTAATTTCTTTGCAGACGGCGCCACAGGTTCATGGGTCGCATGGTCGCAGCAGCTTACCCGCGAGCCCGAAGCGTTCAACGTGCGGGTCGCAGTCGACGAGGAAAAGTACGCGAATCTGCACGCGGCCCGCATACCGTTGACAGAAAATGACGTTGATCTATTTTATAAAAAATTTTCCAAAGAAGCCTTTTGGCCGATCATTTTTTCATTTCCTGACAAAGCGGTATTTCAGCACACGCACTGGGAACATTATCTCAAGATCAACGAAATTTTCGCCAGGCAAACGGTCGCCGAAGCCTCGGAGGGAAGTCTGGTTTGGGTGCATGACTACAACCTGTGGATGGTCCCGGCATTTTTGCGTATGCTCCGCCCCGATCTGAAAATCGCGTTTTTTCACCACACAGCCTTTCCATCATCGGATGTGTTCAACATTATTCCCTGGCGCCGTGAGATCATCGGAAGCTTGTTACAATGCGACTATATCGGCTTTCACATTCCACGCTATGTTGAAAATTTTGTCGACGCCGTACGCAGTTATGCCCCTACCGAGATTCTGGATATCACCCCATGCGCGCCCCGATTTCTCACCTACGGGTGCACGCTCGGCGTTGATTCGACGACTACCGGCATAAGAGTGGCTGGTCGAAGTGTTCGTTTGGGTGCACATCCCGTCGGGATCGATTGCGATCAAATCGATCGCCTCTTGCGAAAGCGTTCGGTACGCCAAAAGATCAAGGGCATTCGTGCCGAGCTGGGCGACCGATCGGCCATCCTCTCGCTCGAACGGCTCGACTACGTGAAAGGTTCACTCGAGAAATTACTGGCATTCGAAACATTACTTGAGAAGCACCCGGAACTGATAGGTAAAGTGGTCTTGTTGAATTTCGTGACACCAGCCGCGCATGGTATGGAAGTATACGAATCGCTACGGGTTGAAGTGGATCAGATGGTAGGTCGTATTAACGGTCGATTTTCAACACTCGACTGGACACCGATAAAGTATTTTTACCGCTCACTTCCTTATGAAGATGTCGTTGCCTATTACGCCGTTGCCGATATTGCATGGATCACACCCTTGCGTGACGGCCTCAATCTGGTAGCAAAAGAATATGTAGCGACACAGGGGAGCGTCGGTGGTAATGGGGCGCTTGTTTTATCTGAATTTGCGGGAGCGGCTGTCGAATTACACGGTGCTTTGCTGACCAATCCGTATGATGCCGCCAGCATGGTGCAGACACTTCACTTCGCGCTCACACTGGCACCCGATGAGCGCACATACCGCATGTCGCGTTTGAATGCGATTGTGCGTACCAATGATGTGCGGGCGTGGGGTGACGGCTTCCTGCGTGCGGTACGTGATGAAACAAGATCGCCATTCGGCTAAAACTTCCTGACTTCAATGTTGAATTTCAATAAAGCGTAGCCCATTTGTCGTGCCGAAATATTCAGCAATCTCGCCGCCTTGGCCTGCACCCAGCCACATTGCTCCAGCGCCCAAATCAATCTTTCACGCTCGGTAGTGGGTGGATTTGCCGATTCATCTTCCTTGCTCTGCGGCATTGAAACCTTCGTTTCAGCCCCATGATCCCGATGACTGACGGGCAAACTGACTGCCACCGCATCAACTTCACCGTGCAGCATCTGAGACAGGCAGCGGTCATGTTGGCATAGAAAATCAACCTCTTGAATCACATTACCCCGGGTCATTGTTGCCGTGCGCTCAACACAGTTTTCCAGTTCACGCACATTACCCGGCCAGTAGCAATTGAGCATCACCCGCATCGCTTCAGGTGAAATGTTCATATCACGCTGATTTTCACTGTTGAACCGTTTCAGAAACAATTCGATCAAGTAAGGAATGTCTTCTCGCCGTTCGCGCAAAGGGGGTAGAAAAATGCCCACCACATTAATCCGGTAATACAAATCCGCACGAAAATCACCTTCCATGATGGCTTTTTCCAAATCACGATTGGTTGCGGTAATCAATCGCACATCCACCCGTATTGAACGGCTACCACCCACACGCTCAAATTCGCGCTCTTGTAATACGCGCAACAGTTTCGTCTGGAATTCAGGAGAAATGTCGCCAATTTCGTCCAGGAACAATGTGCCGCCATGCGCCAGCTCAAAACGGCCTTTGCGTTCGTTTTGTGCGCCGGTAAACGCCCCCTTTTCATGGCCGAACAACTCGGATTCCAGCAAAGTTTCTGACAGCGCAGCACAGTTCAGCTTGATGAATGGTCCCGTTTTGCGAGGGCTAAGGTAATGAATTGCCTTGGCAATCACTTCCTTTCCGGTACCGCTTTCGCCGCGCAACAGAATGGTTGCCCGACCGGGCGCAGCCTGATGCACCTGAGCGAAGACTTCCTGCATGCCCTTTGAATAGCCCACCACGCTGTCAAGGCTGTATTTGCCCTGCAGTTCGGTTTTCAACCGGCGTTGCTCCTGCACCAACGCCTCACGTTCAGCGACCACACCTTGTTGCAAACGTATGGCCTGCCCAATCAGATTCGCCACCATGCTGAGCAACATAACTTTTTTCTGAAATGAACCGCTGTAGGCATCAGCCAGATGATCCAGGCTCAGCACACCGGCAACCTGGGTGCCGATTTTAATGGGCACCCCCACAAACGACACCTGTTGATTTTCTGTTCCTTCGAGTGATCCGGTCCGGTTCAAGTACAAAGGTTCTTCCGCAATATCGTGCAACACGACAGGCATACCGGATTGAAGAATCTTTCCGGTTATCCCTTCACCTGACTCGAATCGGCCACGGCGAAATTCCTCTTTACTTAAACCATAGGCAGCCACCAGGCGCAATTCTCCAGATGGCTGCAGCACACTGACCATACCGCGCCGTATTCCGAGGTAGTTCGCCAGGACATTCAAAACTTCACGCAACGTTCTGGGTAAATTCAGTGATGAACTTAATATCTTGCTGACATCGTAAATGGTCAACAGATCCCGATCTTGACCGAATTCCAATTTATTCGCCATTAAGGCTTGTGATTGCGCCATGTCCTGTCCTATCCCTGTTTGCGTTCTACACTTCCCCTTGTTCGTATTTTTCTTCGTATCGTGACAGTGAGCAATGAAAGGTTCGTAAAACACATTATCATGTCAGCCTGCCTCACTTGAATGAAAATAAAATGGGTTGCAAAAAACAGGCTGCCAATCAGATTGTAGTTCGTTAATTTCACCCCTTGCCCAATAGATGGGTGCACGGTTCGCTGCAATGCCGTTTCTTGAATCATACACACAAAACACACCATCCATGACACGATGTGTAGACTTAATTTCAAAAACAAAATTCAATCTGATTGTTTAAAAACCGTTGCAGACGCCTTGCTATCAAGACATAACCCGTCATAAATTTGCGCGGGCTATCTTTGGCATCAATTTTGCTTTAGCCATGGACATAGCCCCATTACTCCTGGAGAACCATATGCCTATCTTCGAATACCAATGCCGTCAATGCGGCAATGCCTGCGAATTACTCATCAAAGGAGAACAAGTTCCGCTTTGCCCTCATTGTGGCAGCGAAGCCCTCGACAAACAGATCTCCTTGCCAGCGGCAAAAGGAAAATTTCCCGGGATGATTAAAGCGGCCCGTTCTCAAGCTGCTCGTGAAGGGCACTTCAGCAATTATTCAGCAGCCGAACGCAAAAAAGTTCAGTAAATTTTCAACGGGTAAAAATCAACCCAAATAATCGATTGGATCCGTCATGCTCACGCAGGCGGGCATGACGGGTTTTCGTTCTGATGGACAATCCGGGGCCAAGTCTCCTGCCTTCGGGATGGTGACCTGGTTGCTCAGAAAGATTGAGCGCCACCACCCTGAGTTTCCGGAGAAAAACAGATCGGGTATTCGTGGCACACCTGGCAACTTGGCGCTGGACACAATTGCAAGTCTGATCGCACACATAATTGTTTATAAAGAAATTTTTTCCATTTCATTGCGCCGCCAATATTTTTTCGGTACAAGGCAGTAAAATACTTTTCCAGCAGGCTGGACAACACGGATCGGTCAGAGAACCCCATGTCCACATACAAACGGTCATTCCCCGTACAACCGCTGGCCAAGGCATAGGCCAACCATTTGGTTTGCTGGCTGTCATCGTTACGATGCTCCAGGATGCATGCCAACAGATCATTAAACTCATCCACCCGCTCAGGGCATACCCGCGCATCAAGCACATCACTCAACGCATCGTCCACCGCTGAAAAATACTGTTCCAACAAATCAGTGAATGCAGCACGATCCAGGCCCAGACAGAAACCCGGTGGGTCAATTGCTCCCCGGCATACAGACAGAATAACGCTGGCAAAAACCTGTGTGGGCGCATGATCCGGTTCTTTTGCATAAACCATTAAATCATCAAGCTGTGCTTTCGGCACTGAATTCATGATACTTCCCCATGTATCAACTAGGAGTCTGTCGGACTTGAAGAATCGAAGCGAAGTGGTTCAAGCAGGCAAGCCGCAAAGCGGCTGCTCGCAAAATTCGGCTGAGCGAGGGCAGATTTTGCGAGCTTTCGCCGAAAGGCGAAATGCCTGCTTACCCCATTTGCCGGTTTTGCCGGTCAATAGTTGTTCTATTGACCAAAAAAGCGGTGAAATATGCACCGGTCAGGCGGATTTGCAGCCGATTTCCTTTAAGTCCGACAGGCTCCTAGGCTGTGGACATCGGGCTATGGGTATAACACTTCTTCGGGCAAATTTTTGAGCACGCCAGGCAACCGATACAATTTTCCTGATGTGCGATCGTCATGACTTTTTTCTCATATTCCTCATCGTCATCATCATCTTCCGAATCCAGCGCCACAACCTCACCCGCTGCATCAATACCAACCAATTGCAGGACATCCCGTGAGCAGACTTTAAAACAACGGCCGCAACCGATACATTTTTCCTGATTCAATTTTTCCACAAACTGGGGTATCCACACTTCACCGCTCGGTAATGTAATCTTGAAAACGTCCATGTCAGCCCCTGAGTCACTCACGAAAATTGGAATACATTTACTCAAGCCAAAATCATGCCAGGAAGGAATGCATGAAGAAACAAC
>JAJYMO010000033.1 GCA_021786845.1 Pseudomonadota bacterium | reverse complement strand
GACACCCTGCAAGTGACCACAGGACCAAACAATGACGGGACATTTTGTACAAAATGACAATGGGCACGTGCAGTCCTTTTTCAATATCGTGGCGCATGGCATTGGCACTTAAGGCAATGATGGGGATATGTTTCGTGAGAGGGTCACCTTGCAGAATTTTCAAAGCTTCGATGCCGTTGATGTCAGGCAGATTGATGTCCAACAGGAAGATGAGTTCGGGCAAGTGCTATGCCGTGACTGGCATCCATGGCACTCGGCATGCGCACATTTGGGATGTCTTCAATCATTTGCCCGACCAGCATCAGGTTAGCTGGATTGTCTTCCACATATAGCAGGGTGCGTCGTGTCGTACTCCCTAAAGCTTGCGCCGCAAGCTTTACAGGCAGGGTATTGATAGCGACTGTGGCATATCGTCCCTGAGCAGTTCGAACCAGAATTCGCTGCCCACGCCGACAGTGCTTTTTACGCCGATTTTGCCTCCCATCAGTTCGACCAGTTGTTTGGTTATGGCCAGGCCAATGCCCGTACCGCCTTCGACACCCGTCTCCTGGCCGAGACGATTGAACGGCTGAAATAGTTGTGCCAGCTTTTCCGGCGACAATCCCTCGCCGCTGTCTTTAACGCTGATGCGTATGCGTTCCTGATCGGTCAAGGTGCATGTCACCTCGACTGTGCCATGCTCGCGGTTGTATTTGATCGCATTGGATAGCAGGTTGATCAGAACCTGCTGCACACGGGTGCGGTCGGCATTGGCATGCAAGTTGGCATCGAAGGGTTGAAAGTTGATATGAATCTCATGCTTTTGCGCCTGTGATTCGATCAAGGCTTCGCATTCGCGCATGATTTTGATAAGCGATATGGGCTCTCTCGACAGCACCAGTTTGCCGGACTCGATCGCCGCGAGATCAAGAATTTCGTTGATCAATTTCAGTAGATACCAGCCTGCCTTGATAATCTGTTGTAGCCTGACAGTCTGCTTGTCCGTTGGCGGCGGTGAACCTGCTTCCAGCAACTGTGCGAATCCAAGGATGGCATTAAGCGGTGTGCGCAACTCATGGCTCATTCTGGACAAGAAATCCGATTTCGCCAGATTGGCTTTTTCCGCCACGGCCTTGGCGTATTCTAGCCGAGTTTGGGTCACCTGGAGCTGTTCGGCCAGTTTTTGTGCATCAATTGTAGCGATGACCAGGCGTGCGTTCGCTTGCTGCAACATGGTCATGTGATCGTCGGACGTTGTCTGTATTGCCTTTGCCGCACGAATTTCCCGCTCGAGCGTGTCGGCTACCCCTTCGCGCAGAAGGACAGTGCCTTCACGCAACAGCACGGCATCTTCTCGTGCAGCGACCAATTTCTCGCGGATCAGAAGGCCAGCTTCATCATCAATGACAGCGCTTTCCCTGCGCGTGCTATTTTTTTCGGGGATGGCCGGCAGCCTGTCATGCCTGGGCGCGCGTTTTTCAGCTGTGTTCATTTATCTGGTCGTTCTGTCAACGGGCTGACCGTTGGGCGGCCCGACATGATTCCGGCATAATCAGACAGGGCCTCACCAATAATGATACCTTTGTCTGTAATGTCAAACAACCGGATGTCCTTGCTGTGTTCACTGCCACGGACTTTAATGACCGATAAAACGCGTTTAAACTGCCCCGTGATTTCGACATAACGCTGCACGATTATTGCGTCAGCGAGAAAAGCGCTACCAAACGGACTGAAGCGCAAATCGGTGTAGCGGTCTTCCAGTTCCGAGGTCATTAATATAGTTACGCCCATACCGGTAAGCTCGGCAATCATCCTGTACAGCGACCCACGAAAATCTTCGCTGAACTCGGGTGCCAGTGCAAGTTCAAATCCAGACAGGGAGTCAATGACGACGCGCTTTGCCTGCATTCGATTAATCATGGCGATCAGATCATGCAAGGTTTCATCAATCGACAAATCCAGGGAGCGTGTGTCGATCACCCCTACTTGTCCGGCCTTGATCAGTTCTTGCAACTTGTTGTTCAACAGTTGGCTGGGACTCTTTTCAAACGCCGCAATCACACCGGGTTCGCCCCTGCGCACCCCCTCGGCGAGAAATTCCGTCGCCAATATGGTTTTCCCGGAGCCGGATGGCCCGACCAAGAGTAGCGAATATCCAGTCGGCAAGCCGCCACCCAACATTTCGTCCAGACCTGGCACGCCCATCGGAACACGTTCCTCCCCAGCGGATGCCTTGATTGCAGACACAGCCTCTGCATCATGTTTGATAATCGCACGCGGGAAAACCTGAATGCCTTCATCGCTAATACGGAACGTATGCAAACCAGGTACTTGGGCCTGACCACGCATTTTGACCACTTGTATCTTGCGCACCGTTGAATTGCGCTGCAAATTTTGCGAAAGCCACAGGATGCCATCCGCCACAGTAAAGACGGGGCTGGACTCTGATTCTGGCGTCAAATATTCGCCGATTAAAAATGTGGTTGCCTGCCAGCTCGTCATTTGCATGCCCAGTTGCTGCACGAAACTCTGCAACTCAGCCCCCCCCAGTTTCATATGTTTCGCTGATTGCACGACTGATCGAAACGAGTCAACAAATACAAGGCTGGGCGCATAGTTTTTCACTTCTTCGGCTATGCGTGACAATACGCGTTCAAAATTCCCCTCCATGAGGTCGGCAGACAGGTTGACGTAGCGGATCGATTCATTGATTTTATCGATATCAAAGAATGGAAATTGTTGTTGATAACGGAGCATCTTCAAAGCAGGTTCCCCGAGTACCGTGAAGAACAGTGCCCGATTATTCGAGTTTGCCTGTGAGAACATGATCTGGTGGGCGAGCGTTGTTTTTCCTCCTCCCGGCGTGCCTGCAATCAGGTTAAACGAGAACTCCGGAATACCTCCGCCCAACAGACTGTCCAGACCCGGTACGCCAGTTGGAAGACGACGTATGCTTATCTTGTTACTCATTTTTGAACTCCTTCGGGTACCCGGGCAAAAGTTTTTCGGAGCCCCAAGCCAAACGCAAAATACTGGTTGTTAACTGCTCGCCAATTAACGAGGCCAGGATGTCGGTAAAAGTGATCAGCAGCAAACTGCTCGCTTTGACGGCTTGGGCTTGCGTTTGTCCTTCAAGGCTCGTTTTTAATCCCGCGAACAGCTGATCAGCCTGTGGTGGCAGTGCGCCAGCCGCGAGCCAGGGAAAGGTTGACCGGGTAAGAAATACACTGCGCGCGTAAAGCGAATTGAAACCACCTTCACCGACGATCGCAATGATTTGAGTCGCCATTTGCTCCCATAAATTAATCGCGGCATCCACTTCAGGGTGTTCTGCCATTACACCATTGATCATCTGGTGTCGCAGGGATATTCCAATGGTTGTCATATGATTGTGATCATAAAAATTGTCGGCGGAGGTAATGATTGGAATAAAACACTTTTTAAGAGGGTTTCAGCATACAGCATGCGCTAGCCATGCCCGGTATATAATTCTGCAGCATCAATACGACTGAAACATGCCAAAACGACAGCTAGTCTTGTGAAAAATATCTATGGCAGCGTCAGTCTGACTAAATACTATACATCCTTGTAAAGAAGCCCCTTGCTTGCTTGC
>JAJYMO010000054.1 GCA_021786845.1 Pseudomonadota bacterium | reverse complement strand
GGCTGGTAAGTGTTAACGAGATCTGTAAGTCCTTTTGTGAAGGGCTGATTACGATAGTTTTCCAGTACCTGATCTTCGATCAGGTAACAATTGTCTGCCCCGTAAAAAAAAGCTTCAGCGCAAAAACGTCGCGCTGGCAATCCAGGTGAGCCCATGACCACACCAGAAAGTGCTACACCCAGTTTGTCTGCAAGCTTGCGGCCTTCGCCCAACAATTCCCACGACACAGGGTGAACTTCCCCTCTTTCGTGTTCGATAAATACCCAAACGCCCTTGTAGGCCTGCAAACGCTCATCCAGCTCAAAGTTACCGCGCCCGGCTGGTTTTTTTGTGGGTGCGGGTGTTGTGATGTCACTCATGGCAGTACCTCGTTTAATGTCACGCAACTTGTTTGACAATGCTGTCACGCAGTTTCGGGTGTTGGGTAAACAACTTGCCCAGCAAAGTGAGCGCAAGGTCACGTGGTTCATGGCCTTCTGTGTCGATGATTTCAGCCGGTCTGGTATTGGGTTTGGGTGCAAACACCTTGCTCACCAGTGTGGGCGATCCCTTTAGCCCGATTTTGCTGACATCCACAATGCCAGCGGTGTCCTTGTTCCAGAAATTGACTGGGTAGCGTGCGGCACGAAACATATTTTCCATGGTGGCGAATCGCATTTCATTGGTCCCTTCGAGCATGGTAATCAAGCATGGCAATTTGGTTTGCAATACCTGCACGCCGCCTTCAGCGCGGCGTTGTACCTTAATTTCACCCTTGACCAAATCCAGCTCGTCGATTTTTGAAACATAAGTCAGCAGTTGCATGTCCAGGCGCTTGGCAATGCCGGGACCCACTTGGGCCGTATCGCCATCAATGGTCTGTTTGCCGGCAAACACCATGTCCACTTTCATGTCTTTTTCGATTTGCTCAATCGCCGAAGCCAGGGCAAAGGAAGTTGCCAGCGTGTCCGCCCCCGCGAAAGCGCGATCAGTCACCAGGATGGCCGCATCGGCACCGAAGGCGATACATTTTTTTAATGCGCCCTCCGCTTGTGGCGGCCCCATGCTGATCACTGTCACGCGACCGCCGTGTTTGTCTTTCAGGCGCAAGGCTTCTTCCAGTGAAAACAAATCATACGGATTCACAATCGCCGGTACGCCCTGACGCATAATTGTGTTGGTGACAGGATGGACGCGAATTTGTGCACTGTCCGGAACCTGTTTGATGCAAACAACAATGTGCATGGCAATCTCCTTAACCCACAGCGGGCAGCGTGGATTTCAGTTTATCTAACGTAAAGCTCTTGGCCTCCGCATCCTGAAATACTTTAAATACCTTTTCCTGCGCTGCATTGGAATGCACAAAATCTTCATAAGCGCGCAATAGCGCCTTGCGGTATTGCCCAAACATTGCGGTGTCATCCAGTTCGCCCAACCCTTTTTCCTGGCGCAAATACTGATAGAAGCGCTTAAGGATGTGCAGACGATTAACATTGACCACCGCCTCATCGAAGGGGATGTCAAAATAGTCGAGAAACTCTTCAGCAGCTGAAAATTGCGTCAATTGTCTAATCAAGGCATTCATTGTGTTGCTCCTCAGGAACGCAGGGTAAATGTGGTCGTACGGTTTTTTAAGTTGCCATCAAAAGCCGGTTGTGCACAAGCATGGTCGCCACAGCTTTGGCAGATGCATGGGGTAGCCTGCATTGGGGCGGTTATCGGCTCATTAGTCAGCGCAGTCATGGTGGGTTTACCGTTCATCAGGAAGGTGCGCCAGTGCAGGCCGCATGTTCAAGATAAAAACGTTTCAGATCCTCCGTGCTTGGAATACGTTTGGTGAGCACGGCGTGAATTCGTATCATGCCCAGCAGCGAATGGGCTTCCAGATCGGTCAGCGTCAATCCAATCCTGGCATAAGCATTCATCACCGAGTGCGAACCAGAATGTTTGCCCAACACGGTACGGTGCTCGCGGCCTACCTCTCTCGGGCTAAAACCTTCATAATTGCGCAGATTTTTCATCAAACCATCCACGTGAATACCCGCTTCATGGGTAAATACCCCCTCGCCCACGATACTTTTATTCACGGGAACTGGGCGTCCGGAAGCCATAGCGACCCGATTTGAAATTTGCGGAAACTGCTGCGTGTCAATGGCGCACTCAATACCGTATAGATGCCGCAACCCCATCACCACTTCTTCCAGTGGCGCATTGCCGGCGCGTTCGCCCAGACCGTTGACCGTGGTGTTGACATGGCTGGCGCCCGCCCGGATGGCGGCCAGCGTGTTGGCCGTCGCCAGCCCCAGATCATTGTGGGCATGCATTTCGAGTTCCATATCCATGGCCTGATGCAACCTGCTGATTCGGTGATAGGTCATGAAAGGGTCCAGCAAGCCCAGGGTATCGGCAAAACGAAAACGCTGGGCACCAGACTGTTGCGCAGTTTCTACCACACGAAACAGGAAATCATCGTCCGCACGCGAAGCATCCTCACCGCCGACACACACTTCGAATCCCATATCCAGTGCGCGAGGTACAAAGTGACGAATTTGGTCCAGCACCCAATCGCGATCACGTCCCAATTTGTGCTGAATTTGAATATCGGAAACCGGAATAGACAAATTCACCATGTCCACATGGCAACCGGACAGCGCCTGGAGATCCACTTCACACATACGCCCCCACGCCATCAGGCGGGATGGCAGATGCAAACCGGCAATGGCCTGGATCAATTCAATCTCGGAAGGACCCATAACCGGAATACCGATTTCCATCTCCGGTACCCCTGCTTGTGCAAGCGCTTCGGCAATGGCAATTTTTTCTTCAGCGCTGAATGCCACACCGGCCGTTTGTTCACCATCGCGCAGGGTCGTATCATTAATCGTAATCATGGTGTCAGTGGATTCCATTGGGTGTATACCGAATAAGACGCTCACCCTTAATGAGCAATAGCCGTGCCAACCTGCGTGACTTGTATTTAGTTGTTATTTATTATTTGGTTACAGACATTGGTTGTGGATGACTTGAAAAAAACACCAGCGAGATGTCAGATTTGTCGGGTTTGCAACAGAAGTGCAGGCACACAAAATGATGCGTTGCACGGCAAGTCCAATCTGATGGATTCAAGTACAATATGGTTTATCTCGATACGGTGGAGTTGTGGATGTGTAGTCAGATTCAGGTTTCAGACGGGCTGGTGTTTGTTCGTGCGCTGGAGAAAGAAGCGCGCCAGCATCGCGCAGTGAATCATCCTTATTTACACCAGCTTGTCGCAGCAGATGTACCAGATATTCAGTGGGCGCTCACTGACTTTGTGTTCCAGTATTCGGCTTATTCTTTCGATTTTATTCGTTACCTCACGGCCACCATCGCTCAAATGACGCATGATCCGCACCGAAAAGCGCTTTTGCAGAATCTGGTGGAAGAAAGCGGCAAAATTGACGCTGAAAATGTGGCGCTTCTCGCCAGCATGGGCATTGAGCAGGCATGGGTTGACGGCGTTCCGCATACTGAATTATTTTTGCGCTACCTGAATGCGGCGGGTGTTAACGAAGCATATCGGCGGAGAACACCCTACGCGGAAGCAGCCATCCATTGGCGTGACCAGTTTTTCTCATTGTGCTTCAGGAAAGGGCCTGCCCAAGCACTGGGTGCAATGGGGCTCGGAACTGAAAATATCGTCAAGTATATCTACCAGCAACTGATTCGGGCAATGGAACGGCATCTGGATATTGCTTTGCGCGACCGCGTATTTTTCGACCTCCATGCCACCCTCGATGACCAACATGGGGATACCCTGTTAAACATCACCCTGGATTATGCCGCCAGTGAAGAAGAACGGGAACAGATCCGCGAGGGCATGCTGGCAGCGCTGAATTTGAGGGCCGCTTTCTTTGATGCGTTACAAGCCAGGGCGATGGCAATCAAGCCGGTTTAATCACGTGAATCCGGCAGGATGCTTGGTGGCGCTATTTCGCTGAAATGACTCCAGTTTTTTGTATGATGTGCGCACCCTGATTTTTGGCAAACGCTTACCCATTTTTGAACCCCATCCATGACATGACCAGAAAGGAAATAATGATGAAACCGGATGACTATATCTATTCATCACGTGATTTTGGCGAGACCGCTTCCACGCTCGACGTGGCAAAACCGGACAGGCCGCTTATCCACAAGAATGTGACCGGCACCAAAAATCAGGCCAATGCGTCATTCTCGGATAACCGTTCGCACCCGGTGCACATCGTGGATCTTCCAAGCAAGTCGGTCAGCGTATCCATCGGCGGCATTCCGGCTGGCGGACACACACGCAAACACCGTCATACCTATGAGACCATCATCTATGTGTTGAAAGGCTCCGGGTACAGCATGGTTGAAGGAAACCGTATCGATTGGGAATCCGGTGATGCGGTCCTCGTGCCAAGATGGGCCTGGCACCAGCACTTTAATGCCAGCCCGACGGAATACGCCGAATACCTGGGTGCCGAAAATGCCCCCATGCTGCAAAATCTCGGTCTGGCGTTACGGGAAGAGGCGCCACAGTAGGTTTTATTGAGAGCGAAGAAAAAAATTTCAGATGCTATGGGATTTGCGGAAGCTTATTCAAAGCATCACGAACCGGCGAAAAGGCGCAGCAAACAGGGTAACGCAATGAGCGAACAGCAGCAATTTTTGATCTATCAAAGCGAAGACGGCGCCACCCGCATTGACGTGATGCTGGATGCAGAAACCCTTTGGCTAAGCCAGAAGCAGTTGACTGAGTTGTTCGGAAAAGCCAAGGGTACGATCAGCGAGCACATCAAGCACATCTTTGAAGATGGTGAACTGACACCTGTGGCAACTGTTCGGTTATTCCGAACAGTTCAACCCGAGGGAGGTCGTGATGTGGCCCGTGAGGTTGAACACTACAACCTCGACATGGTGCTGGCCTTGGGTTTCCGGGTACGCAGCCCAGTCGGTGTGCGTTTCCGTCAATGGGCCAACGACAAGCTGAAGGAGTACATCGTCAAGGGGTTTGTGCTGGATGACGAGCGGCTGAAAAATCCTGGCCAAGGGTGGGATTATTTCGACGAGCTGACCCGTCGCCTGCAAGATATTCGCACCAGTGAGCGGCGCTTTTACCAGAAAATAACCGATATTTATGCCACCAGTATGGATTACGATGCCAACCATGCGCTCACTCAAACCTTCTTTGCCACGGTGCAGAACAAGGTACATTTTGCCATCCATGGTCGTACAGCCGCCGAGTTGATTATTTCCCGAGCTGACAGCAACCAGCCAAATATGGGGCTGACAAATTGGGATGGCGCTCGCATCCGTAAAACTGATGTAAGCATTGCCAAGAATTACCTGAACGAGGAAGAATTGCACGCGCTGAATAACTTGGTCGAGCAATATCTGGTTTTTGCTGAAGGTCAGGCAGTGCGGCGCATCGCCATGACCATGCAGGATTGGATCGACAAACTGGAAGGGTTTTTGACACTGAACGATCGTGAGATTTTAAACGGCGCAGGCAAGGTGACTGCTGAATTGGCCAAATCCCACGCCGAACAGGAATTCGGCAAGTTTCGGGTGTTGGACGACCAGCGTTTTGAATCGGATTTTGACCGCATGGTGAAGCAGCTGCCCACCAGATCGTCGGACAAGGAAGATTGATGGACTTTCTCATTGCCGACACCTTCACTGACAGTCTCGCTAAACTCAACGGTGATGAGCAGAATTCCGTTAAAACCACAGCTTTTGATTTGCAAATTAGCTTGGCCAGTATAGAACGGCCATTAGAGCTGCCATATGTTAGAGTTTATTTAGCAAAATAAAAAATCTGTTAACCAACGCGATTTGCAACTAATTTTCAGTTGCGAGTATTCATATTATGGGATACGATGGATGACCAAAAGTAACAAAAGGAGGTTGGCATTGTTTTCAATACCGCCACCAAATAATTTTCGTTGGGAAGATTTGCTAGCAATCATGAGAGATGCCGGATTCAAAGAAGCATGTGGAGGTGGCTCGCATTACGCTTTTGAGCATCCAAGTGGCTACATTTTCCACATGTCAAAAACTCACCCTTCTGGAATTTTGAAGCGTTATCAAATAAATATGGCAAAAGAAGCCTTGCAAATTATTGAGGGAAATAAAAATGACTGATCAAAAAGATCTGATCTACAATGGCTTTGCAGGATCGATAGAGGCGAGCGTTGAGGACGAGTGCCTCTTTGGGCGCATCCGTTTTATCGATGACTTGATTTCTTATGAGGGCAATACCGTCGCTGAACTTAATTCCGCATTTATAGCCGCTGTTGACAGATACCTTGAGCATTGTAAGTGTGTCGGAAAGCCCCCTAATAAATCCTATAGTGGTACATTTAATGTACGTGTTGGGCCAGAATTACATAAACAAGCCGCACAAAAAGCTTCCTCGCTTGGCTTGAGCCTTAATCAATATTTAACCAATATAGTTAAAATGGATATTCAGACACCTCAACAATCTGCAAAGACGGATCTTACTCACTACCCGATATCCGGCACTTTCCAAATGAATGAACCGATGCTCGGTATAACCTCAAATATTTTTACTCAAACGCAGGATACGCAGAATTTTCAGCAACAGCCTGATCTTGAAAAATTAATTCAACCATACAATCACTGAGGAATGATTATGAAAAATGAAATAATTAACACTGCGGTAGAGAATCAAAAGAAGGCTGCCCTGCATGTTGGGCATCAAGTGCTGATTGTTGATCAATTGCTGAAAGTTGATAGCGATGGTTATCAAGTGCGACTTTCCGTTGGCTGGGAGACACCTCAAGGAACGATCATGCCATCTGCCTCAATTATTATGCCAATACCGTTTGCTGCTGAATTGTCAAGCGCGTTAAGCAATGCAGTAAATGAAGGCAATAAAATGCGAGATAAAAAGCAATAATATTGCGCGTAGCGCCATTTTCCCCAGAAAACCAGGACTACTAGATTTCGCCCCCTCAGCTACCTGATCTATCCAGGCCAGATTCAATGCGCTTCCTGCGCCAGATTGAGCGTATATCGCGGCAATTCGATGACCAGATCATTTTGCCGCAACACCACCTGGCAAGCCAGGCGAGACAAGGGCGTCAAGCCCCAGGCTTTATCGAGTTGATCCTCTTCATCTTCGTTAGCAGGGGTCAGCGAAGCAAGTCCCTCGCGAATAATCACGTGACAGGTGGCGCAGGCGCAGGATTTTTCGCACGCGTGTTCCAGTTCAATGTCGTGTTTGAGCAGCGCATCGCACAGGAAGCCGCCTGCTTTGACGTCGAAAGACGTGCCACCGGGGCAAAGGATTTCATGGGGCAGAACGGTAATGTGAGGCATGGTGTTTTTCCCTATCCCGATAATTCTGTTTTACTCAAATGAGTTGATCCGGCTGTCCGGGTGAATCAGCCCAGTTCGGTCAGCTTATGGCCGGTCAGCGCCCGTTGTATGCTCGCATCCATACGCCGTGCCGCAAAGTTTTGCGTGGCCTGATTAAGTGTTTCGCTGGCCAGTTTGACTGCTTTCAGGCTGTCCGCCCCGCCTGTTTCGAGGACTTCGGCCAGCGCGTACATCGCATGGCTGAGCAGCTGGCGTTCAGTGGGCGTAAGCAACATATCGCCATCCTGATGCATGGCGGCATCCGTGGCGTCCAGCAGGCGACGCGCATCCACCTGCGCCTCGCGCAACATGCGCACCTGCATGTCGCTATCGGCTTTGCCGTAGGCATCCTGCAGCATTTGTGCGATGTGCGTGTCACTCAGTCCGTATGAAGGTTTGACGATGACCGAGGTTTCTATCCCCGTGCTTTGCTCGCGCGCACTGACGCTCAATAATCCGTCTGCATCGACTTGCAGCGTGACCCGAATGCGTGCAGCACCGGCCACCATGGCCGGAATGCCACGCAGCTCGAAGCGCGCCAGCGAACGGCAATCCGACACCAGCTCACGTTCGCCTTGCAGCACGTGGAAACTCATCGCTGTCTGCCCATCCTTGAACGTGGTGAATTCCTGTGCCTGTGCAATCGGTATGGTGGCGTTGCGCGGAATAATTTTTTCCACCAGACCGCCCATGGTTTCAATCCCCAGCGACAGCGGATTGATGTCCAGCAATAACCAGTCGTCATTGCCGCGATTGCCCGCCAGCACGTTGGCCTGCATCGCTGCGCCCAGCGCGACCACCTGATCGGGGTCCACATCGCTGAGGGGCGTTTGCTTGAAAAAATCCGCCACGGCCCGACGCACTTGAAGCGTGCGTGTGGAACCGCCCACCAGCACCACGCCTTTCACCGCATCGATGTTCAATTTGGCATCGCGCAAAGCCTTGCGTGTCGGTTTGAGCGTGCGGGCCACCAGTTCCGCCGTAATGCTTTCAAACGTGTCGCAATTGAGCAGCGTATCAATGGTGCCGCCATGGCTTAACCCGACCTGAATCCGGGCCACTGTCTCAACCGATAATGCCTCTTTGGCGGCACGCGCTTGCGTCAGCAAGTGCTGCATGTCATGGGCATCCAGCGGGGGCAACGCCAGTTGCGCCATGACCCAGCCGGCGATGGCGCGGTCGAAATCGTCACCGCCCAGCGCAGAGTCGCCGTTGGTGGACAGCACTTCGAAAATGCCGCGCGACAGTTTCAGGATGGAAATATCGAAGGTGCCGCCGCCGAGGTCATAAACCGCATAAATGCCTTCGGCAGCATTGTCCAGACCGTAGGCAATTGCGGCGGCGGTGGGTTCGTTGAGCAGACGCAATACCGTTAATCCGGCGAGCCGTGCTGCATCCTTGGTGGCTTGCCGTTGTGCATCGTCAAAATAGGCCGGCACGGTGATGACCGCACCGGTCAATTCCCCACCTAACGCGGCCTCAGCGCGCAAACGCAGGGCTTTAAGGATCTCGGCACCAATCTCGACCGGTGATTTTGGTCCGGCTGTGGTGGCAATACTGACCATGCCAGGGGTATCAATCAGGCGATACGGAATTTGATGTTGATCAACCACGTCCGACAATCCCCGCCCCATAAGCCGTTTGGCCGAAGCAATGGTATTGGGCGCATCATCAGTTTGTTGCGCCAGCGCAATGTGACCGGTCTCGACCTGTCCATCTGCCAGATAATGCACCACAGAGGGCAACAAACTGCGGCCCACTTCATCGCGCAGGACGGCGGCCGTGCCGCTGATGACGCTGGCCACCAGCGAATTGGTGGTGCCCAAATCAATGCCGACCGCCAAACGGTGTTGATGGGGGGCGGCGGACAGGCCGGGTTCGGAGATCTGTAGCAGTGCCATGATTGAATTCCGGATCAGGTGTCAATAAACAGAAAAATAATTATTCAGGTTAAACTTTAAAGCTTTCACCGCAACCACATTGGTCTTTCACGTTGGGGTTATTGAATTTGAAACCTTCATTCAATCCTTCACGTACAAAATCGAGTTCGGTGCCAGCAAGAAAAACATGGCTTTTTGGATCAATGAGCACTGTGACCCCATGGCTCTCGAACAACAGGTCGTCGGGTGCGGATTCATCCGCAAATTCGATGGCATAGGCCAGTCCTGAGCAACCGCTGGTTTTAACCGCCAAACGTAAACCGACCCCCTTGCCGCGTTTTTCAATAAAATTGCTGATGCGTTGCGCAGCGCGTTCAGTCAAAGTGACAGACATAATCTTCTCCTCAGATGCAGGGTTCTCACATTGAAAATGAGCTACCACAGCCACAGGTGGAAGCCGCATTCGGATTTTTGATTAGAAAGCGTGCGCCTTCAAGGCCATCTTCATAATCAATTTCGGCGCCAGCCAGGTACTGGAAGCTGACCGCATCCACGACCAGCATGACACCGTGCTTTTCGATACGCGTATCGTCTTCATTAAGACTTTCATCAAAGGCAAAGCCGTATTGAAAACCGGAGCAGCCGCCACCGGAGACATACACGCGCAAATTAAGTTTGTTATTTCCCTCTTCGACAATCATGTCTTTGACTTTCAACGCAGCACTTTCTGAAAATTGAATCGGGGTGGGAAAATCAGTCATGGTTTCTAATTGGGCAGTTTCGGTCATGGCTTCTAACATGGTGAACTCCTGGGGTAAAAGAAGGTGTCGTTAATGCGTCGCGGCAGGTGAACAAATGGGCTGGCTGATTTCACCGGCCTCATGTTTGGAACGAAAATCGGCCACAGCGGCCTTGATGGCGTCTTCCGCCAGAATGGAGCAATGTATTTTGACTGGTGGCAGCGCAAGTTCTTCAGCAATGGCGGTGTTTTTGATTTCTAGCGCTTGCTCCAGTGTTTTGCCTTTCACCCATTCGGTCACCAGCGAACTGGATGCAATGGCCGATCCGCAACCGTAGGTCTTGAATTTTGCATCTTCAATCACGCCATCGGCGTTGACTTTAATCTGCAATTTCATCACGTCGCCGCATGCCGGTGCGCCCACCATGCCGGTGGCGACACTGTCGTCGTCTTTGTCAAAGGTGCCCACATTGCGGGGGTTTTCGTAATGGTCGATGAGTTTGTCGCTGTATGACATGGTGTTCTCCCTGGGGCTCGTTAATGTGCTGCCCATTGCACTGAATTGATGTCGATGCCGTCCTGATACATTTCCCACAATGGAGACAATTCACGCAGACTGCTTACTTTGTCTTTAATGAGCTGGATCGTAAAATCAATGTCTTCCACAGTGGTAAACCGACCTAGCGTAAAGCGGATCGAGCTGTGAGCCAATTCGTCATTGCGTCCCAGCGCACGCAACACATAAGAGGGTTCCAGACTGGCGGAAGTACATGCCGAACCACTGGACACAGCCACTTCCTTAATCGCCATCAGCAGTGATTCGCCTTCCACATAGTTAAAACTGATATTGAGGTTATGCGGGACGCGATTCGTCATGTCGCCATTCACATAGACTTCTTCCATGGTCATCAACCCGGCCAGCAAGCGATCACGTAAGGCGCGTATGCGCTCATTTTCCACGGCCATTTCTTCGCCCGCCAGACTGAAGGCTTCGCCCATGCCCACAATTTGGTGGGTCGCCAGGGTGCCTGACCTCATGCCGCGTTCATGGCCGCCACCGTGCATGTGCGCCTCCAGCCGCACCCGTGGCTTGCGGCGCACGTACAATGCGCCGATGCCTTTGGGTCCATAGGTTTTGTGCGCCGAAAAAGACATCAAATCGACTTTAAGCTGGCGCAAATCAATGACCATTTTACCTGTGGCCTGTGCGGCATCCACATGAAACAGGGTGCCGTTGTCGCGGCATATTTGCCCCAATTCGGCGATTGGTTGAATCACGCCGATTTCATTGTTGACCGCCATCACCGAAACCAGAATAGTGTCCGGACGCAAGGCCTGCTTGAACACCTCCAAATCCAGCAGGCCATCTTCACGCGGGTCCAGATAGGTCACTTCAAAACCTTCCCGCTCCAATTCACGACAGGTGTCAAGAATGGCCTTGTGTTCCGTTTTGACCGTGATGAGGTGCTTGCCCTTGCCCTGATAAAAGTGTGCCGCGCCTTTGAGGGCAAGGTTATTGGATTCCGTAGCACCCGAAGTCCAAACAATTTCCCTGGGATCTGCACCAACCAGTTTGGCCACCTGTTCGCGCGCGTCCTCTACCGCTTTATCGGCATCCCAACCGTAAGCGTGGGAACGACTGGCCGGATTGCCGAACATCTCGGTCAAATAAGGAATCATTTTCTGCGCAACGCGCGGATCAACCGGGGTGGTTGCGGAATAGTCAAGATAGATCGGTGCTTTAGTCATGATGTCCTGAGATCGCAAATGAATGTGTGTCGGATAACCATCGGTACGAGACACTCTCAGCAAGTTACATACCAGGCTCAATTTAAACCAAACAACAATATGATTTTTAATATTAAATTTATAAATTATTCGGCGGGTGACGATTGTTGGTATTGTAGGATTTGATACATCCAGACCCGAATTTTCCGGACAATTGTCCTGGATAAATCAGGTCACTGGCCTAAAAGCCGGGGGCAGTTAAATCAGCAAGACAAAAAGCATGGGAATGCGATCATCGTGCAGAATTTCAAAGCGGAAGAAGTTCGATGCACCGAAGAAAATCAATGCGTGAAATGTTTCGGTTGGCAAAAGGGCGATACGCCCTTTCCCAAAAAAATCCGTTGACCTGTTAATAATCTGTGGTCTTATTATCCAAGCTCACTGCTTTTTGTAACTGCGCAAACTGCGCCAAAACAACACGCTGGATCGTGAGTAATTCCCCACACAGGACCTTCGCTGTTTTCTTGTCACCGCTTTTACCTGCCTGCAAAATAGCCTTACCCATTTCATGCACTTGATTATGCAAGGGTTCAATCGAAATAAATTCGCTCAATTGACCATAGCATTCAGTACCATGACCATAGTACCAATGACCGAATCGACATTGGCGCGGATCAGTAACTTCAGCTTCAGTGAGTGTCATTTCTTTTTTGTGCTCAACCCACATCACCAGACTGGTGACCCATTTAAGATGATTATGCTGCGCGAGCAGCAGCGGAAAATCATCAGGTTCCCAATCCATATTGGCCCACATCAGCCAATCGGGATCAGCCACATAGTTGTCTGCCCAACCCAGCACTTGCGCTGCGGGCATAGGCCTGGCAATGCCATAACCCTGTGCCAGATCGCAACCCAGGCGCATCAGCAACACACCATGTTCGGACGTTTCCACTCCCTCAGCAATGACCTGACGATTAAATACTTTCCCCATGTTAATGACCGCTTCGACCATGGTTAAATCGTCTTTATCCGTCAATATATCATGCACAAACGATTGGTCGATTTTAATGGTTTCAGCGGGCAACTGTTTTAAATAACTCAATGAAGAGTAACCTGTTCCAAAATCATCTAATGAGAAACTCACTCCCAGCGCCTGACAATCACGTATCAGTTGATTGATCTGGTTGATATCACCCAGGGCAACGGATTCCAGTATTTCGATTTCGAGTAAACTGGGCGGCACATCAGGATAACGGGCCAGCGCGTCTTTGAGGTGTTGTAAAAAAACACCGCTGTGAAAATGCAATGCCGCAATATTCACACTGACCACCCACGACTTCCCGGCTTTATGCCATGCAGCAATTTGTTGCATGGCTTGACCCATCACCCATACCCCAATATCAGTAATCAAGTCAGTCTTTTCTACCTGGGGCAGGAAGTCCAAGGGGGGGATTAAACCTTGCGTGGCGTGTTGCCAGCGTAACAGGGCCTCCATGCCCACAATCGTCCCCATGCGCATGTTGACCTTGGGTTGGTAGTACAGCACCATCTCATGATCAAGCAACGCTTTCTTCACCCTGTTGACGGTTTGATGGGTAGATTTAATTTTCGCGTCCAATGAGACATCGAACATCTGGTGCCGGTTACGTCCACACTGTTTGGCCTGGTACATCGCCTGGTCGGCATGGCGTAACAAGGTATCCGCATCTTCATGATCTTTGGGATAGAGCGCAGTACCGATGCTGGCGGATAACGCAAGACATTTGTTATCGATCAAATAGGGTTCCGATAACGTGACCAGAACCCGATTCAGGATTAAATCAAGCTCATTGATATCGCCAATGTCGCCCAACAACAACACAAATTCATCGCCACCCAAACGGGCCGCAGTATCCTCACCCCGGATCACGGCGGTTAATCGCTTCGCCACCTCAACCAGCAGCATGTCGCCTGTGTCATGCCCATAACGGTCATTCACAGGTTTGAATTCGTCCAGATCTATGATGCATACCGCCAACATGGTTTGTTGACGCTGTGATCGGGTGATTGCGTGATTAAGACGATCGAACAGCAGCGTGCGGTTAGCCAGCGAAGTGAGCGGGTCGTAATAGGCAAGTCTGTGCAGATTATTCTGCATGTCTTTGTGTGTGCTGATATCCGAGAACACCCCGACATAATTTTCAACCTCGTCCTGTGCATCAAGCAGGCTGTTGATAACCAACCACTCCGGATAAATTTCCCCGTTCTTGCGTTTGTTCCAGATCTCACCCTGCCAAACGCCGTAGTTTTGCAGAGCACCCAACATTTGGGCATAGAACGCCTTATCCTGACGCCCTGAGGACAAAATACGCGGTGTTTTTCCCAGCACTTCATCCGGGGTATACCCCGTTATTTTACAAAATGCCGCGTTCACCTGCTGGATGACTTGATCCGCGCCGACAACAAAAATCCCTTCTGACGTGGCATTGAAAACCGCCGTAGCGATTTTATGGTAGGTGAGTTCGCGTTCAAGCCGTGCAACCAGTTCGGCGCGCTCATCAAGAAGTTTGCGTTCATACTCAAAAAGCGCATTGAACAAGGAATAGCGCGAAATAACACCAAAATAGTGACCGCTTTGGTCCTGAACTGCAGCATAATCGAGTTTTTCCCGGTTAAAAAAATCGATTGCGGTCGCCAAAGGCGCATTATCCACCAAAGGTTCCGGCTGGCGGCGAGTGATCAGGTCAGCAAAAATCCGGTTCGGAAATAGTAACGCTTCACAGGCAATCACCAAACCCAGAAACTGCTCATCTTCATTAAAAACGGCATATGCTTCGGAAGAACGTATCCCATTCTCTACGGGAATATCCTGAAACCGCTGCAGCTCAAAAACCCGAATAACCCGACTGCACATCGCTTCACCAATGCGCAAAACAGCATTCATGCCTGATTATCCTCAATCAGCAACTCGACATCCAGATTCAGGTGCAGAATCTCATCAGGGCCCATCAGCGGTTTAATTTCCCTGAGCACGAACGCGACGATGGCTTCAGCACTGATCTTGCGCAGCACGGCACTCCGAATCAAAATATCACTGATGACATCATCGGTAATGGAAATGTGCTCATAAGCTGTGGAGGATAAAAGATCTAACGCCTTACCGACGGCGATATGACCAATGGGGGCGCGATTTCCCAAAACCAGCCCATCTTCAATAGGTGGTAGCCGAAATTCACTGATGCGTACGCGCAGGCGGTGTTGTCGTGTTCTTTTCATTATCGCGGTTCCACAAATCCGCCAAATTCAAGTTGTTTTAGTGACCTGCAAATCCAGAAACCCTGGCTTGGAGGCACCAAACGATAAATTTCCCACCGCTTTATGTGTATTTCCCGACCATACACCGGCAGCAATCCGCTGTATAATAAACTGATTTTATTTAAATGACAACTTACAGCGCTATGGCTTCACGCGCAGAATCTTAAATCTCGTCCAGCAATTCAATTTACGCTGCCGGTCCCAACCAATTAACAATAAAAACCTGCCGCAACCTGTGGTCAAGCAATAGGGTTACCGTCCTTAAGGCTGTGTCTTAAACCAGCAAGGAATTTTAATAACGAACGTGCCTGTCCACCGGCATGAAGGCCAGTGGATATCGTTTGCCGCAGCAAGAGACGGCGGAAAGAATGTGTAGTGATGTGTTGAATCACTCAAACAAAACTGAGCAATTCCACCGTAATGTTCTCTGTACCCATCAGCGTCTGGCAAGCAAGCCGGGAATTGGAACTCACGCCAACGATGCTGTCGAGCTTTTCATTTTCTGCACGCTGAATTTTCGACAGGGTTTTACGCCCTTCCTTGACATAAATATGACATGAGCCACATTCGGCTTTGCCTTCACATTTATGCAAAATCGATTCTCCCACGGCGAGTATGGCCGAAAGCAGGCTTTTACCGGATTCGACTTCGATGGTTTTCCCACTGGGTTGCAGGGTTAATACGGGCATGACAAACACTCCTTGTTTAAGTTGAAAAATTATTGATTCACGATTTGTTTTTCGTCTGTTAATAACGCGACGAATTGTTCCAGCGGCATATTAATGTGCTGAATATTTTGCTCTTCAAGAAAGCGTAATTCATTGCGGGTGAGTTCTCCCGGCAACACCGCCCAATGATGGTCCGAAGATCGTTTCATGATTTGGCGGGCAAAAGTGCGTTGTAACTGGTCATTAAAACGGCAACCGAGAAACAAAAAATGCCGACCGGTACGAATTTCCTGCACCTTGGCCGGGATGGGCGTCTGAATGTCGATTTCGGTGAGCACTTCGACATAATCCGTATCGGACACCAGGTAATTGCTGGCAGGACGCGCACCGCCAATCGGCTTGTAAAGCAGCGTGTTCCAGCTTGCCGCTTCGTCCCCGGTAACAGGGATATTGAGCGAATCATAATAGCCTGTCCAGGTGCCAAAATGCTCGGATTGTGACAGCCCTTGTACCTGTCCCCAATCACTGCGCCCGGACAATGCATTGTATGTGGCATCGTCATACCAGGCATCGACCCACAGCGGTAACCTGGTTAATGATGCGACCCAGGCATGCAGGGGCGAGGGTGTTACCCTGGGTGCAAAGGCTTCGCTCATCAAAATGGTGAGTGTCTTCCTGTGCTTAAAATTCTCAATGAATTGCGCTGCGGCAGTCAAACGGTTGCGGATCTTGTGCGGCACGGTAACTTTGGCGGTGAGGATGGCGGCCAAAGCCTCTGGCGCAGCAGGCACAGGCGAACCACCGGGGATCAAATCCAGTACGCCAGGGCCGAAATATGGGATCACATGCCCACTGATCAAACCGGCTGTGAGTTGCGGGGGAAGTTTCGTTTGCGTTGTCATCGTGATGTCCTCGGTTGTTAATGGTTGTGTTGAAATCGTTTCAATATATGGCCGCGCCAGCACCCACATTCACGGACGAATCTTTGGTGGTTTTCACAATAAAACTGACCGTATCGCTGTCCAGATGGGCGTGGAACGGCAGTGCCAGCGAACGGTCAGCCACTTTCTCCGTCACAAACAAATCACCTTTCCTGTACCCCAGCGTGCTGTAAAAATACTGCATGTGCAGCGGATTACAGTAGGCCAACACTTCAACCTGTTCTGTGGCCAGATCATCCACAATCTGGTTACGACCACTGCGTGTAAAACGGGTGCCAAGATGGATGACATAACTCATCCAGTGCACTTCGTCCACCTCAGGTGCCACATAGGAAGGTTTAATCCCTTCAAAGGCCAGAATATGCTCTGCGTAAAACCCTTCTACACGCTTACGCCGGGCCAGCATCTCATCCAGTCTTTCCAGTTGCGCCAATCCCAGTGCCGCACTGATATCACTCATCGCGGCCTGGTACGGCACACGACTGGCAATGGCAATAGAGAAACGCTCATCCAAACCCCGATTGCAGTGATAACGCAATTCACTGGCAAGCTCATGGTCGTCGGTCACAATCATCGCCCCTTCGCCACACACCAGCGCTGAAGGCTGAGAAAAATCAAACAGGGACAAATCGCCAAACGTCCCTACCAGCTGCCCCTGATAAAGCGAGCCGATGGCTTCAGTGGAGTCCTCAATCAGAACAATGCCGTGCTGATTCGCCAACGCACGGAATGGCGCCCAGCTTGCTGGGTGGCCATTGGTATTGCCGGCAATGATGGCGCGGGTTTTGGGGGTGATTTTGGCGGCGGCTTTTTCCACCGACAAAGTACCGGACCAATAATCAATGTCCGCAAACACGGGAACCGCGCCCACCAACACGATGGCATGAACAATTTGATGCCATGAATAGGCGCTGGTGATGACTTCATCGCCGGGACCAATACCCAGCGCCCTTAAACTGACCATCAAGCCTGTCGTACCGCTGGCGACCGCGATGCCGTAACTGCGCCCAAGACTTTCTGCAAAAGCCGCTTCAAATTGTTCCACCACCGGCCCGGCCGACAAGCGGGACGACTTCAAAACATTGATGACGGCCTCCATCTCATGTGTGCTGATGTCGGGGTCAGTCAGTGTGATCCAGTCTTCGTCCATAATGAATCCCGTTCAAATGAAGGTTTACTTATTCATTACTTAGCTCAGCAAGGATCACGCCGCTGGCCGTAGCAAGTTCATCGACAATGCGCCAGCAATGATTGCTGGTATCCACCAAAAATACGTCATAATTTCCTTTGCGCAGGAAAGGAATTTCATCGCGCATGTCTTCATCCGGGCAACGCGACACCGAAATGTCGGGAAACCGGCTGCGTACCGCAGGGACGGGGTTTTCTCCCTGAGGCAAAGCCACCAGCAGCGCGGACAAGTTTTCCAGTTGTTCAGGCAGGATACCCATGTCAGTCACTCACTTTCATTCACTTTGCGCACGTCAATAGTAATCGGTAGCCGGGTGTCAGCGGCCATTTCGGGCAGCGCTAGTTGCCAGCCATTGGCCAGTGTAATCATACCTCCCCACATATCAGGTTTCTCCATCGAGGAAATCGGTTCTTCCAGATCCTTCTTGGGGACATAGGCGGACAATTCCCCCGCAGCATTTTTACGTATCATAATTTTCATGTCATTCCAATCCGGTTAATGATGCAATTTACGCCGCCATTCTGGCAAGTGGCCGCACGATTTCAGGTACCACTTTGATGAGATGCGCCACCTCATATTCAGTGTTATAGCGACTCAGGGAAAAACGCACTGCAGCCAGGGCTGCCGCCCGTGTTTGCCCCATGGACAGCAACACCTGCGAAGGTTCGGTTCCCCCTGCCGTACATGCCGACCCGCTGGAGGCGCAGATATTTGCCTTATCCAGCTTGTTCAGAATTATTTCAGCATCAATGTCGCCAAAACGGATATTGCAGGTATTGGCTAAACGCGGAACGCCGTCGCCATTCACCTGTGCAAAGGGCAGTTGTTGCAATAACCCCTGTTCCAATTGATCCCGTAATGCCGCCATCCCATGGGCATCCTGCACCAAACTTTCCAGTGCCAGCCCGGCCGCCACGCCCAGTCCAACAATGGCCGCAACATTCTCAGTGCCGCCGCGCCGACCTCGTTCCTGGTGCCCCCATAACAGCGGTGGCAACTGACATCCCTTGCGAATAAAAAGCACACCAACGCCCTTGGCCGCGTGTAATTTGTGACCCGACAAAGACAGCAAATCTGCTGGTATGTGGTGCATATTCACAGGCACACGGCCAACCGCCTGCACGGCATCGGTGTGAAAAAGTACGCCACGATCTGCCGCAATTTGTGCGGCCTCAGCCACGGGCAACACGACGCCCGTTTCATTATTGGCCCACATCATGCTGACCAGTGCGGTGTGCGGCGTGATCGCCGCTTCCAGCGCAGCCAAATCGGGCAAACCATTGTGGTCAACCCCAATCGCGCTGACAGTCACCCCTTCATGGGCGAGACGGGTCAGCAACATTTGCGTGGCCGGATGTTCCACCGCCGTCGTCACCACATGCCTTCGTGAAGGATCACGGGCCAAGGCGCCCAGTATCGCCAGATGATTGCTCTCGGTGGCGCTGGCCGTGAAGACAATTTCTGCAGGTGAGGCGCCAAGCAGTGCTGCCACTTTGGCACGGGCATCCATCACCCTTTGTTTGGCCGCAGCACCCACATGATGCTGGCTGGAAGGATTGCCGTAACAATCTGCCAAACACGCACACATTGCCGACAACACTTCTGGTGCCAAAGGCGTGGTCGCATTGTTGTCCACATAAATTGACGCTGACATATTCATTGCCAAAATACCCGCGACGGGTCCTCATTGATCTGTATCAGCAAATTTTGCAACATCGGTGCCTCCGAATACAATTTCCACTGATTTAAGGCATGATTTTTATAATACACACGCCACAGGCCTTCTTCATACACATATTCCAGGCGGGCAATGTCAATGGTGCCACCACTGGCATGAATATTGCGCGAGCAACAAGGGCTTACAATCTGGTAGCCGCCATTGATGGCTGTTACTTCAGGCTCGACATAACGATACCGCGTCCGTTGCCGCAACATGCGAATAACGCGATGCCGATCAAATTCATTCGGTTGTGTCCCCGCATCACCCCGTACAACCGCTTCCTTTCTGCTGCGCTTATCCACAATGGCCTCAACCATGATGCGCCCCTCATCTATGCAGGAATAATTTCTTCTTCCATACACCCCACGACACAACTGTCCTGGCTGCCAGTGCCGAATTCAACCAGATAAATTGGGGTGTCGGTCTCAACATGCTGTCCAATCTGGACAATCTCACCCATGCTTCCCTGTGCGACCAGCAAGGCATCGGCTTCGCGATCCGGATAGGAACCATCGTTAACGAGATCAACCCCGGCAACAACGCGCTGCCCCCACTGAAATTTAGCCATTCTGGGCTCTAACATCAA